>NZ_CP010975.1:1247621-1559526 GCF_000981765.1 Kangiella geojedonensis | reverse complement strand
GCCCATGTGAGGCCATAGGCCTCGTGACCAAGCGCTGTCTGTATCACCAGCGTAAAAGACGTTTAAGCTCATGATTTGGTTATTTGCGTCGGTAGACAGTGTTGAAAAATCAAAGCCTTCTGCATTCTCTAACCAGTTTAATGCTTCTGTAATTAATTCACGTGAACGGACCGTCGAGCTATGATCGTCATCGGTATAATAAGATTTGTTGTTCTGAGCCGTGTAGTAACGCGTGACGGTGTTGGAGTAGTTTAATGTGCCATTTGAGGCTTCTTCGAAGTAGGCTTTTACCGATGAGCGATTGCCAAACTCTGTATAGTTTTGACCATTCAGGAATTCGTCAATTTGGGATTGAGTTAAAGTACTGGGTTCATCAGGAAACTGTATAAGTATGGTTAGCCCTTGCACATTACCTCTAGCATAGGTGGCTCTTTCTTTAAGCGCTTGCTCTCTGGTTTTTATGATAAGTTGTTGTTGTTCGGTTTCTTCGCCCAGCTTTTCTTCTTTATTCTCTTCCGAGCCTTCTTTCTTTTCGCCTGAACTTAAACCTCCGCGACGAACGTAACGGTTTGTCTGTGGGTTAAAGTCGCTTGAGCTTACCAGTTCCCCGGTAGAAATGAGTTCAGTTTTGTCTTCGTTGACGATTGCATAAGCCAAGCCGCCAAGCGACTCGTCATAAATAACTAATTCACCAGTTCGGCTGTGTTGTTCGCCAAAGTAGTCATGGCCATTTAAGTAGATTGTAACTACATCGCCATTAGGTTGGACGTATTCATATTCATGTTCTATGTAAGGTTTGCCTGCTAACGCTCCTGTGCTCCATGCTAGAACGCCTACCCCTAGTAGCAATCTATTTATCATCATGATTTCCTGTGTTTCAATTGTGTGTATTGCTTAATTGACCGCTTCTCTATAATAAGTGCCTACTAACTTCTTCGTACGTAGTATGCAGAGAAATAGGAGCCAATTTATGTGATATTTTTCACATACAGCGTCCGAGTATATCAAAAGTGAGGCAAAGATCACTTATTGATCAAAAATTAAGCATCTGATAGGAGCAGTGAGAGAGTTTTGCAGGTTAATCAGAAGTTTTTTCTTTGAATTCACACAAATCTTCAATAATACAGGAGCCGCAGCGAGGCTTACGGGCAACGCAGGTGTAGCGACCATGGAGAATCAACCAATGGTGTGCATCCAGTATAAATTCTTTAGGGACAAACTTAAGCAGGGCATCTTCAACTTTTCTAACCGTTTTACCAGGGGCAATTTTGGTACGGTTTGAAACTCTGAATATATGGGTATCGACCGCCATTGCGGGCTGGCGGAAAGCCGTATTGAGAACAACATTCGCCGTTTTGCGACCAACCCCAGCTAAGGCTTCTAGATCTTTACGGTTGTCGGGCACAACTGAGTCGTGCTTTTCTATCAGATCTTTACAGCAGGATATGACGTTTTTAGCTTTGCTGTTAAATAAACCAATGGTTTTGATGTACTCCTTTAGTCCTTCTTCGCCGAGCTTATAAATGGCTTCTGGCGTATTGGCGACAGGGTAAAGCTTGCGCGTGGCTTTGTTAACTCCGACGTCGGTAGCTTGAGCAGAAAGGATTACGGCGATTAGTAGCTCAAAGGTCGAGTTGTATTCGAGCTCGGTTTGCGGGTTAGGATTTTGCTCACGTAATCGCTCAAATATCTCTTGGCGTTTCGCTTTATTCATTGGTGATGATGTCCCCACTGATATTTTGATTATTCGTTCTTTGTTTTGCTTTTTCTGCAGCTCGACTGTCGATGATGTTTTTAATGGCGATCAATATACCGAGCGCGACAAAAGCGCCTGGTGGCAATATAGCGAATAAAAACTTAGCATCGGTAAGGTAGAAAGATATTTCTAAATGACTTGCCCAACTACCGAGAAGTTGTTCAGCGCCTGAAAAGAGGGTGCCTTGACCAATCATTTCACGCAAGCCACCTAAAGTGCAGAGTACCGCTGTGAAGCCGAGTCCCTGCATGATGCCGTCAAGTAGCGATGGAAAGAAGCTGTTTTTTGAAGCAAAAGCCTCTGCTCGGCCAATAATAGCGCAATTGGTCACGATTAACGGGATGAAGATACCGAGTGTTAAATACAGGTCGTAGGTATAAGCATTCATCAATAAACCAATATTGGTCACGAAACTGGCAATCATCATGACGAAAATAGGGATACGAATGTCTTTGGGAATATAGTGTCTTACTAGAGAAACGGAAGCATTTGACCCGGCAAGGACTAACAAGGTGGCTAAGCCAAGGCCTAGGCCATTGATAAAGGTATTGCTCACCGCCAGTAGTGGGCAGAGACCAAGCAACTGAACCAAGGCAGGGTTATTGTCCCAAAGGCCGTTTTTGATGATGGTTTTGTTATCGATATCACTCATGACGACTCTACCGGCTGACCAGATGGATTAACACAGTTTTTAGGGGCGTTAAATAAGGTGTCTTTATTGTCACCAAAGTATTCTAGGGCTTTCGCGACTTGTCCTACAACTGCTCTTGGCGTGATTGTCGCCCCTGTAAAGGCGTCGAAGGCGCCGCCGTCTTTTTTGACTTTCCACTTCTCAATCTGTGGGTTGTTAAGTGACTTTCCTTCGAAACTTAAAATCCAGTCGCTTTTTTTGACTTCAACTTTATCGCCGAGTCCTGGTGTTTCTTTGTGTTCGGTCACTCTGAGACCGGCAATGGTACCATCGTAATAGACGCCTAACACCATGCGTATTTTACCGCTGTAGCCATTTGGCGCGACTGTTTCCATCACTAAAGCGACGGGTACGTTATCGTTAAACATGCGATAGACTTGGCGTGGATTTGTATTGCCTAAATCCGAATCAGCAGGAATAAGCGTACAGTCGTGGTGAACATCGTTGTTGTATTGGTCAGCGGGCACCAGATCGTCAAGAGTCCGCGCTAGCGCAGCCTTCATCTCGCCGGCGATTGTGTCGCGCGTGATGAAATAGGTAACGGCGATTAAGCCTACGCAAACAGCGGCAAACGCAGCTAGGATGAGAGCGTTTTTACTGATAACTTTGCTCAGCATTATTGTGCTCCTCCGTCAGCTTTGCGTTTTTTTGCGGCATGCCCATAGGTTCGCGGCTTAGTGTAATAATCAATCATCGGCACTGCCATGTTCATCAGCAATACGGCAAAAGCAATCGCATCGGGATAGCCACCGAAGGTCCGAATTAGTACGGTAATGGCGCCAATACCTAAACCGAATATCCAGCGCCCTTTGGGGGTGGTTGAGGCGGTGACCGGATCGGTAGCGATGAAAAAGGCGCCTAGCATGGTCGCTCCGGCAAAGCCATGAAACATCGGGAATAGATAGTAGTCACTGTTGGCGAAGAATAGCGGTAGTGAAATTAAGCCCATGCCCAGCAGTACAGCAATAGGGATTTGCCAACCAATGACTTTTTTGGCCATCAGTGCAATGCCACCCACAAGGAATGCAAGGTTAACCCACTGCCAGCCTACACCTGATAGGCCATGGATAATCGGTGCTGTTTCCGCCTCAGGGATACGGTAGCCTTGAGCCAGTTCAGTTTTGATATGGTCGAGTGGCGTTGCCATGGTGTAACCATCCACCCCTTGCTTTAGCAGGTCAATAGTCGCTTCATTCGACGCTGAGCCCGTAAAAATGATACTAACAGCTTCAACCAGCCCGACTGGATTTTCCGCCAAAGACTGAGGCGGCAACCAAGTGGTCATTTCGAGCGGAAACGAAATTAGTAGTAAGACATACCCAACCATGGCTGGATTAAATATATTGTTTCCTAGCCCACCATAGACATGCTTGGCGAAAACAATGGCAAAAGCGGTGCCCAAGACCGTCATCCACCAAGGAAGAAGGGGAGGTAATGCTAGCGCGATTAACCAAGCGGTCACTAAAGCACTACCATCCCATAGAATCGGTGCAATGGGGCGTTGACGTAATTTGAGTACCAATGCTTCGGTCACTATGGCTGTTGTGCACGCAATTAAGAGGTTAACCAACACGCCAAAGCCGAAGAAATAAATCATAACCAGTAAGCCAGGCACTGTCGCGCCAATCACCCACAACATCATTTGAGTGACGGAGTTTGTTTTTTTAGCAAACGGCGATGACAGTAAAGCCATTAGTTATTTCCTTCTGAGTTATTGTCGTCAGCTTGGCTCTGGTCAGGGTCAGCTTCGTTTGGGGTAGACTGCTGTGCTTCTTTCTTTGCTTTAACGCGGGCAAGTGCCGCTTGTACTGCCGCTTTTTTAGCATCCTTTTTTCCCGCTTCTTCCGCGGCTTTTTTACGAGCTTCAGCTGCTTTGCGGTGGCGTTCTGCTTTTTCTCGCTTCACACGCTCAAGCCGCTCCTGTCTAGCTTCATAACGTTCACGTGCTTTCTCGGCTTTGATTTTTTCCACGCGGTTATTGCGGATAGTCGACTTCGCATAACGATAGTGTTGTACCAAAGGAATATGGCTTGGGCAGACATACGCGCAGGCACCACACTCGATGCAGTCAAACAAGTCATACTCTTCGGCTTTGTCGAATTCATCCGCTTGAGCATGCCAGTACAGCTGCTGGGGCAAAAGTGATGCAGGACAAGCATCCATACAAGCACCGCAACGAATGCAGGGCAGGGCTGTCTGATCCAAACCAAGCTCGCCTTCTGCCGACATGATGATACAGTTAGTCGCTTTAACAATACCAACGTCGGCGCTAGGCAGCTGGTAGCCCATCATTGGACCGCCCATGATTAATCGCTTGGGATTCTCTGAGCCTGTCGCTTGAACGAGGTGCTTAACCGGTGTGCCAAAAGGTAGCCAGTAGTTTCCCGGATTCTTGCAATTATCGCCGGTTAACGTGACTAATCGCTCGACTAATGGCTTACCTTCCGTCAGTGCTTGATGAATGGCATAGCAGGTACCAACGTTATGCATCACAAGGCCTAAGTCCGCAGGCAACTTGCCATGAGGGACTTCTTTGCCCGTGAGCAGTTGAATTAACTGTTTCTCGCCGCCACTCGGGTATTTGGTCGGAACCACGCCTAGCTTGATATTATTTAACTCAAGTCCCTCGCGGGCTTGCAGGACCGCGTCTATCGCCTGCGGTTTGTTATCTTCAATGCCGACGATGATGTCGATATCGTGATACAGCTTACTGATTATTTCTGCACCGAGAAGGACGTCGTGCGCATGTTCCTGTAGCAGTTTATCGTCGCAGGTAATATAGGGTTCGCACTCAGCTGCGTTGATGATGAGCGTGTGAATCCCCTCGTGTTGCTTGAGTTTGATATGGCTTGGAAATGAAGCGCCACCAAGGCCAACAATGCCTTTTTCAAAGATTTGCGCCAGTACCGCTTCACGATCCATTTCCTCAATGTTGGACGAGGGCGCTAACTCGCACCATTGATCGTCACCATCAGGTTTAAGCACGATGCAAAGATCATCTAAGCCTGAAGGGTGTGCAATAGTGCGATTTTCTATCGCGATGATTTCACCAGAGGTAGGCGCATGCTGATAGGCACTGAAAATGCCGTCACATTCAGCGATAACCTGACCTTTAAGCACCTTGTCACCAACTTGAACTACAGGAATTGAGCGGTTGCCAGCTTGACCTTTTAGGTTGATCACTAACTCTTCAGCTAAAGGTAAGCGGCGTATGTCAGCTTGATTGGAGCGTGTTTTATGTTCTTCTGGGTGAATGCCTCCCGGAATAGCATAAATCGGTATTTCTGAGACAAAACTCGATCGTTCCATTAGCTCGCCTCTAATTCTTTAACTGGGATCATTTGATCGGGTTGTTGCCACTTCCAACTTGAAATCGTCTGAGGCAGCTCAACCATATCAATGCAGTCTACAGGGCAGGGCTCTACACACAAATCACAACCGGTACACTCGTCGATAATGACGGTGTGCATTAATTTGGGTGCGCCAAGAATTGCGTCGACGGGACAGGCCTGAATGCATTTAGTGCAACCAATGCACTCGTCTTCGCGAATGTAAGCAACACTAGGAGGCTTCTCCTCGCCACGTTCTTCATCCAAAGGAATGACTTCGCGTCCCAATAAGTCTGCTAACGCTTTGACGCCAGCTTCACCGCCTGGTGGACACTTATTAATTTCATCGCCGTTAGCAATCGCTTCAGCGTAAGGTTTACAGCCCGGATAGCCACATTGGCCGCATTGAGTTTGGGGTAGAATTTCATCAATTTGCTCAACAATTGGATCGCCTTCGACCTTAAATTTAATCGAGGCGAAACCAAGCATCCCACCAAACACCAGGCCAAGCACTGCAAGAATAATGACAGCGGTAATTAAGTCCATAAGGAGCCTACAGTTTGACCAAGCCAGAGAAGCCCATAAAGGCTAATGACATTAGGCCAGCGGTAATCATGGCTATCGATGCGCCTTTAAACGGTACCGGCACGTCCGCTGCGGCCAATCGTTCGCGCATGGCAGCGAACAAAACTAAGACTAAAGAAAAGCCGACGGCGGCACCAAAACCATAGACTACAGACTGCACAAAGTTGTGCTGCTCATTAATGTTTAATAAAGCAACGCCTAATACTGCGCAGTTGGTGGTAATCAGTGGTAAAAAGATGCCCAGTAAACGATAAAGAATCGGACTGGTTTTATGAATGATCATTTCAGTTAATTGCACCATAACAGCAATCACCAAAATAAAGGATAGCGTTTGCAGATACTCCATTCCCATAGGCGCGAGAATATAGGTGTTCACGATATAGCTCAGGGCAGAGGCCAGCGTTAAAACAAATGTGGTGGCGACTGACATACCAATAGCCGTCTCAAGCTTTCCAGACACACCCATAAAAGGGCAAAGTCCTAAAAACTTTACCAACACAAAATTGTTGACTAAAACGGTACCAATAAAGAGCAGTAAATAATCGCCCATGAAAAGTAAAAGCCTTGTTTTTGCTAGACTTTTTGCAAAATCTAAGTAGGTCTCAAAAGTCCTTATATTATGCTAGATAGCGTCGCTTGAAACAACCGCAACTGTTTGTCCGATCCTTATTAACAAAATGAATAAGCATAATCCAGATAATGAGGGTGAATTTTGAAGTCTGGATGGTTAGACTAATGCAAACGCTGAATTCCTGTATTTGTTTATGAAGAAGTTATTACTCACACTAACCAGCACTATCTTTGTTGCTCTAAGCTCTCAAGCCGTCGCGGATAGTAGTTTACCTAGTATTATTGACTACCAAAGTAGCCATCACCCAACGGTTGCTCAAAACGGTATGGTGGTGACTCGTCAATATCTAGCGAGCAGAGTTGGCCGTGATATCTTGCAAAAAGGCGGGAATGCCGTTGATGCGACTATTGCCTCCGGCTTTGCTTTGGCTGTGGTGTTGCCTGTCGCTGGAAATATCGGCGGTGGTGGCTTTATGTTAGTCCATGACGCAGAAAGTGGTGAAACTGTCGCTATCGATTATCGTGAAAAAGCGCCAGCTAATGCCCACAAGGATATGTATTTAGATTCTGATGGTAATGTCGATCGTCAAAAGGCTCGCTTTAGTTATTTATCAGTCGGCGTTCCAGGAACAGTAGCTGGTTTTGAATTAGCGCATAAAAAGTATGGCAAATTACCATGGAAAGATCTGGTGGAGCCTGCGATTCGACTGGCTGAAGATGGTTTTGTTATGAACTGGGACTTGGCTTCGAAGCTCGAAAGGCGGAGAACTCACTTAAGTCAAGCGGAAGCGACTAAGCAAGTGTTTTACAAGAGTGATGGTTCAACCTATAAACTTGGTGAGCGCTTCACGCAGCCTGATCTTGCTTGGTCTTTAAAACAGATCCAGCAACATGGTGCGAAAGCTTTTTATCAAGGCGAGGTTGGCGAAAAGTTAGTTGCGGCTATGGAAAAGCATGGTGGGATTATTACTCAGCAAGACTTGATGAGTTATCAACCGAGCATCCGTGAGGTAATCCGAGGGCGATATCGTGATCATGATATTGTCGCCATGCCTCTGCCGAGCTCAGGCGGTGTGCATATTGTCCAAATGCTCAATGTGTTGGAGCACTTCCCATTGGCTGAGCTGGGCTCAAATACCGCTAAAACGATTCACTTAATGGCTGAAAGCATGAAGTATGCGTATGCCGATCGAAGTAAGCATTTAGGCGACAGCGACTTTTACGATGTTCCTGTCGAATGGTTAACCAGCAAAGAATACGGAAGTAAAATTGCCAAGAAGATCAGTCTTGATAAAGTAACTCCGTCAACTGATATTCAGCCGGGCGTTCCATCTGCGTCAGAAAGCCCTGAAACAACCCAAATATCCGTCGTCGATCAGTGGGGTAATGCGGTTTCTAATACTTACACACTAAACTATTCGTTCGGGACTGGCCTAGTCGCTGATGGCACAGGTATTCTCTTGAATAACGAGATGGATGACTTTTCCGCGAAACCTGGCACGCCGAATGGCTATGGACTGATTGGTGGTGAGGCAAACGCTATTGAACCGAATAAGCGACCACTTAGCTCTATGACGCCAGTGATGGTGTTTAAAGATGGAAAGCTGAAACTAGTAACGGGAAGTCCGGGCGGAAGCCGTATTATCACGGCGGTACTGCAAATTATCAGCAACGTCATTGACCATGATATGAATATTGCTTCAGCGACACATACGCCACGTTTTCATCATCAATGGCTCCCTGACGTACTATTTGTCGAAAAGGAGCTCAATCAAGATACCGTCGATTTGCTAGAAACTATGGGCTACAAAGTCAAACGTAGCAGCACCATCGGTGCCACTCAGTCGATACAGATTGAAGATTATATTTACGGTGCTGCAGATCCGAGAAGGCCTAATGCTGAAGCCACAGGGTATTAATAATTAGACGTCATCGCCGATGGTTGGCTCTACAGGAGTCGCCATTGGCTTATCTTTATTCGATGTTTCTTTGGAGGCTTTTTCTTTTCTAGCTTTGGCTGGCTTTCGTGGCTGCCTTTCAGCTTTACCAGAGTCGTCTTTATCCTTGCGTAGGTAACGAACCAGTAACCAAACGCCAACACCTACAATAAACAATATTCCCCATACCAGAACTATAAACTTGATGTCGCTCATGAATTGTTCAGTGTTGCCATCAAACAATTCGACCATGGTGTTGAGGATAAGAGGGGAGTAGGTTTCAACATTTTCTGCGGGATGGCCGAAGCATAAAGCTCCAGCCAAAATCACAGAGGCGAAAAACCACTTTAGCAAGAAATGTTGCTTGCGGAATGCAAACCAAACCAAGCCCGCGAGTAACAACGTTAACCCAATATATAGCCCCCAAGCCATACCGTAGTTTTCAAAAGTCGTGATAACGGTTTCAGCTTCTAGCTGCATTGGTTGAGTAGAATCATTAATCATGGCTATTCTCTTATGCTGTTCTCGCTAAGGCTTATACTATAAGTCAATTACTTGACGCGCATGCCCGGTTGCGCGCCCTCATCCGGATTCATTATCCATAAGTCTTTGCCACCCGGACCTGCGGCTAAAACCATGCCCTCTGACATGCCAAAGCGCATTTTGCGTGGCGCTAGGTTCGCCACCATCACGGTTAGCTTGCCTTCTAAATCTTCAGGGTTATAAGCGGATTTTATGCCCGCGAACACTTGCTTGGTAACGCCTTTGCCTAAGTCTAACTGAAGTTTTAATAGTTTATCAGCGCCTTCTACGTGTTCCGCTTTGGCGATTTTGGCAATTCTTAAGTCAATCTTATCAAAGTCGCCAAATTCAATTTCATCTTTGATTGGATCGTCCAGCTGAGGCTCGTCAGCCTGATTTTCATCAAGTTGGGCCTCTTCTTGTAAATCTTCTTTAGAATCTTCAATCATGGCTTCAACCTGTTTCATGTCGATGCGCTGCATCATCGGTTTGAATTTATTGATTTCGTGGCCTGTGAGCACATTTTGTGCACTTGCCCAGTCCAGACTATCAACTTTCAAGAAGTCTTGTACCTTGTCTGCGAGCTCTGGCAATACTGGTGCCAAATAAGTCGCTAGGACTTTAAACATATTGATGCCTAGACTGCATACTTGATGCGCACGCTCTTTGGTATCGTCATTCTTAGCCAGTTTCCAAGGCTCTTCGTTAGCGATGTAAGCGTTGGCTTTGTCAGCTAATGACATGATGTGTTTTATGGCACGGCCAAACTCACGGTTTTCATAGTGCTGAGCAAGTTCTTCCGATGCACCAGTAAATTCACTTAATAACTCAGGTTCAATAATGTCATTACTTAAAGTGCCATCGAATTGCTTGGTAATAAAGCCTGCGCAACGGCTCGCGATATTGACCAGCTTACCGACTAAGTCAGAGTTAACGCGCTGTACGAAATCCTCGAGGTTTAAATCGAAGTCATCAATACGGCTCGAGAGCTTGGCCGCGTAATAATAACGCAAGAACTCGGGACGGAAGTGTTCTAAGTAGGTTCTGGCTTTAATAAAGGTGCCTTTCGATTTCGACATTTTGTTGCCGTTAACGGTCACAAAGCCGTGCGCCCATACCGCGCTTGGCGTGCGGTAGCCCGCGCCATTCAGGACCGAAGGCCAGAATAGCGTATGGAAATAAATGATGTCTTTACCGATGAAGTGGTAGACCTCAGCATCACTATCTTTGCCCCAAAAGTCTTCAAAGTTAAGGTCATCACGCTTGCTGCAAAGATTCTTGAAGCTCGCCATGTAGCCGATTGGTGCATCCAGCCAGACGTAGAAGTACTTGCCTTCTTCGCCAGGGATTTCCCAGCCAAAGTAAGGTGCGTCACGTGATATGTCCCATTTACGAAGATCGTCTAGCCATTCGTTCATTTTGTTCTGAACTTCGGCTTGAACGTGTGGTACGCCTTCGCGCGTGCCAGTGCTTAACCACTCGCGTAGAAAGCCTTCGAACTCTTTTAGGTCAAAGAAAAAGTGCTCTGACTCTTTAGTGATGGGTGTTGCGCCAGAAACCGCTGATTTAGGATTCTTAAGCTCAGCTGGAGTATAGGTAGCACCACAGTTGTCGCAGTTATCACCGTATTGATCTTCCGCATCACACTTAGGGCAAGTACCTTGAACAAAGCGATCCGGCAGAAACATATTCTTTTCAGGATCGTACAGCTGATTAATCGTTTTTGAGCTGATATGACCTTTTTCTTTGAGTTTGAGGTAGATATCTTGAGTCAGCTCTTTCGACTCCTCGCTGTGTGTCGTGTAGTAGTTATCAAAACCGACCAACGCATCAGCGAAGTCTTTTTCGTGTGCTGCATGACTTTCTTGAATGAATTCTTCAGGCGTTTTGCCTTCTTTTTGCGCACGAAGCATGACTGGCGTGCCGTGAGTGTCATCAGCGCAAACATAGATACACTGGTGACCACGAGACTTTTGAAAACGCACCCAAATATCAGTTTGTACGTATTCAAGTAAGTGCCCGATATGGATATCACCATTAGCGTACGGCAGGGCGCTTGTGACTAAAATTTTTCGTTGCTTTTGTTGGTTTTCAGCAGTCATGAACAATACTTCGTCGATTCAATCGGTTAATTACAGTTATAGCGGTGAATCTTACTGGTTTTATGCAGATTTTTCATTAACTAATTGGCCTTAATCCTTGGTTTTATGCCCCAAAAGACTTAGACTTTGACTCAATTATTCAAAATTCTAATCGTTGCGACTTTATGGTGACTGAAGAGCAGATCCGCGAATACCTCTCCGAGTATCGAGACCCATTTCTTAAAGAGGACTTGGTCGACGCTAAGGTTCTGAAAAATATAGAGATTAAGGGAGACATAGCCCATATTTCATTAAAGCTTGGTTTTCCTTTGGGAGAGTACGCAAAGCAGCTTGAAACAGACTTGACACAGTTTTTGAGTGAGAAAGATAGCTCAATTGATATAGAGATCGACATCAGCTGGCGTGTGGATGCGCACGTTCATCCGGCAAAAGTTCAGGCGATGCCTAATGTGAAGAACATTATCGCTGTGGCTTCAGGCAAGGGGGGCGTTGGTAAATCCACGACATCGGTCAATTTAGCTCTAGCTCTGAGTGCGTTAGGCGCCAATGTGGGCATTCTTGATGCAGATATTTATGGGCCTAGCATGCCGATCATGTTGGGTATGCAAGGTAAGAACCCAGAAACCATCGATAAAAAATCGATACTACCGATTGAGAGCCATGGCCTTCAGTCTATGTCGATTGGTTACCTAGTCAAACCTGAACAAGCGATGGTATGGCGCGGACCTATGGCGAGCGGAGCCTTGCAGCAGTTGATCAACGATACCCAGTGGAAAGACCTCGATTACTTGATTATTGACTTGCCGCCAGGAACAGGCGATATACAGTTGACAATGGCGCAAAAAATACCAGTAACAGCTGCTGTAGTCGTGACCACGCCACAAGATATTGCTCTGGCTGATGCACGAAAAGCCGTGACCATGTTTAATAAAGTTTCCGTTCCGGTGTTAGGTGTGGTAGAAAATATGGCCATGCATACCTGTTCAAACTGTGGCCACGAAGAGCATATTTTTGGACAGGGTGGCGGCGAGACCTTAGCACAAGAAATTGGTGTGGAATTGCTGGGTAGCTTACCGCTATCGCTTAACATTCGTGAACAGACGGATGCTGGCGAGCCGACGGTGGTTAAAGAGCCAGAATCAGATGTGACTAAGCGTTATGTCGATATCGCACAACGTATGGCGGCGAAGCTGTCGTTGGAAGCGAAAGATTTTAAGGCGAGTTTTCCTAGCATTAGTATTGAAAATACTTAGGAAAATGGCCTTTTTGCGCTATAACTTTGTCAGCTTTCCGTACTCGAGCAGTCATGTATTTCACATACACTCCTGCTCTGTGTGCGTCGCTTTCGCGTTCTAGCAGCAAAAATTCACATTTTTAATTACAGTAAAGAATAAAGACTAAAAATAGAGTAGATAGATTATGAGCATAAAATCAGATAAATGGATCCGTCGCATGGCGGAGAATGAGGGGATGATTGACCCGTATGAGCCAGGCCAGGTTCGTCATATTAATGATCAAAAGATCGTGTCTTATGGCACATCTAGCTATGGTTACGACGTTCGTTGCTCGGATCATTTTAAGATTTTCACCAACGTTCATTCGAGCGTAGTTGATCCAAAGAACTTTGATGAGAATAGCTTTGTGGACGTTAAGAGCGATGTCTGCATCATTCCCCCGAATTCATTTGCTCTAGCGAGTACTGTTGAGTACTTCCGTATTCCGCGTAGCGTTTTGACGGTATGTTTAGGTAAATCGACTTACGCGCGTTGCGGCATCATCGTTAACGTTACGCCGCTAGAGCCTGAGTGGGAAGGGCACGTCACGCTTGAGTTCTCGAATACAACACCACTACCAGCAAAAATTTATGCTAATGAAGGCGTAGCACAAATGCTGTTCTATGAGTCAGATGAGGTGTGTGAAACGTCATATAAAGATCGCGGTGGAAAGTACCAAGGACAGCGTGGCGTCACATTGCCAAAAACATAAACTTTTGTTTCTTAGTTCAGTTTTCATTCATGTAGCCTCACCATAATGGCAGCTACTGAATTGGTCAGTTAATTGATGGAGAAAATAATATGAAATTTAAGCTAATGACAGCTGTAGTTGCCGCAACTTTTGCGGGCAGCGTAGCAGCGAAAGACGTATCTTATAACAACGCAAGCATCGGCTGGGCTCAGTCTCAATTTGACGTAGACGGCGGCTCTGACGTTGATTTAGATGGTATCAGCGGTGGCTTGTCTTTTGATTTAGCCAAGAACTGGTACTTAAAGCTTGATGCAACGAAGCAAAGTGGTGAAGAAGCTGGAATTGATTTAGACATGGATCTAACAACCGTAAACTTTGGTTTCAACACCGCAGTTTCTGCTAATACAGATTTCATCGCCGAGTTGGGTTATGCACGCTCTGATGTTGAAGCAACTTTTGGTGGCTTTACATCTTCGGAAGATGACAACGCTGCTAACGCGGTACTAGGTTTCCGTGGAATGGCGACGGATAACTTTGAATGGGGTGCATCGGTTCAACATATGGATTTTGATGACTCACTAACGTTCTTAAACCTTGAAGGTCGTTATTTCTTTACTGATACTTTCTCAATTGGTTTAGAAGGTAAGTTTGAGAGTGATGTCAACATCTATGCTCTAGAAGCTCGTTTCGACTTCTAAGTAGTTTTTAGTTTCATGAAAAAAGCAGCTTCGGCTGCTTTTTTTTGCTTTGCAATTAAGTTTAAAGGTGAGCTTACCAGCCGCCACCTCCGCCGCCGCCTCCGCCACCACCAGAGAAGCCTCCGCCTCCAGAAAAGCCACTGCTTGAACTTGAGTTAGGTGGTGCTGCTGCGGAAGATACTGTCGCAGAGAAACTATCGGAAAGGCTGTGAGTTAGGTTGCCTATGCCAAATCCAGTTGTTGAGGAAGCGAGGTACCATGTTGGAATCATGTCTGTTTTTGCAGTGTCTTTTGCTTCTGGCTGTAATTGTGGTGATAAAACATCATTGAACATGTCACCCCATGTTTTTTCAATATCAAGCGCGAAGGCGTAGGGCAAATAACGTTCAAATGTTTGCGGAGTTTTATCGAGTGGGTAACGGCTTCTCAAGGCATCAGTTTCCGCAATTGTTAAGTAATGTTTTAGGCCTTCGGCTTTATCCATAAACTGCCTACCGATAGCCGTTGGGGCTTTAAGTAATATTCCAAAGACGATATTCATTAGCATGAGGATTCCGCCGGTTACGATAAACGATATTGGGATAGAGGCGAAAGGATGCTTAAAGTTAATACCCAGTAGAATAGTGGCCGCGGACAAGGCTAATCCCCAAGCGATATATTGCCCATTAATCTTAAAATAGGTGGACTTATAGTCTGAAGCCAATGATTTTTTGTGTGCCACCATCGCTGCTCTAAAAGCTTCTTTATTGGTAGATGACTTTGTACTAACCTCATGGCTTTCATTAAATAAAGCTTTCTCTAAACTTGACTCGCCTGCTGAGAATTTTACGAATGAATTCTTTTTATGTCTTCTGATGACATAGTTGTCGTCATCTAATTCTTGGATTGTGATGTAGCCTTTAACGGCAAGAGATAATAAGCCCGTTGTGAAGGTCTTGGAGTCATAACCATTGTTAAGAATGTAGCGCATTGCTGCTGGAGACTCCTTCTTTGGTGGATCGTAAAGCGGAATAATGATGCCGGGCTTTGGATCGCGACCGTGTTTCGACCAGACGTAGTAGTAATATGCGAAAGTAAACAGCGTTCCTAGTAAGAAAATAATGAGGTGTCTATTTTGTGAAAGAACTCTGAGTAATAGTTCAATTCCGCTTGGTGCTGAGATATAACCTTTAGGTAGTCCTATTTGGATTGTAAGGCCTTGGCTTGGTAGTAGGACTCTAGTTGTTTCTAAGCTGATGCTAGTTTTACTCAAAGACGTCAACTGGACGTGGCTATCGTTACTGCCGTAATAACCGGTGAAAGCTTGGTGCTTTATGGTTTCCTTGGGGATTTCTGATGGAAAGTTGACGGTAACCGAGGCGTTAAGTATTTTGAATTTCCAGTCATTCCCCGTGACGTTCCAGTAGAGCTGGTCAACATCGTCATAAAAACCTAACTGATTATTGGTGTTGTATTTAATTCTATAGGTATATACGCCTTCTTTGAGGTATTTATCAGGGTCGCCAATGTACAAGCGCACACCGTTTCGTAAATCTCTAGTGGACCAATCTACATCTCGGCCATCTTGAGTTACCGAGTCAATATCAAAAGTTACTTGATAGTTATTACCAAATTTATCTTGATAATTCGTAGGGAACTCGCGGTAAATACCTCGGCGTATGTTTACACCTTCAGCTTTGACGATAATCGTTTCAGTGACGGTGAGTGTCGAGTCTGCGTGAACATCTATAACACTGTCAAAATTTAAAATTCGTTCATCAGCCTTTATGCAGCATGTAAAGGCGGCCATGATAAAAAGGATAAGTATTTGATTAAAGACTCGGGTCATCTATGAATCCTTTAAATCAACGGTGACTGCTTTCGCCATTTCAGGTGATTTCAATGTAAAAAACTCTGCTTCTTTAAAGCGAAACAGGCTGGCGATAAGGTTGTCGGGTACTTGCTGGAGTTTGGTGTTATAGACTTTTACGCTGCCGTTGTAGTAGCGGCGGGCGTATTGGAGTTTGTCTTCGGTATCAGCTAGCGCCTTCATTAGTTCTAGAAAAGAGTTGTTTGCTTTGAGCTCAGGATAGGCTTCTTGAAGCAGGATAAGTTTATCAAGCTTCTGGTTTATCTTAGCTTCCAAAGACTCTTGTGATGAAGGGGAGTTGTTATCTTCCGCCCTACGAAGCAGGGTCGTAAGCTCTAGAGTTTCCTGTTCGTAATTCTTATAGGTTTGAACCGTTTTGACCAGTTGTGGAATAAGGTCGTGGCGACGAGTCAGCTGTACGTCAATATCACTCCACGCCGAGCTCACTTGATTTTTCAGTGTAATAATTGTGTTGTAAGTCCATAGAGCCCATAGCGCTATTACGACGAGTATGATTATCGTTATTGTCATCTAGATGCTTCCCTAAAGTAGTCACCTAGATAATAAAGTGATAGGCGACTGATTTCAATTATAGCAGCCGCCGTTGTTATGTCGCTTTAGTTTCGAGTGTAGACTTTAAGAATAGGGTATTTACTGCTGTTGAAGGTTAGCGTGAGCGTTTGAGTTTCTTTACCTTTGAAGCTCACTTTTTCTTCGTAAGGAGTTACTCTTTTACCATTCGCATAAAGCGCCATGACTTGATCACTGACAAAAATACGGTTGCCTGTTGAACTGTTGTGTAACGTGATCGTGACTTTGCGCTCACCGTACTCGTTGCTCATGGTGACGTAATTCACCACTTCAAAGTCACTAACCTCTGGGTAAATGTTATTGTCATTGGGGAACTGGAACTCTAAGTCTTGGTTGACACTTTTATCGATGGTTAATGCATCGCGGTCATAGGTGTTGGCATGAGTTAGTGATGCAAAAAGTAAGGTTCCTAAGGTGAGAGTGATGCTATTCTTCATTATTGTCTCCTTCTAAAGCTATCTTTTACCAGTCAGTGGCAATCAGTTTTGCTTGTTCTTCACCTTCTTTTATTCGTTGTACTTGTACGGGTAGCATATTGTGTTCTAAAGCAAACCAGAAGTTGGTTTGGCGATCTCGTTTCTTTTCGTTCAGTTGAACTTTAGCAGTCATAACGTCGCCTTTGCCCGTTTTTATGACCTCTTGTCCAATAACCTTGAATTCATGGTGGCGGATACTGCCTCGATAACTAATATCAATCGCAGGGACAGGCTTTTGAGTCAGCAAATGTTCGCGAACTAGAGTGATTTGGGTTAGCTGATCCAAGTAACCAAGCTTTAAGGGTTGAGTCCACTGATCATCTTTATAAGAACCTTGTTCAATTAAGTTGTCCCAATCAAAATTTTGCAGCAAAGTCGTATCCGATCGTAAGCTCGTTTCTGAGTTACGCTGATAGACCAGAGGCAAAATCTGTCCATCTTCATCTAATGCGAATCGACTGGTTTCTTGGCGCTTGTCGGACAAAAAGTAATAGCTAATGTCGGATTCCATCGAAATTTGCCATTGGCCATTGCTGAGCTGAGTAAGCTGGCGTGAAGCCATGCCCACGTCGTCATCGTCGTGTATTACTTGGTATTTAATTGAATAGGGTATTAGTGCCGAAGGGGATTCTTGCGCTTGTCCTGATGGAGCGATGAGTAGTGCAATTACAAAGAGTAATAAGCTACTAAGCGAGTAAAAGCGGTTATTGAATGGGCTTTCCATCCAAATAGGCTTTGCCATTTTGGTAGCTGAGTCGGTCATTGCAGAATCGCGCGACCACTTCTGGATAGAGCTGATGCTCTTGCCTTTGTACTTTCTGCTGTAAAATTTGCTCAGTATCACTGTCTTCCACCTTAACTGTTCGTTGAGCGATCACTGGGCCACCATCAAGTTCGGCAGTGACAAAGTGAACGCTGACACCATGTTCCTTGTCACCATTCTCTAATGCTCGCCTGTGTGTATGCAAGCCTTTGTATTTAGGTAATAGAGAAGGGTGTATATTGAGCATCTTACCTTCGTATGGCTGAACGAACTCTGAATTTAAGATACGCATAAATCCAGCCAGCACAATCAAGTCAGGTTTAAACTCATCAATGGTTTTAGATAGTTCAGCTTCAAAAGGTTCACGACCATCAAATTGGCGATGGTCGATAACCACTGAAGGGATATTGGCGTGAGCTGCTCGAGCAAGACCTTGAACGTCAGGCTTATTGCTGATGACGCCGACAATTTGACCATTAATGGCGCCCAGCTCAATGGCGTCAATTAAGGCTTGCATGTTTGAACCGCTACCTGAAATTAAGACAACAATCCGCTTAACGTCAATCGAGCTAGTGTTTTGGGCTGCCAATGGAGTTTACCGTTATAGAATGACTGAGTCTTCGCCGTCTTCACGTGATTCGATATGGCCGACGTTATAAACCGTTTCGCCCATCGATTCCAGCATGTCTTTTGCTCTTTCAGCATTGTCTTGGCTGACCACCAAGATCATTCCAATACCACAATTAAAGGTGCGATACATTTCTAAACGGTCGACATTACCTTCTTGCTGTAACCATTGGAAGACTTTAGGTAAGCTCCAAGCATTGGTATTCACCACTGCTTTGGCTTGCTTTGGTAAAACGCGAGGCAAGTTTTCTTGTAAACCACCGCCAGTAATGTGTGATAGAGCTTTAATCTCAACTTCTTTGAAGAGGCGAAGCAGTGGTTTTACATAAATTTTAGTTGGCTCTAACAAGGTTTCGCCCAATGTCTTGCCGTTGTCGAACTCTTGGTTTACATCAGCGCCACTAACTTCAAGGATTTTGCGGATAAGCGAATAACCATTAGAGTGAGGGCCGCTAGAAGCTAAACCTAGTAACACGTCGCCAGATTTAACATTACTACCATCGATGATTTTTTTCTTATCAACGATTCCCACACAAAAGCCGGCTAAATCGTAATCGTCACCTTCGTACATGCCTGGCATCTCAGCAGTTTCGCCACCGATGAGTGAGCAGCCAGACTGCTGGCAACCCTCAGCAATGCCGGTAACAACATCTGCGGCGACGTCGACATCAAGCTTGCCTGTAGCATAATAATCTAAGAAAAACAGTGGCTCTGCGCCTTGAACGATAAGATCATTAACGCACATAGCGACAAGATCGATACCCACCGTGTCATGTTTATTCAAGTCTAATGCCAAGCGTAATTTTGTTCCTACGCCATCAGTTCCGGCTACTAACGCTGGCTCTTCATATCCACGCGGTAGATCAAAAAGAGCGCCAAACCCGCCGATATTACCTAATACTTCTGGGCGGTGAGTTTTTTTACAAACGTCTTTAATGCGGTCAACCAAGGCATTTCCAGCATCGATATCAACACCCGCATCTTTGTAACTTAGAGACTTTTTGTCGCTCATTGAATTTCCTAAAAACTAATGACTGTAGAGTAAAGTCGCAATTTTACTAGAAGCGGGCGGCTATAGAAAGCCAGATAAGAAGAAAGATACATAAAAAAAGCGGCCGAAGCCGCTTTTAAGGGGGAGAAAGTCTGGTTTTACAGGGGTAGTCGCCAGACTTTTTCAGTGATTGCTTAGTATGTCTGAATTAACGGGGTTCTTGAGGAATGATCGTTAATTCAACTCGACGGTTCTTTGAACGCCCGCTTGCGTTTTCATTTGAAGCGATAGGGTAACGCTCACCGAAACCTTTAACGTGTAAGCGACCTGCTTGAATTTCACGCTGACGTAAATAACTTGCTACACTTGAAGCACGCTTTTCAGATAATGTTTGGTTGTATGCGTCTGAGCCCACAGAGTCTGTAAAGCCTGCTACTTCAAGGTCTGTATCAACATATTTGTATAGAACCTTAGCGACAGAGTCTAATACTGGGTAGAAGTCTGCACTGACGTCATGGCGGTCAGTGTCGAAGGTAATGTCGCCTGGCATAATTAATTGAATTTTATCGCCGTTACGCTGAACACCAACGCCTGTGCCGGCTAATTCTTCACGAAGCTCAGCTTCTTGATGGTCCATGTAAGCACCAACACCAGCACCGATAGCACCACAACCAAGGGCTGCGTTACGAGCGTGCTTACTGTTTTCTGTCGCGCCAATTAAGCCACAAACTACGGCGCCAACAGCACCATATTTTACTGCTTTACTGGTCTTTTCTTCGCCCGTGTATGGGTCTAGTACGGTACAGCCTGATGCAACTAGTGCTGCCAGCGAAGCTGTAACAAATGTTTTCTTCATAGAGGTAAATTTCTTCATTGGTAATATCCTCGTGTTTCCCCAAAGTTTGATTGCATTATAAAAAAATTAAGTGAATGCAAACTGAATTGAACTTACTATATCAATTGACCGTGAAAATTATGTGGTAACAAAAGGTTAACTGTGACGCAGGCCACAAAACACCCCTCTGAATTTACACAATTTCAAGAAGTTAGGGCTTCAAAGCATAAATGGCAGGCAGGTTTCGGTATAAGCCCTGGTAATCCATTCCACAACCAAAGATATAGCGATTTTCAACTTCTAATCCAACAAAGTTAGGCTTAAATCCGCTATCAGGCTTTATATCATGTAGCTTATCAGTTAACACGACGGAGTGAACGCTGGTGGCACCAAGCTTTCGGCATTCATTATCAATGGCTTCTAGCGTTAACCCTTGATCAAAAATGTCATCCAGTAATATCACATGATGACCTTCGATTTGTTCTTTGTTTGGACGAACAGTCCAGTTGAGCTCTGAGCCACTGGTGTTGTTGCCATAGCGCGAAGCGTGCAGGTAACTCAACTGCAGAGGGAAGCTCAAATAACGCAGTAACTGACCGGAGAAATAGAGTCCTCCGTTCATTACACAGTAAGCAATAATCGGCTGATTGCTAAATTCTGGTTGCTTGAAATAATCATTCAGCTGCTTTGCCAGTGCTTCGATAGTTTGGTCAATCTTGGCTTCACTGATGATCAGGTCAACTTCGGTTTCTAAATTAAGGTTTAGTGTTTCTTTTTGGTTCACGGTATTTATTAGGTGTCTTGGTGATGTAGTGTCATGGGGCTAGTATAAACAACCCATGCTTAAGCTTCGACGGTTAATTTATGAGTAAAGAAAGCGTAATAAATTTAAAGATCGACTAGCATGGCCTAGCGTCAAACCTAAAAGCTGATAAAATAGCCGGTAAATTCGGGCTTGTTGGCTAGTTTTACCCACTATTTCAAATAATTAGCCCCGCCAATCAAAGAGCAAAACCGCTAGGATAAGGGATATGACATATTCTCGCTTACAGCTATTATTCGTGGCCAGCGTGACATTTATAGCATGCTTAGTGGCTATGCCTGCTAAAGCTGAAAAGTTAAGTAATTTATATACCGCCACTTGGCCAGTAGACAGTCAGGCAACATCAGCTCGAACTCAAGCTATTAAAAACAGCCTTCAGCAAGTCCTGATTCGAGCCAGCGGTAGTAAAGATGTGGTGCGAGCGCCAGCTATTCAGTCGGCTTTATCAGACGCTGAAAGTTATCTCCGTCGCTATTCGTATCAGCGTTTATCAGCTGCTGAACAGATGATTTATGAAAAGCCGTTGTTGCTGAAAGCAACCTTTGATCAACAGTCGATCGTTAACTTGCTGAAATCCGCGTCATTGCCTATATGGGGCGAAGATAGACCGTCAGGCATTTTTTGGATCGCATTAGATAATGGTGGAGAGCGTCGAATAGCAAGCGATCAGACCCGATCAATTGTAGCTGCTTTGGATATTGCGGCTCAAAGCCGTGGACTACCAGTCTCTTTGCCTCTGATGGATATTGATGACCAGTCGGCACTTGAGGTTGCTGATGTTTGGGGGCGCTTTGAAGCGCCTGTTGAAGCCGCGAGTAAGCGTTATGGCAGCGACTATTGGGTTGCAGCAAGCTTGTCAGAAGGCTCTAATCAGTGGCAAGCTACTTGGAAAGTGAATCTTTATGGGCAAACTCAAACCTTTACTACAAGTGGGTTGTCAGCTTATGAAGCGATTCAAGGTGCGGTGAACCGTATTGCTGATGCTTTAGCTTCCAAACTCGCTGTAGTGTTGTCGGAACAAGCACAAGAGGTTTTGATTTCGATTGAAAATATTCAGGATTTTGAATCATTCGCGAAAGCACAAACATTCCTAAATTCATTAGGCATGGTTCGCTCGGCAAGCGCAGTTGAAGTGTCGAATGACAGAGTCCTTTTTAAGGTAGAATCACTTACTTCTCCACAAAACTTGATCGAAGCGATAAAATTAGGGAATAATCTGCAGCGGTCTGAACCTAGTTTTGGTGGTTACGACACGACTAATGAGCAGTTAAGAGGCGACTTCCACTTTGTTTGGGGCCAGCCTTAATATAAAAATAAGTTAATAAAAACATGGGTTTAAATACAATTCCAAACATTATAACCGTTATGCGAGTGGTGCTTATCGTACCGTTCGCGTATTTTATGTGGCAGCAGGAATATGTCACTGCATTGGTTATATTTCTTATTGCTGGTGTCTCAGATGGCCTAGATGGGCTTTTGGCCAAGCGTTTTAATTGGCAAAGTCGTTTTGGTTCTATAACCGATCCCTTGGCAGATAAAATCTTATTATTTGTGGCCATTTTACTGTTGGTTATGAAAGGACAGTTGTCTTGGTCGCTATTATGGATTTCTACTGGGCGCGATATTTTTATTGTGGGTGGAGCGACGGCCTATCATTATTTGGTCGAGCCTTATGAAATGCGTCCATCATTGATTTCCAAATGGAACACGGCACTTATGATACTTTTAGTGTTGCTAGTGTTGGTGCATCTGGCATGGTTTGCTTTACCTGTTCAATTATTAGAAGTATTAGAAATATCAGTTATCTTGACCTGCATTATTAGCGGTCTGCACTATACCTGGTTAGGTATTTGTCATTACCGAACTCGTGACAGTCGAAGCTCACTCAAGTCACAGGTTCAAAGTAATGACGAAGTATCAGGTAAAGCTGCAGGAAAAGCCGTTGAGAAAAGCTGATTCAGGAACTGATCATCATGCAACAACTTCCTCTCGATATTGAAATTAAAGCTGACGCCACTTTCGGCAACTTTGTGACCGGTGGTGACGATAACGCCCAATTGGTATCTATGCTGGAGAAAGTAGCAGAGGGTGAGTCTGAGTTTGTTTATTTATATGGTGAAACTGGCACTGGGCGTAGCCATCTTTTGCAAGCTTTTGCGCAGCGCTATTCTGAGTGTCTGCCGCAAGCCTTAATCGCTTATATCCCACTTGATAATATGCAACTGGTTCCTGATATGGTTGAGGGGTTAGCCGGATTTGACGCTGTTTGTATTGATGGACTAGAACGCTGTTTAGGGGATAAAGCGTGGGAGACTGCGTTATTTAATCTCTATAACCAGCTTAAGGAACAAAATAAGACCTTTATTATTGCTGGTATGGAAGCTCCGCAGCAACTTAAGGTAGGTTTAGCAGATTTGAAATCGCGCTTGAGTGCCATGTTAATTCATGCAATTCAACCGCTCTCTGATGTAGATAAGCGGTTGTTAATTCAAAAGAAAGCCGAAGAACGAGGTTTAGAGCTAACAGAAGAAGTGGCTATTTTTTTACTATCTCGCCAGCAAAGAGACTTACCTTACCTTTTGGGGATGTTAGAAACCCTGGACCAAGCATCTTTACAAGCACAACGACGCTTAACGATTCCATTCGTCAAGCAGGTTTTAGAACTTTAGCTGTTTGCTTCTTCGAATAAAAATTCTAGACTTGTTTTCGCATGGCGTAAATGTGGAATAACAATAGAACCACCGACTAACATCGCCACGCCCATGGCTTCATCCAACTGCTCTTTATTCCAGCCTTGTTTGACCGATTGCTCTAAGTGGTAATCAATACAGTCATTGCAACGTAAAACCATCGAGGCGACGAGGCCAAGAAGTTCTTTGGTTTTACTATCAAGCTGTCCTTCACCATAGGCTGTTTTATCGAGCCCAAAAAAACGCTTAATCAACAAACTATCAGTATCTAAAGCTTTTTCATTTCCCGCTTCACGCTCGGCGCGAAACTGTTCAAAAGGGTGGAGATTCTTGTCAGACATATTCATTCATCCAAAACCTAAAAAAGTCATTGTACAAACTTGGTTTATAAGCACAAGTAAAAGCCATGCTGGAAACTGTTTTCAGTGGGTTTTCTATGGTATAAAAGGGGGTGGTCTGGGAGAGCTATGAGGAAAATTGCTCGTATGAGTGACGCAAAAGAAGAACTCTATAAAATTTTAGTTCAAGGCGCCGATGTTTGGAATAAGTGGCGCAAGGACAATGCAAAAGAAGAAATTATTTTAGATGGATTGGATCTACGAGGACTCGACTTGTCGGATTGTGATTTGTCGGAGGCCAGCTTTGTTGGAGCGAACATCGCCTATGCAGATTTGAAGAATTCTGTATTAATTGCAAGTAATTTGACCGATGCTAATCTTTGTTACTGTAACCTTTCTAATGCTAAATTAATTGCCGCCAATCTAAAGCAAGCAAACATGAGTCATGCTAACTTACTGCATGCCAATTTGCTGACGGCAATTTGTCATCGTACGGACTTGTCCAACGTTGATTTACGCGATCATGATCTTAGAGGTCAGGATTTGCGTGAAGCCAATTTGAGTGGTGCTGATTTGCGGGGACAAAACCTTGAAGGGTTGGATATGCACGGTGCCAAATTAATCGGCACCAAAATGGAGCGAGTTAACCTTCGTGATACTAACCTGAATGGCGCCGATTTATCGGATGTTGACCTTTCAAACTGTAATATTGATGGCGTTACATTTAAGAATGCTAACTTAAGTAATGTTAACTTATCCTCGCAAAATTTAGCGGGCTTTAACTTGTCTAAAGTAAATTTGCAGGGCGCTGATCTGCGCAGTGCGAATTTATCAAAAGCCAATCTTGATGGCGCCAAATTAAGTTCTAGTAAGCTGTGGCAAGTTCAAACTAACGGTTGGTCTATTCGCAACATTGAGTGCTCTCATGCAAGTTGGGATCAGCGCGGTCGAGACTTTACTCATTATTCGCCTAATCAGTTTGAGAAGTTATTCTCTGACAAAATTACTTTTACCCTTCGTTACCAGCGAATGCTGTCTTATCAAGACTTGGCGACTTTGCCGTTTTTGATTGAGCATCTCGAAGCGAGCTACTGGGGCTGTAAGTTACGGATTCGTGATATTCGAAATGAGCCTGGCGATACGAGAGCAATATTAGTGGTAGAGGATACGGGCGGTTTGAATCCATCCGTGCTTGAAAGTAGCTTACAACAAGAAGCGGATAAGCTTCAGTCTATTCAAATTAGTTTGCAGTCAGAGCGAAAACTTCAGTTTGAAATTCGTGAATCACTTCAGGCGATTAAAGATAAGTACTGGCCAAAGCTGTTGGAACTGTCGGAAATAGATAGTGATGCTAAAACTCGTCGTTTAGCTGTACTATTTACCGATCTAAAAGGTTTTTCTAACTGGAACGAAGATGAACGAACCGACAAATTATCCTTGTTCAGAGGTTTGTTAAAGCCCGTACTTAAGAAATGGAACGCCAGTTATCCTAATATGGAAGGTGATTCATTGAGAGCGACATTCCAGTCGGTTGAGCAGTCGCTACATTGTGCTGCGATGATGCAACGAGTATTGGCTGGAGCGGGGTTCTCGCTGCGTATTGGCTTAGACATTGGTGAAGTTAAGATCACACACAATGAAATTACTGAGCAGCTTGATATTGAGGGTGATGCCATTAACTTTGCGGCACGCCTAGAGGGCATGGCTGATTCTGGGCAGGTACTTGTTTCCGAGAATGTACGCCACTATGCCATTCAGTCTGACGCGCCGTTTAACTTTAAAGAGCATCGTTTAGCCCTGAAAAAGGCTGTTGGCGATAAGCAAGCTGGCGACACGATCGTGTGTTATAGCTCAACGAACACGTTAGAGGAACAGTGAATAATGCAGCGGTTGCCTAATTTGTTAAAACAGTTCTCTTTGGCTTGTGGGTTTTTGTCAGCTCTTGGCTTTACTCAGGTCGCTTCTTCGCAGTCGCAAGACATTATGATTTTACCGCTAATGGACGGCCCTAACGGAAAGTATGTGTCTTTAGAACCAACGCATGTTACCGAGCGGGATGGTTATGACAACCAACCCAAGTTTGGCCCAAAGGGTGATGTTTTGTATTTTACGCGTATGCTTGATAAGAAGTCAGGTGAAGGCCAACAAACTGATATTTTCAAATACCAACTGTCGGACGCTTCCTTTACTAACGTAACCCAGACGGATGATATTAGTGAGTATTCCGCGACACCATTTTCGGAAGGCTATATCTCAGTTGTAGCGGTTAATCCAAAAGGGCAGCAGCACTTGAGGCTAGTGAGCACTGTTAACCAAGAACAAAAGGTTTTACGCGAAGACATTGAGCCGGTTGGGTATTATGGCTGGTTAAACTCTACCAAAGCCGGCGTGTTTGTACTTGGTGACATTATGACGCTACAGATTCTTGATACGGAGTCCAATGAGCAACCGCGTGTTCTTGCCGAAAATATAGGGCGTTGTTTCGAAGCCGTAGCCACTGACTTGGTAACCTTTACCATTGAAGAAGAGGGGATTCATCACCTGTATACGCTAAATGATGAAGGGGACTTAACTTCCGCTAATATCAAGCTTCCTGAAGGTGTGCAGGATTATACTTGGTTAGACCAAACCCACGTGGTGGTGGGGCAAGACTCGAAGTTATTACTTGTTGATGCTGCTACGACCAAGGAGCTGGCTGATCTTGGAGAGTTAGGCGTGTCAGGTATTACTCGGCTTGCCTTAAGTCCTGATAAGAAGACTGTGACGATTGTTTATAATCGATCTGAATAATTCGAGTAAATACACCAGATACAAAAAAGCCGCTTTTTAGCGGCTTTTTCGATTTCCAGTATTAGTTAATCAAGATTAAACCTTTGGACCTGCTTTGATTAACTCTTGAGCTGCTTCGTTGTCAGCAAAACGGTTGAAGTTTTTGATGAACATAGAGGCTAACTCTTTTGCTTTAACTTCCCATTGGCTTGGATCTTTGTAAGTGTCTCTAGGATTTAAAATACCTGTATCGACACCATTCAGTTCCGTTGGAATGGCTAAATTAAAGTATGGCAAGTTCGCAAACTCACACTGTTCGATAGAACCATCCATGATGGCATCGATAATACCGCGAGTGTCTTTAATTGAAATTCGTTTACCTGAGCCGTTCCAGCCTGTATTCACCAAGTATACCTCAGCGCCAGATGCTCTTACGCGCTTCTCTAGGACTTCTGCATACTGTGTTGGGTGTAAGCTTAAGAAGGCTTCACCAAAGCAGGATGAGAAGGTTGGTGTTGGTTCAGTAACACCACGCTCAGTACCGGCTAATTTAGCGGTAAATCCTGAAAGGAAGTAATACTGCGTTTGCTCTGGCGTTAGCTTAGCCACAGGCGGCAAAACACCAAATGCGTCAGCGCTTAGGAAAATAACCTTGTTGGCGTGACCAGCTTTAGACACTGGCTTGACGATATTGTCGATGTGATAAATCGGATAGGAAACACGTGTGTTTTCTGTTTTGCTATTATCATCAAAGTCGATATTACCTTTCTTATCAACAACGACATTTTCTAGCAATGCGTCGCGTCGAATAGCACGATAGATATCGGGCTCATTATCTTCTGACAGGTTAATTGTTTTAGCATAACAACCGCCCTCAAAGTTAAACACACCGTTGTCATCCCAGCCGTGTTCGTCATCACCGATGAGTGCGCGCTTAGGGTCTGTTGATAAGGTTGTTTTACCGGTGCCAGATAGGCCGAAGAAAATCGCAACATCGCCGTCTTTACCGACGTTTGCTGAACAATGCATTGAAGCAATGCCTTTTAGCGGAAGTAGGTAGTTCATCATTGAGAACATGCCTTTTTTCATTTCTCCGCCGTACCATGTGCCGCCTATCAGCTGAATTTTTTCAGTTAAGTTGAAGGCCACGAAGTTTTCTGAATTCAAGCCATGCTCTTGCCACTTGTCATTCACGGCTTTAGAGCCGTTCATGACGACAAAGTCTGGCTCAAAATCTTTAAGCTCTTCATCGCTAGGGCGGATAAACATGTTCTTCACGAAGTGCGCTTGCCAAGCGACCTGAGTAATGAAGCGAACTTTAAGACGAGTGTCCTCGTTTGCACCACAGAAGGTATCTACGACGAATAGGCGGCTCCCAGACAACTGTTCTGTGACCGTTCCTTTTAAATCATCCCAAACAGCAGGAGTAATCGGTTTATTATCGTTAACACCGTTCTTAGACCACCAAACAGTATCGCGAGTAATATCATCTTCAACGATATACTTATCTTTTGGAGAACGGCCCGTGAAAATGCCTGTATCGACCGTTACTGCACCCATATTGGTGACAGTGCCGCGCTCATAGCCGCTAATGTCATCTCGGGTTTCTTCTTCGTAAAGTGTGTCGTAGGAAGGGTTGTAAACGATTTCGTGGACTGAATGGATGCCATATTGGCTCAAGTCAACATCGCGCGACATGTGGTACTCCTCGTTTGCAAAGTTTGGCTTTGCGCTGCAATAGTTTAATAACAATTTGCTATTTGAAAATTGCACGTAATTATGCCAAAAAAATTGGGTACTGGCGAGGTTAAATGAAACTTATTTGCAATATTTCGATGGTTTTTTCGAATGTCTCGAATTTTAAGCGCTCATATCCCGATGATAGATAATTTTTCTAATGACATAAGCCCTGAATTCTTAGCGAAATTAGGGCTTTATCGGGGATGTTAAGGGAAGTTAGCCGTTTCTTGAAAGGGACAACTTGGCAAGCTCCACTAAAGCGGTTTTGAATTCGGTATTAGGCAATGGCGTTAATGCGTCAATAGCTTTTTTAACGGCCTTTTCAGCAGCTTGATATGTGTATTCGATGGCATTAGTTGCCTTTACAATGCTCAGGACTTGCTCCAGATCGTCCAAACCGCCTTGCTCGATAGCTTTGCGGATGACTGCTTGGTCGGAATCGTTAGACTGAGTTAAGGCATAGATTAATGGAAGCGTTGGTTTGCCTTCGGCAAGGTCATCGCCCACATTCTTTCCCATGTCTTCAGCGTTGGCCGCATAGTCAAGCGCATCATCGATAAGCTGAAAAGCAATGCCTAATTGTAGTCCATATTGGCGTAATCCTTTTTCAACTTGCTCCGATGCGCCACACAGTACTGCGCCTAGCTGAGTTGCTGCGGCAAAAAGGATTGCGGTCTTGCGCTCAATAACTTGGTAGTATGAGTCTTCACTGACTTTGGGATCGTTGATGTTCATCAGCTGTAACACTTCGCCAGCAGCCACCTCATTGGTGGTGTCGGCTAAAATGTTCAATACTTTCATATTGTTGACTTCGACCATCATCTGGAACGAGCGGCTGTATAGGAAATCGCCGACTAAGACAGACGCTTGATTGCCAAACAGTTCGTTGGCGGTTTCACGGCCACGTCGCATGCTGGACTCGTCCACGACGTCATCATGAAGTAAAGTGGAGGTGTGAATAAGCTCTATGACAGCCGCTAGCTTGGCGTGGTCATAACCTTCGTAACCTAATGATTTTGCAGCTAAAAGAACGAGCATGGGGCGCAGTCTCTTGCCGCCTGCAGCAACAATATAGTGTCCCACTTGATCAACCAAAACCACATCAGACTTGAGGCGGTCTAAAATCATTTGGTTAGTGGCCTCGAAGTCAGCTTCTACCAAGGCACGGATATCGTCCAGAGTCATTGTCTACCTTATAATTTATCGACAATTGCCGTTCAATGTGACGGTAAAAAAGTGTTAAGATCGTAAATCCTAAGACTTGGGTCACGCTGAAACTGCCAACTGCTTTAAAATAATTGCTTGGCAATCCTAGTTAGGGGAGGCCTTCGGGTCAAGCTTTTCTAGTGATATTTTTCAGGCATTCGTGACCCGTCGGAAGCTCTTGAGGCGCGAGACTTTTGGCTAAAAGGCCTAAATTCAGGGTAAAACAGTCGTTTCCTCCTTTTTTGGCCTTAAAGCCTTGCTTTGCAGGTGGTTTTCGCTTAAAATTCGCGCCCTCAAATATGAAAGCCATTGAGCAATACATATTAACCTTCTTGTTGAGATATATAAGAGGGTCTATAACCGGAGAATCAATATGTACGCAGTAATTAAAAGTGGTGGTAAGCAACACCGCGTAAAAGAAGGCCAGGTAGTGCGTCTTGAGAAGATCGAGGCGGAAACTGGTGCAACAATCGATTTTGAAGACGTTTTAATGGTCGCTGACGGCGATAACGTTACTTTAGGTACACCAGTTGTTTCTGGTGCTGTGGTATCAGGTGAAGTTGTTAACCACGGTCGTGCTAAGAAAGTGAACATCATTAAGTTCAAGCGTCGTAAGCATCACATGAAGCGTCAAGGTCATCGTCAGTGGTTCACGGAAGTGAAAATCAACGGTATTGCTCTTGATGGCGCTAAAAAGCCTGCTAAGAAAGCAGAAGCTAAAAAAGCTCCAGCGAAGAAAGCTGCAGCAAAAACAGACGGTGATGATTTAACTCAATTATCAGGCGTAGGTCCAGTTATCGTTAAAAAATTGAACGAAGCTGGAATCACTACATTTAAACAAATCGCTGAGTGGACTGCTGAAGATGTAGCGCACTTTGACGAAGAATTAAGCTTTAAAGGTCGTATCGAGCGTGAAAACTGGATTGACCAAGCTAAAGAATTGATGAAAGGAGAGTAAACGATGGCTCATAAGAAAGCTGGTGGTAGTACTCGTAACGGCCGCGATTCCGAAAGTAAACGCCTTGGTGTTAAACGCTTTGGTGGTGAAGAAGTAAGCGCGGGTAGCATTATCGTTCGTCAACGTGGTACTAAGTTCCACGCTGGTAACGGTGTTGGTCTTGGTCGTGACCATACAATTTTTGCAAAAGTTGATGGTAAAGTTAAGTTTGAAGTTAAAGGTAAAGACAAACGTCGTTTTGTTTCTATCGAAGCTTAATCAAGCTTGAGTTTAAGAAAAAGCCTCAGCCTTTGCTGGGGCTTTTTTGTATTGTATAGCTGATGACCAGATATTCAGTTAGGATATTTGGTGAATACTAGTCCTTCTATGGCACAATAGAACTATGAAATTTGTAGATGAAGTAGCAATAAAAGTAAAAGCAGGCGATGGCGGTAACGGTATCGTGAGCTTCCGTCGTGAGAAATATGTTGCCCGAGGTGGGCCTGACGGTGGCGATGGTGGCGATGGCGGTAACGTCTATATTGTTGCTGATGAAGAGATGAACACTTTAGTCGATTATCGTTATGTTCGCTTCTATCAGGCGACCCGTGGCGAAAATGGCCAAGGCCGCAACATGACCGGCTCTAAAGGTGAGGATCTCATCTTGAAAGCCCCTATAGGCACTCAAATCACTGATAAAGAGACTGGTGAGATCGTGGGTGATCTAACTAAACCTGGTGAGAAGCTTCTGGTGGCTAAAGGTGGTTTTCACGGTTTAGGCAATACTCGCTTTAAAAGCTCGATCAACCGCGCTCCTCGTAAAGCAACGCACGGTACACCAGGCGAAATGCGTGAATTGCGTATGGAGCTAAAAGTACTGGCTGATGTTGGACTGCTGGGGTTACCTAATGCGGGCAAGTCGACTTTTATTCGTGCGGTGTCTTCTGCTAAGCCGAAGGTCGCTGGCTACCCGTTTACGACGTTAATTCCAAATTTGGGTGTTGTTCGTATTGATACGGAATCGAGCTTCGTGGTTGCTGATATCCCTGGTGTAATTGAGGGTGCAGCAGAGGGCGCTGGTCTAGGGATACGCTTCTTACGTCATTTAGCGCGTACCCGAATCTTGCTACATATCGTTGATTTAATGCCTTATGACGAGTCAGATCCCGTTGAAAACTTTAATGGCATCATGAACGAGCTTTATAAATACAGCGAGAGTAAAGATATTTCACTTAAGGATAAGCCGGTCTGGTTGATTTTCAACAAGACTGATTTAATGAGTGACGAAGATAATCAGGAAAAGATGAATGATGTTCTGGAGCGCCTTGATTGGGACGGTCCTGTTTTTAAAATGTCTGCGATTAAGAAGGAGGGTACTCGAGAGATTTGTAACTCGATTATGGACTATTTAATCGAGCATCCACAAATCCGTAAGTTTACTGCTGAAAAGACTCAAGAAGACTTCCACTGGCCAGATCCTGGCTCGATGGATGAGGCTGAGCAGGGTTCCTTTGATGGTTTGGAGCCTGAGTGGGTTGAAGATTTTGAAGACGATGGCGTGGAAGTGGTCTATGTCGATCCTAATCAAGTGCCTGATGACCAAAAATAATCGTTGGTCAAAACTGAATTAAAAAAGCCGCTTTTTGCGGCTTTTTTGTGGGTAAGATCAACATAGCCCAGTAATTATAGTTCTTTTTAAGGCAGTAAAGCATAGCCGTCCTGCTGTAATGTCACTAACATTGTCATGGCGGATAAAGCCAAGCTGACTTCTGGCATTAACTCATTCTTATCTATCTTACTGAATGCTGCTGACTGTCCGCATAGATAGAACTTTACGCCTTTATTCGTCAGAGCTTTTATCAGCTCACTATTAGGGTTATCTGTGCCGTGACGCTCTTTATAGGCTTTATGGCTTAGGGTGTCTTTAGTTGAAGCGCCATGCATCACCACAGCAATGTCCATATTCTCGACCGGAACACCATTGGCTGCATGCATGTTCATGTAACGTGCAACACTTTCGATATAACGATTATGGCTGGCTTTATTGTCATCCGTTTTTGTGACATCAAATACAACTTTGAGTGTTTCATTTTTTACGATTTCAACATCACGGTTCTCGATTTTAAAGTAAGGGCCGTAGTCGGCTATCGCTGGTCCATAAAGTGGCTTCTCTTTACCAAATGATGAAAAACTTGTTAATACAATAATCGTGGTCAGTAGTAGTGTGCGCATTGTGAACTCCGCTTTGGTTTGTAGGAAGCTTAGCAGATTAGGTGCATAAAAAAAGCCACTCTATGAGTGGCTTAGTCTATAACAGCGAGACCATCGATTAACGACCTTCGCGACGTAACGCTGAGGCGGTAAATTGACGATAGTTCATTCTCTCAGAGAAATCGTACATGTCTTCTTGGTTATCAAGGCCGAAAGCGATATAGCGCTTGGCGCGTAAATCGTGGATAACGTCTAAAGTTGACCACAGCACTGGCACTTCGTAGTAGTTTAGAGCATGTGCTTCTGCGACACGCCACAGCTCACCTTTATCATCATAATGGTCAACCAATAGTGCTTGCCAGCTGTCTTCATCTAAGTAGAAGGTACGACGGCTATAAATGTTTTCTTTATTTTCCTTTAATGTCGCTTCAACCACCCAAACACGGTGCAATTCGTAGCGCGCATAGTCTTGGTTGATATGGCCTGGTTTAACAATGTCTTCATAGCTAAGTTGGTCGCTGTGTAGCTGATAAGCATTGTAAGGAACAAACATTTCTTTTTTGCCCTTTAAAGTCCAGTTATAGCGATCAGGTGAGCCACTGAACATATCAAAGTTGTCGATGGTTGATAAACCGTCAGAAGCTAAAGCTGGCGCATCGTAAGCCACTGTAGGGGTACGCATGGCTCGACGGCGACCTGGGTCATAGCGCCAAGCGCGACGTGGGTCTACCACTTGGTTTGATGTTTCATGGACCAGCAGAACTTCACCAGCCATGCTCGAAGGCGATGTAATACGTTGCTTGTACAAGAACAAGAAATTTTCCTTTTCAGGATGTTCCTGTGCGTAATACTGCAAAGATTCTTGTTCGAACTTAACAGGATTGAAGCTACCATCTACTTGAGGGCTTACCTGTACATATTCACGCTTAATGGCTTCGCCACGATAACGAGTAAGGTGGTTCCAGATAGCTTCTAGGCCGTTAGCTGGAATAGGGAAGGGTACACCAACAGCTGCGTTACGAAGGCCTGCACCATCTTGTGTTAATTCTGCAGAGGTCGCATTCTTAACACTGAAATCATAGATTTTTTGAGGGAAAGATGCACTACGGTGAGTCGGATAGACTTTCAACTTATAATCAGGATATTGCTTTAACATCGCAATTTGTCCCTCAGATAACTTCTCAGCGTAATTCTGGTAGTTCTCTCCTGTGATCGTAAGCATCGGTTCTTCATCAGCATAAGGATCAACGTGATGCTCGCCAGGCTTGTAGTCTTGTGGAATTTGCTGAATACCACCGCTCCAAGCTGGAATAGTTCCTTCTTTATTGCCTGCGCGCTCTGCACCCATCGGGGTCAGTTCGACATGTAGTTTCGCGGCTTCTTTAGGGCTTACTTTTGCTTCAACTGATGTAGAGAAAACACCAGCAAGAATGATTGGTATGATGATACTTTTGTTCATAATCACGGATCCAATAACATACACTAGAATTAAGATTGAGCGCATTTTACACACAAGCCGGCCACTGTCAACTGGTACAACCAGAGTTTACAATTTAATCAATACTAGAACTTATGCTTGGAAATATGATACTTTAGCCAGGTTAATGGTTAACCAGTGTTAACCAAAGTGCGGTATTTCGATAGACAACCAAAAAATACAGAATAATGATTAATTATCAACAAGATGCAGCCCAAAAGCTCTACCAGATTCTTAATGACTTCCATAATAAAAGCAAAAAGTTCGAGAAAGCGACTGGGCTTACTTTAGAGCGCTTAGACATTCTAAAGCAATTGGTGAATTTAGGCCCAAAAACCATTAATCAGTTAGCTGAGCAAGAAGCGGTTAGTGCGCCGGCCATTACACGGACGATTAAGGGCTTAGAAAAGCAAGGGTATGTCATCAAGTCTCGCTCTAAAACGGATCAACGCGTAGTGTTTGTTGCACCGACGAGAAAAAGTCAGCAAGTGCTTGAGGCGTTAAGGTTACAGCAACAGAAGTATATCGATGAGTTATTACAGGATAGGGATAAGAACGATATCGATGTATTGGCGAAAGCTTTAAAGACTATTCTTTAGAAGAGTAGTAATTACTGATAATTCAATAAATTAGAACTTACATATCAAGCACAGAAAAGCCGCTACTTTTCAGCAGCGGCTTCAAGAATCTGTGCTACTTCAAGCTCTAATTAAAGTGCTTGAACTCGAGCGTTTAAACGGCTCTTATGACGTGCAGCTTTATTCTTGTGGATAAGGCCCTTATTAGCGGCTTTATCAATCACAGATACAGCACGTTCGAACGCAGCTTCTGCGTCTTTTTTGTTGCCTGCATCAATGGCATAAATAACTTTCTTAATGTAGCTACGCATCATTGAGCGGCGACTAGCGTTGTGCTGGCGACGAGCTTCAGCTTGACGAGCACGTTTTTTGGCAGATTTAATGTTAGCCAAGGTGAACTCCTAACAACTGGTTAATAAACAATAATCACAAATTTAAGGTCGCGAAATATACCTGTTTTAAGGTTGTGTATCAAGTGAAAACAGCGAAAAACCGAAGAATTCTGTCAATTTTAGGGCTTTTCTAGCATATCTATGGTGACAAGCCTGTTTTTGGCTTAAACTTGCGACCCATAAGAGCAACATTCTAACACTATCTAGGATACTTTTTTAGCACTATGGCCAGTCTTTTACGCTCAAGTACGATAGTTAGCTTTTGGACCATGATTTCCCGCTTTATGGGGCTGGCCAGAGATGTGGTGTTAGCAAACCTGCTCGGCGCCAGTGGCCAGGCTGATGTGTTCCTAGTAGCCCAGAAAATCCCGAATTTCTTTAGGCGCCTTTTCGGTGAAGGCGCTTTCGCCACCGCGTTTGTCCCTGTATTCTCAGAGTACTACTCTAACCGTACTAAAGCAGAGACGGTATCGCTCCTTAGCAAAGTCTCAGGCACCTTGGGTGGCTTCTTAGCCTTTTTCACAATTATAGGTGTGCTTGGCTCACAAGGCGTTATCGCGCTATTTGGTGCCGGCTTTATTGGCGACCCAGAGAAATTCCAGCTTGGTAGTGACTTGTTGAAAATCACCTTCCCTTATATCTTCTTTATATCGCTGGTGGCCATGTATAGCTCGGTACTGAATACATTGGATAAGTTCGCCGTGCCAGCTTTTGCGCCAATCTTATTAAATTTATCCATCATTGCTGCTGCGATAATTTGGGCGCCCACTATGGAGCAGCCAACCGTTGCATTAGCTTGGGCGATATTTATTGCAGGTGCTTTGCAGCTCTTTTTGCATTTTCCTTTCTTATGGAAAGCAGGTTATTTACCGAAGCCACAATGGGCTTGGAAAGATTCTGCAGTACAGCGCATTATCAAACTGATGGTCCCTGTCATCATTGGTGCGTCGGCGAGTCAGATCAATCTGTTGGTTGACACGCAAATCGCTTCGTTTCTTGAAGAAGGCAGTATCTCATGGCTTTACTATTCCGACCGCATGATGGAGTTTCCGTTAGGGATTTTCGGCATCGCTATTGCTACTGTGTTATTGCCGACCTTGTCTAAATTCTTCTCGAAAAAGGACATGGAGCATTTTTCGGACACCTTGGACTGGGGCCTCCGCATGGTGTTAATGATCGGCATCCCTGCAGGTATCGGTCTTTTCTGGTTAGCAGAGCCGATCATGATAGCCGTATTCCAGCATGGCGCTTTTACAGCCGAAGATTCGTTCAAAGCAGGGCAGAGCTTGCAGGCGTACTCAATAGGCTTGATTGGCTTTATGATGGTCAAAGTCTTTTTAACCGGGTTTTATTCGCGCCAAGATACCAAAACTCCTGTCAAAATCGCTTTGTTTGCTATCGTCAGCAATATTGTCTTGAATTTGGCACTGTTCAAACCGTTTGGTCACGTAGGTCTAGCTATTGCCACCAGCGCCTCCGCTTTCATTAATGCGATATTCCTTTATCGCTTTTTGCACAAAGAGCAGCACTTGCAGTTGTCACGAAAAAGTAAGCTTTGGATTTTAAAGCTGATTATTGCCAGCGGCTTGTTGCTGCTCGGTCTTTGGTATACCGACTTCAGTATCGACCAATGGCAATCATGGGCGCGCTTCGAAGCTATCGGCATGATCACCATCATTATCGCCGCAACGATTACAGCCTACGTTACTTTGCTCGTGATACTAGGCTTGCGCCCTAGAGACTTTAAGATTCAGCGTTAGTTTGTGTGACTTCTGTTCTGACGATGTGAGATTCCCGCGGAGGCGGGTATCTATATATCTATTCCTGTAAGGTCAAAACTGCTTTATAACGTGGCTTCTGGTGACGCTCTAAGTAGTAAGTCAGTTCTTTTGTTTCTGGGTTGAACTCCATCATCCAGGCGTTGGTTTTAGCGGCTGGTATCATTTCGGCAGTTTGCTCATCAGCGGGGAAGTATTGCTTATAAGCAGTGCCTTTTTGGCCTTTATAGTCGCTCGCAAATCCGCCATAAAAACTTACATCATGATGGCTACCATCAGGGTTCTGGTGGAAGTGTTTGAACAATAAACCATCGTAAGTGGCTGTAATGACCCAGGTTCTTGACGTATCTTCGCCAACACTAAAAGGAATAGCGATATTCCGAGCGCCACAATTTTCCACGGTGGCGACTAACTTTTTTCCAGCGAAGTCATGATCAGGATCTTCTGGGTAAACGGTTTCACCGACGAAGGTTTTCCCACATAAGGATTTTAGGTTGTTGAAAAACGCTGCTTGTTGTGGGCCAATATAGTCCTCTATATCTTGAGCAGGAGCACAGCTGCTACAGGCGCAGGCCGTGATTAAGGTGGCTAATATTAGGCTAGTGATGAGTTTCAATACTTTTTTCATGAGTCGTTATCCGTCATAATTTTGAATATAGTTACTGATTTTTAAGCCACAGGCAAGTCGCTAAGTCTTTATTATCCTTGCATTTACTCTTTCTATAAGCTTAATCAATGATTTATGGTTAATTCTTAGCCCATAGTCCGCTATAATTGCCGCCTTTGGCAAAAGCCTAACGGAAATACCGACTGACGATGCGTTTACTGCGTGGCCTCTACAACTGTCCTAAAGCACTGTTTAATCAGGGCTGTGTGGCGACTATTGGTAACTTTGATGGGGTACACATTGGTCATCAAACGATTATCCAGCGTCTGACCGAGAAGGCTGCTCATTTTGATTTACCGAGTGTGGTGGTCTTGTTCGAGCCGCATCCTCAAGAATATTTTCGCCCCGATGACGCGCCAGCTCGACTGTTCAAGCTTACTGATAAAGTACGAGCTCTTAAAATTTTGGGCGTTGATTACGTCTTGTGTTTTCGTTTTAATCAAGAGTTCGCTGAGTTAAAAGCAGAAGACTTTATTCGTCGCGTATTGATTGAACGTTTGAATGTTCAACATTTGTTCATTGGTGATGATTTCCGCTTTGGTTATCAGCGCCAAGGTGATTTTGAAATGTTGAAAGAACGTGGCGACGGTTTTTTTACGGTTGAGGCTAACCAGTCCGTTACGCTTGATATTGACGGGGAACAACAGCGCATTAGCAGTAGCTTGGTGCGTGAGGCCATCGCGAATAACCGCTTTGAATTGGCGGAGCGATACCTCAATAGGCCTTATCAATTAAGCGGTAAAGTTGCTCATGGCGATAAGCAGGGGCGCGAAATAGGGTTTGCCACCGCGAATATTCCATTGAAACGACTGAAAAGTCCTTTAAAAGGGGTGTATGCGGTTTGGGTGTATGGTATAAGTGCTAGTTCGCCCCAATGTCAGTTATCTCAACAGTCTCCGAAACGCTTTCTAGCCGTTGCAAATGTGGGCAAAAAGCCAACATTGAAGCAAAGTCCAGAGCGTTTGGAAGTTCATGTTTTGGACTTTAAAGGCGATTTGTACGGACAACAGATTCATATTGAGCCGATAGCGAAGCTTCGTGGTGAGCAAAAGTTCTCATCGGTAGCTGAGTTAAAGGCGCAAATTGCTGCTGATATTGAGGCAGCAAGAGCGATTTTTGATAGATTGTAGTTTTTAATAAAGTAGCTAGCAGAACATAACCTTCAGAATTAACTAAACAGAGTAATCATTTCGATGAGTGACTATAAAGACACACTAAACTTACCGAAAACTAAGTTTGAGATGCGTGGTAACTTGCCTAATCGTGAGCCAAAAATGTTGGCGGAGTGGGATAAAAACGATTTATACGGCGAAATTCGTAAAGCACGAGCAGGGCGTGAGCAATTCATTTTGCACGACGGCCCTCCGTATGCAAACGGCAATATTCATATTGGTCACTCAGTCAATAAAATTCTGAAAGATATTGTGGTAAAGAGCAAAACCATCAGTGGTTTTGATAGCCCGTACGTTCCAGGTTGGGACTGTCATGGTCTGCCAATCGAAAACGTAGTTGAGAAGAAAGTCGGTAAAGCAGGTCAGAAAGTGTCCCACGCGGACTTCCGTCAAAAATGCCGTGACTATGCTGAAAAACAAGTTGATGGTCAGATGAAGGATTTCGTTCGTCTGGGGGTTCTTGGCGAGTGGGACAATCCCTATAAAACCATGAATTTTAGTTTTGAGGCGAATATCGTTCGTGCGCTCTCGAAGCTGGTGAAAAACGGTCACATGCACAAGGGCGAGAAGCCTGTGTACTGGAGCGTGGTGGGTGGTTCCTCGTTGGCTGAAGCGGAAGTTGAGTATCAGGACAAGACTTCGTTCTCGATTTATGTGCGCTATCCGCTGGCTGATATCGAAGGCTTCGAAAAAGCGTTTGATGGTGCTGCCTGCAAGAATACCTCGGTAGTTATCTGGACGACAACACCTTGGACATTACCGTCAAGCCAAGCGGTCACGGTGCATGCTGACTTCCGTTATGTATTGGTAAAGGCGGGTGATGAACAGTTTGTGTTAGCTGAAGACTTGTATAAGCAGGTGATGGAAGAGGCTGAAATCACTGACTATGACGTTATCGCTACGACGACTGGCGACAGATTAGAAAACTTACAGATTAATCATCCTTTTTACGACAAAACATTACCCGTGATTGTGGGTGATCACGTGACTACTGATGCCGGTACTGGTTTGGTTCACACAGCGCCAGACCATGGTCCAGACGACTTCCAAGTAGTCAAAAAGTACGGAATTGGCTTATTGAATTATGTCATGGCTAATGGTGTCTTCTCCGACGACACGCCTATTTTCAATGGCCAGCACGTGTATAAAGTCGACCAGCCGATCGTTGAGCACTTGGTTGAGAACGGTAAGTTATTACACCAAGACAAAATTCGTCACAGCTATCCGCATTGTTGGCGTACAAAAACCCCATTGATATATCGTGCTACCCCTCAGTGGTTTATTTCCATGTCGCAAAATGGTTTGCAATCGACGGCGATGCAGGAAATCAAAAAGGTTAAGTGGGTTCCAGACTGGGGCCAGGCACGTATCGAGTCTATGGTTGAGAGCCGTCCTGACTGGTGTATTTCACGCCAGCGTACTTGGGGCGTCCCATTGTGCTTATTTATTGATAAGAAAGATGGTCAGCCTCACCCTGACGCAGCCGAGCTTATGGAAAAGGTTTCTCAGTTGATTGAAGAGAAGGGTATTCAGGCCTGGTATGACTTGGATGCAGCTGACTATGTTGACGCCGACAAGTATGAAAAAATTGATGATACGTTGGACGTTTGGTTTGACTCAGGCGTGACGCATTATTGTGTGCTATCTGCTCGTGATTACTTGAGTCAGCCAGCAGATTTGTACCTTGAAGGCTCGGATCAGCATCGTGGATGGTTCCAGTCGTCATTATTAACGTCGGTGGGTATTCACGGTCATGCGCCTTATAAGCACTGCTTAACCCACGGTTTTGTGGTTGATGGCAAAGGCGAGAAAATGTCGAAGTCGAAAGGCAACGTCATGGCGCCGAATGATGTGATTAATAAACTGGGTGCGGACGTGTTGCGTCTATGGGTTTCTTCAGCAGATTACCGTGGCGAAATGGCGGTTTCTGATGAAATTCTAAAGCGTACCGGTGATACTTACCGTCGCTTGCGGAATACTTCTCGATTTTTGCTAGCGAACCTTGAAGGTTTCGAGCCATCAATGGACTTATTAGCTAAAGATGAGTTGTTACCGCTGGATCGTTGGGCCGTAGATGTAGCTTATCAAGCACAAGCTGCCATTATTGATGCCTATGAGAATTACAACTTCTGGGTAGTGGCTCAGAAGATCCACCATTTCTGCTCAATTGATATGGGTAGCTTCTACTTAGATATCATTAAAGATCGTCAGTACACGGCTAAGCGCGGCTCCAAAGCTCAGCGCTCGTGTCAAACTGCCTTGTATCATATCGTTGAAGCTTTAGTTCGCTGGATGGCGCCTATCTTGAGCTTTACGGCTAACGAGATTTGGCCATTGCTACCACAACCTGCAAATGGTGAGCGCGAGAAGAGTGTGTTCATTTCTGAGTGGTATGAAGGTTTATTCCCAATGGAAAATGCAGACATTACTACGGAAGATTGGGATCGTATTTCTAACGTTAAGGACGCAATCAATAAAGCGATCGAGGTGAAGCGTAAAGAAGGTGTGATTGGTGGCTCACTACAAGCAGAAGTGACCATTCATGCCGATGAACAGCTGCATGCTGTATTAAGCAAGTTAGAAGACGAGCTTCGTTTTGTCTTTATTACCTCTCAGGCAAAGCTGGTTAACGATGATGCTGGTGAAGCGACTGATATTGAGGGCTTGAAATTAACCATTAATGCGTCAGATGCTGAAAAGTGTGAGCGTTGCTGGCACTACCGTGACGATGTTGGCTCTAATAGCGACCATCCGACGATTTGTAATCGTTGTGTCGAAAATGTCGTCGGTGACGGTGAAGTCCGTCATTACGCATAAGAATCATAGCGAGGAACTTAGCATTGGATAAATTCAAACAGTCAGGCTTAGTGTGGTTATGGATTACGGTGATTTTGTTGATTCTTGATCAGGCAACCAAAATCTGGGCTGACGCAAATTTAGCACCAGTTTATGGCGGACCTATTATAGAAGTCATGCCACATTTTGATCTGAATCTCGCTTATAACTATGGCGCTGCCTTCAGTTTTCTGGGCGATGCCGGTGGCTGGCAGCGTTGGTTGTTTACTGTGATTGCGCTTGGTATCAGCGTGGCTTTGTTAGTGTGGATGTATAAAACGCCGAAGAGCCATAAGTTAGCGAATATTGGTATGGCTTTGATATTGAGTGGCGCTATTGGCAACCTCTATGATCGCTTAGCTTACGGCTATGTGATTGATTTTATTGATTGGTATGTCTCAAAAGATGGCTATCACTGGCCAACTTTTAACATTGCGGATAGTGTGATTTTAATCGGTGTTGGCTTGCTGATCATCGATACTTTCAAGAACCCTGAGCCCAAAAAAGATGAGCAAAAAGCTAACTAGTTTGCTTCTCACCCCAACCCTGAAAAGGCTTTATGACTACTGAAACAGACAACACCGTTAATGCTAACTCAAAAGCATTGGTACACTTTAACGTCTTGCTCAAGGATGGTTCGGCGGCTGATAGCACCCGCGTCAATGGTAAGCCTGTGTGGTTTATTATGGGCGACGGAAGTTTAACTGACGTGATTGAAAAGTCATTACTAGGCCTTAAAGCGGGCGATGAAAGAAAGCTAAGCATTCATGGCTCAGATTTTTTTGGCCCAGCGAATCCCGACGATGTGCATTTCATGGATATTAATCAGTTTTCCGCTGACGTGAAGCTGGAAGAGGGAGCAATCATCGCCTTTGAAGATATGATGGGTGGTACTGTTCCTGGCATGATTCGTGAGGTGAAAGGGCATTCCGTCAAAGTTGACTTTAATCATCCATTGGCCGATCAAGATATAATCCTTGAAATTGAAATTGTCGAAGTGAGACAATAGAGCCGTTATCCATACTGAACTGCTGTAGGTAATCTCTTGGAAATAGTATTAGCAAATCCCCGTGGCTTCTGCGCTGGTGTCGATCGAGCGATTGATATTGTGAATCGTGCGATTGAGTTGTTTGGTGCGCCTATTTATGTGAAGCATGAGGTGGTGCATAACAAATTTGTCGTAGACGGCTTGCGCGAAAAGGGTGCTGTATTCATTGAAGATTTGAATGATGTGCCAAGAGATTCGACCCTAATATTCAGTGCTCACGGCGTTTCTCAACAGGTTCGTCGTGATGCCGAAGCGCGTAATCTTAAAGTATTCGATGCAACTTGCCCTTTAGTGACTAAAGTGCATATGGAGGTTGCTCGACACAGTCGTCGTGATGAAGAATGTATTTTAATAGGTCATAAGGGACACCCTGAAGTTGAAGGCACTATGGGGCAGTATGATAACCCTGACTCAGGTATCTATTTAGTCGAAGATGAACGAGATGTTGCTAAGCTTCACGTTAAGAATCCTGAGCAGTTGTTTTATGTTACCCAAACGACTTTGTCGGTTGATGATACCCAGCGCCTTGTGAAAGCACTTCAGGAAAAATTCCCGAAAATTCAAGGCCCTAAGAAAGACGACATTTGTTATGCGACCCAAAACCGCCAGGATGCCGTTAAGCAACTTGCCGCTGAATGCGACTTAATCCTTGTGGTTGGCGCGCAAAACAGCTCTAACTCAAGCCGACTTCAAGAACTTTCTGAAAATGAAGGTACTCGCTCATTCCTTATTAATAATGCCGGCGAGATTGATCCTGCTTGGCTTGAAGGGGTTGATAAAGTCGGTGTTACCGCTGGTGCATCTGCCCCAGAAGTTTTAGTTCAGGATGTGATCAAGTATCTTGAATCTCAAGGCGGTACAAACCCTAAAGAGTCAGACGGCGTGGAAGAGAATATTGTCTTTGTCCTACCGAGTGAGTTACGTCCAAGTTAAGTCGCTCTAAAGTCTAATCTGCATTAAACGTCTTAGAAATTAATTAGTTAAAGCCGATAAGTGACCGCTTATCGGCTTTTTTGTACCGTTTATCCAAGATTAGTATGCTTTTGACAGTAAGATGTCGTATAACGTATAAGTCGACAAATAATAGGTGTAAAAATAAATGCTTGGATCAAAATATTCAAAAGGTATGACCCTGATTGAGCTGATGATCACTGTTGCGATTTTAGCTGTTGTCGCAACAATGGCTATTCCATCGCTTAGTAGCTTTATTAACAATAATCGTTTAACGGGTGAAGCTAATAACCTCAATGCAACACTCGTATCGGCACGCAGTGAAGCCGTAAAGCTTAAAACTGATGTTACGGTTGCTCCAGTGAGTGGCTCATGGGCTAATGGCTGGGTCGTTTCTTACATTGATGGTGGCTCTAAAGTTGAGTTATTGAACCAGGGTAAAGTGGGTACAGGGATTTCACTAGGCAGTTCATCATCTAAAGACTCAGTAGTTTTCGATGCAACTGGTTATAGTAAAAATAAGCACTTAGGTTCAAACGGGGTCGTGTTTTGCGACAAAAGTGGCAAAGGAAGGAAGATTGATGTGTCACCATCGGGTTCGTCCAAAGTTGAGAAGGTGGGCTGTTAATGATTATTTCTAAAAAACAAATTCAGGGACTCACCTTAATCGAGGTACTTATTACTGTTTTGGTTGTTGCCATTGGTATGCTTGGAATGGCAGCGCTACAAGTTAAAACGCTTACATCAACTCAAGAAAGTTATGCACGCTCGCAGGCTGTTTCTTGGTTAACTGATGCTAGCTCACGCATTATGGCAAATAGAGAGTTTTTTGCTGATGATCCTGGCTCGTTTTACACCGGAGGCGCTGACTCAGGAACTTTTGTACAGTGGTGCGAAGTAACCGGTGTTCCTTATGAAGCAAAAAGTACCTGCGGTGACTCGTGTTCGGGAGAAGCGTTAGCGCAAGCTGATATTGACTCTATTTGCATGAGTCTTGATAGTTCGGGCATTCAAGGGGCGCAAGTAGGCGTTGCTTGTAATGATCGAGTTGCTGATGCAGATGCTTGTAGTACCGGCTCTAAGTTAACGTTATATGCCGCTTGGCCACAAATTGAGCGTTCTGATTTTGGCGATAAGCAAGTCACTACAAGCCGTTGTGATGGTGTATTGCCAGACGGGACGGATGCCAGTGTTGGCTATTCATGCGCAATAGTAGAAATTATCCCATAAGGCTTTTTTATGACTATGATTATGACAAAGATAAAGCAAGAAAAGGGTTTTACATTAGTTGAACTGATGGTTGGAATGCTATTAGGCTTAATCTTGATTGCTGGTGTTTTTACCGTCTATTTATCGACTAAAAAAACCAATAACACTGCTGAAGGTGTTATTAGTGCACAGAGTGATGCTCAATTAGCGCTAAGCTTTATGAAAGAAGATATCGCTAGAGCTGGATGGGTTAACAACTCATCCATTACATACACTATGAATAGTCCTCTTCCGGCAGATTATAAAACCTATGAGGGTGGCGCCGGAATTGATATGTTAAAAATCCATTATGAGTCTTGTGATAGTAGCCAAGCGATTAATGAATGTATTGGTGCTGCGATAGACAGTGCTGACTGTAATGGAGTAGCGGTTACGCCCGGAGATACAATTACTAATGTTTATGAAGTAAATGGTGGCGTATTAACTTGTAATGACCAACCACTAATCAGCAATGTAGAAGACTTCCAAGTGTTGTTTGGTGAACTAAACGGTTCCAGCCTTAATTATGTAACCGCTGATAATATCACTAATGTTTCCAATATCCGCAGTATTCGATTTGGTTTGTTACTAACCTCGGAAAAAAACACATCTGATTCGAATATTTCTCGTAATATTAATTTATTAGGAAAGGATATTAGCGTTAACGATAAAAAGCTTCATTTAAAGTATGAAACGACTGTCGTTATCCACAATAGACCGAGTGGGATTTAACATGAATATGAATAAAGAGTCAGGTTTTTCATTGGTCATTTCATTGTTGTTACTAATGACTTTAACCATCATTGGACTATCGATTATGCGCTCGGGCGTTTTGTCTGAAAAGCAAGCATCCAACATCCAAGAAAAAAGCGTTTCTTTCCATGGAGCTCAAAGCTCTAACAACAGTGTGATAGAAACGTATCGTTATGATCAAACTATTCTAGCGCAGACGCTGAATGCTAAAGATTTAAAAATTAAAACCTGTGTTGATTATACTGGTAGCGTCACCACGGATTGCGACACAACACCGACCATTGATAGCGCAACGGGTGTGCTAAAAGGTGGTACGGACACTACTTACCGTGGATGTCCTAAAGCATTCAAGTGTGTGGGCAACTCAGCGGGTATGAATAATCAAAATAGTGTTGGCTGCAATGTTTTTCAGCATCAAGGTGAAGCTTGGGTCGATGCCGATCGTGATGGTGTCGAAGACGCTAATGAAGCTAAAACCCAAATTGAGCAGTGGTCATTATTGGTTTCTGCCTGCGGCAACAGTTAATTCGAGGAGATTGATGTGAGTATATTAATGAAAAAGCTAAAAGTTGCTGGTGGTTCTATAGCAATATCTTTAGCGATAGGTTTAGGTTTATCAGCTGCTCCGAATACTGTTTATGCTGATGATACCGAGATTTTCTTTGGTGAAGCTAAAACAGCTAACCTATTATTGGTATTAGATGAATCGGGCTCGATGAGCTTTAAAGATAGTGATGCAGCCGCTGATGAAGTTCTTGTGAACTACTGGCAACAGCGTAGAACAGAGAAGGTTGAGAACCTTCGTGCCCGTCTAGTGGGTGTGGCTGAAGATAAAGCACGCTTTGCTACATTACAGGCGTACACAAGAGCAGGCTGGACTGATTATGTGCCTTATAACACTCAGTTTAATGACAGATTAGCAGGTTGGGATTTAACTCGCGCCTATAAAGATGTTTATTATCGCTGGATTTATAAAGACAACCGCATTACTCGTCTTAAAGAAGCTTTATACCAATTTTTAACGTCTGAAAAAACTAAAGACAATAATCAAATTGGTATCCTTACATATTCTGGCGGACGTACACCACAGACTAAAGTCATTCAAGAGATTAGACCGCTTGATAAAACGACCGCGGGTAAAACACACCGTCAGCACTTAATCGATTCACTTGACGAAATTCAACCGCACTTTGGTACTCCAACAGCTGAAGGTTACTATCAAGCGACTCAATACCTTGGTGGAGCTTACACGCAAAATGGGCCAGCTCTGCCGTCGCCAATTCTTGATGGTGCCTGTGGTTATAACAGTTCGATTGTATTACTAACCGATGGTTTGCCGACAGTTTTTGATCAGGCTACCTATGACGATATTGATAAAATTGTAGATACTTGTGACGCTTCAGAAGACGGTAGTCAAAACGCCACAAATAATGGTAAGCAGTGTACTGAAAAGCTGTCTTCTTATTACTTTATTAATGATGTTAAAAAGAACTTCCCAGGATCGACTGTTCAGACATCAACCGTTGCATTTGCACTAAATGATAAAGTGGCTACAGACTTCTTGAAGAATACGGCTTCAACGGTTAACGGTAAAAAGTTATTCTTCGAACCAACAAATGTTGAGTCTTTAGTGCGCTCTTTTGACGAGTCGCTAAATGCCATTCAAGACACAACATCGTTTGTTGCACCTAGTATTCCTTTGAGCCAATCAAACCGCCTACGGCATAGTAATAACCTCTACATGGGTATGTTTAAACCGGCTACTCAAGAAACTTGGTTTGGTAACCTCAAAAAGTATCAATTGTCGCAGGGGCGAATTATCGATAAAGATGGTAACCTCGCTGTAAATACGGAAACAGGTACATTTATTGAAGAGTCAAAAAGTTTCTGGGGTGATGTGGAAGATGGTAATAAAGTAGAAGCAGGAGGTGCACTTCCTTACCTTTCTGTTGACGCCGATCCGGTTGTTTATACTAACTTAACATCAAACAATCTTAACCAACTGACTGATGATTTTATCAGTGATTATATTTCTAAAAACGCCTTAAAAGTTGACTTCCAAGATCGTTTGTTCGGAGAAAATAAAACATTTTTAGTTCCTGATATTTCGAGTGAACAACTGAAGAATTATTACCAGTGGATTAAGCATCGGGTTACTCAGCTAGATGGGCAAGATATTAATCGTTTCGGTGATGTCTTACACTCTAAACCAGAGATTCTTGAGTATGCTGATGGCTCAGCTACAGCGTTTGTGGCAACGAACCAAGGCTACATTCATGCTATAGACATCGCGACTGGTAAAGAGCGCTGGGCATTCTTCCCTCGCCAAATGATGAAAAAAGTTCCAGAGTGGTACACCAATGCGATTGTCGATCATGAAACTGATTTTCGTGAATATGGTGTTGATGGAACCATTACTATTCACACCGAAGTCGACAATGGCGTAAAGAAACATTATCTATACGTAGGTTCTCGAAGAGGCGGTAGCGAAGTATTTGCTTTAGACGTTTCTAATGTGAATAAACCAAGTATGATGTTTACTGTCGCAGATGACTTTGAGTTTACTAAAGCAGAACTCAATTATGATGATGAAGTACGTACTGAAATTCCTAACCTTGGTCAAAGCTGGAGTAAACCGTTTGTAGTAAATATGCATACTATAAACGGCACAGAAAAGCGTCTTGTGCTAGCTGGTGGTTACGACGACTATTACGATGATCGTGCTAATGCTATCAACCCTGCTGATAATGTAATCAAAGGCGATGGTATTTATTCTGTTCCTTACAAGGGTTCATCTACCTATAGCACTATCGCAAGCGAAAGTGATATTTATAATAGTTTTGCTGGCGATTTAACATTTATTGATTTGGATAATGATTCGACTGTGGATCATATTTACGCTGCTGATGTTGGTGGGAAGATTTATAGAATTGACTTTACTAAGAAATCAAATGCCGCAAAAATTGAGCTTTTTGCTGATGTTTATGACGGCACTGTAGATGGTCCTTACCGTTTTTATAGTAAACCTGACGTAGCTTTTGCTATCTATAACGGCATACCGTTTGCTGTTGTGAACTTAGGCTCTGGCCATCGCTCAAATCCTAAAGCAACGGCAACTAGTGATCGTTATTACGCCTTTTATGATTTCGAGATTTCGGAGTATGAAAAAGGCGATGACTATGATCCTCTAAAGGCTTCATCTCTATTAGATGTTACTAATACGACAACAGACCCTGATACAGGAGATGTGAGTTTTGCGACAGTTTCGGATATTTTTGAAGAGGGTAATACTAAGAAAGGGTGGTATTTTAATCTGCAGCCCGCTGAAAAAGTTCTAGCGAGCTCAACCACAATTGACTTTACCACCTTATTTACGACCTATATTCCAGGACCTCCTGGCTGTGGTGTAACCTCAGGTGTCAATAGGTTATATGGTGTGAGCCTGTTAGATGGTAAACCCGATGTAGATAGTTTCGCTGTCGGTGATATTGCTAGTATTGAAGATCGCTACACCAACGTTAAATACGTCGGTATTGCACCGGGTGCTACAGTCTTGTTCCCTGAAGATACGGATGCGGCTTTGTTAGTCGGTACTCAGACAATTTGTAGTGGCGATGACTGTGATTTCTTCCGAAAAAATGCTAGAACTATCAAATGGAAACAAAAAGAGTAATATATGAAACAAAATAATGGTTTTACATTAATAGAAGTCATGATTGTGGTTGCTGTTGTAGCGGTTCTTGCCGCTATTGCAATCCCATCCTACAATCAATATGTAGTACGCTCTAAGCGAGCCGATGCGATGGGGACTTTAATGTCAGCTTCACAGGCTGTAGAGCGTTATAAGTCAAATAATAACTTTAGCTATGATGGTGTTGAGGACGCTAATGTTATACCGACGCAAGTACCTTCCGATGGAGGTGATGCTTACTATACTATTGGGTTCCAGGGTGATCCAACAGTTACAACCTATACTCTAATAGCCACACCTACAGGCTCTCAACCGGCTTCTGATGGTACTTTGACAGTTAATCAGAACGGCGTAAAAACCTGGAATGGTAATAACTGTTGGCCAGAATCAGGTAATAGTTGCTAACCTTTAAGTTAAAAAGCCGCTTTTAAGCGGCTTTTTTTATGCTTATTGTGCTTGCAGATAAAGTCACTAGAATCAATAACCTACCTCATGTAGAATGCTTAAATCAAAATAACGGAATTTGGGGCTGTTTGTTATGCGCGCAAAAGTATTAAGTTTTGTTCAGATGAAGGGTGGTGCCGGTAAGACGACTCTATGCTCTAACATTGCTTCTACCTTGTCCGATTCAGGAAAAGTTCTCATTATTGATACGGACGTTCCTCAGTGCTCCCTTAAAACATGGTTTGAAATACGAAGTGAAAATTATGTTATTGAAAACCTTGATGTTTTAGTCGCAAAGAACGTCACACATTTACAAAAACTTGTGCGTGATAACGTTAAAGATTACGACTATATTTTGATCGACGGCCACCCTCGAATCACGAATTTAACCCGAGCTGTTATCCTACTTTCTGACTTGGTGCTCATTCCTATGGCACCGTCTCAAGTTGAGGTCTGGTCTACTAAACATTTAGCTGAGATTATCGAAGAAGCTAAGCAGATCAACAAAAACCTTGAGGCCAGAATTTGCTGGAATCGTTATCGAGTTAGAACTAATTCTGCTGAAGATGTGGTCTCTAAAGCGAAAAAAGCGCTTAACTTAGAAGACTTTCCAACCAAACTGGGCAATCGAGTGGCATATTTAGATTCTTTTGCGGATGGCTTAACCGTTGCGGAGTGGCACGATCCAGCAGCAAAGCTCGAAATTTGGGCTTTAACTTCCAGCATCGAGCGTTTGCTATCATCGCAAGGCGCGACCCGATTAAAGACCGAAGCTCAAGTTGAAAAGTTTGTAAAAGAAAAATAAGTTCAAATAAACACTTGACCCACATTTAGAATTGGATTAACTTAGCTCACATGAAAACTTTATACGTAAAAAACGTTTGGTGGTGGCACGTTACTTAAGTAGCGGGCTTCTTTGCGTTTGATATAAAGCGAAAAAAGAATTGTAAAGCCCGCATTATGCGGGCTTTTTTTATGCGCCAATAAAATGAATTGATTAACCAAGGTAATAGCAACATGACAATCATCAACTTAGCAACAGAAATGACTCAACATCAATGGTGGTGGATCTGCTAGGGCGGGATATTGTCTATGTGAAATGACAAAACCCGCCATTGAGCGGGTTTTTTTGTGTCTACAGAATTTGAATTTAACGATTTTAAACTTAAGGAAACAACCATGATTATTATTTTAAAACCAACAGCAACAGAAGCAGATGCACAAGAAATTTTAGCCCAGATTGAAAAAGCAGGGTTAAAACCATTACATATGCCAGGTGTTGAGCGAACCGTTATTGGGGCGTTAGGTGACGAACGTATTTTACAGTCACTCCATTTTGATAATCACCCACAGGTTGAGCATTTAAAGCCTGTCTTAAGCAAATATAAGCTGGTGAGTCGTGAGATTTACCCACATGACACAGTGATTGATGTTGGTAACACGCCTGTCGGAGGTGATCAATTCACCATTATGGCTGGCCCATGCGCTATTGAGAGTTATGAGCAGTTGCTTGAAACTGCTCAGCAGGTTAAAGCCTCGGGTGCAACGGTACTTCGCGGTGGTGCTTTTAAACCTAGAACTAGCCCCTATTCGTTTCAAGGCTTAGGCGTTGAAGGTTTAAAAATTATGGAGCAAGTCGGTAAAGAAGTTGGCATGGATACCATTACTGAAATTATGGATGTTAACGATCTAGATGATGTCGCGCGTTATACATCGGCTTTCCAAATTGGCGCACGTAATATGCAAAACTATACATTGCTAAAAGCGGTTGGTGAAACTAAGCATCCTGTACTGCTGAAGCGTGGTTTATCGGCAACTATCGAAGAGCTACTGCTGGCTGCAGAGTACATTGTGGCGACGGGCAATCCGAACGTTATGATCTGCGAGCGCGGTATTCGAACCTTCGAGACAGCCACTCGGAATACGTTAGATTTAAATGCCGTGGCATTTATTAAAGAGAAAAGTCACTTGCCAGTTATCGTTGATCCTTCGCACGGTACCGGAGTAAGAACCTTAGTTGGTCCAATGGCCAAAGCTGGGGTGGCATGTGGCGCTGATGGCTTGATCATTGAGTCGCACCGTAATCCTCGCGAGTCTGTCTCTGATGCAGCCCAGGCATTATCAGCAGATGACTTTTCGCAGTTGATGCAACAACTGGTTCCTTTTATTAAAGCGAGTGGTCGTACTTATCAGGAGGCACTCGATGCAAGTTAAGACGTTAACCCGTAAGCTACCTTTGAGCCTTAACCCGTTTCAGGTCTATGGTGTATTGGCGGACAAGGGGCAGCTAAAGCACACTGCTTTGTTAGAAACGGCAGAGGCTGGAACTCACGAACATCAGCGTAGCGTTGTGATGGTATCTGCTGCGCTTCAGATAAAGGCGCTGGATAATGTTGTAACAATGACAGCTTTAAACCCAAATGGTCAAGAGCTGCTGAAGTCTATTAAGTCGCTAGAGTTCTTATGTCAAAACTTTGCCATCAATGAGAAGGGGCAAGAGTTAAACTTAGTATTAGGAAAGAGGCAGTCCGCAAGCAACGAAGCGCAACGCTTGTCAGAAACGACGACAGTGACGGTGCTGCAATACCTGAGGGACTTACTAAAGGATAATACTGCTGATAACGAAACCTCTATGCTCATTGGTGCTTTTAGTTATGAGGTGGTTGAGCAGTATGAGAAATTACCCAGCATTAGCAAATCCCAAGAAGATTATTGCTTTTATGTGGCAGATCAACTGGTGATTCAACATCGTGAAAGTCAGTCGGCAAAAGTGGTGGTGAAAGGTTTTGGTGATAATGCTGAGAATACTGTTAGATTGGGCGTTGAGTTAGAAAACATCTATGAAGTTCTAGTAAGTCAGCAATCGAATGAACTCTTAAGTTTTGATGAACAGCAGGAAAACTCTTCGATAGCTTTAAACATTTCTGATAATGAATACTATGAATTTGTTGACCGAGCCAAGGAGCGCATCGTAAAAGGTGACATTTTCCAAGTGGTGCTAGCTCGAACGTTCAATGTATCTTGCTCGAACGCCTATAAAGCATACGGCAAGTTACGCTTAACCAATCCATCCCCTTATATGTATTTCCTTAACTTTGGCGATAAAGAGCTCTTTGGTGCAAGCCCAGAAAGTGCTCTTAAGGTCAATAAAAAGCGTGAGGTTTATCTTTACCCAATTGCAGGCACTCGTAAGCGTGCAATCGATGAGCTTACCGGTGAGATTAACCATGATCATGACTCCAGAGTCGAGTTCGAGTTAATAGAGGACAAGAAAGAGTCTGCTGAGCATATGATGTTAGTTGACCTTGCTCGTAACGACTTAGCAAAAGTCGTTGTTCCTGGTAGCCGTGAAGTTATTCAATTAAAGCGCATTGTTAAATATTCTCACGTTCAACACATGGTGTCAGAGATTAAAGGGGTGTTGAAGCCTGAGATTGATTCACTGGTTGCTTATCGAGCTTGTGCCAATATGGGGACGTTAACGGGTGCACCTAAAATTAAAGCCATGGAAATCATCCGCGAGCAAGAATCCGAAGGGCGGGGATATTATGGTGGCGCGGTTTGTGTGCTGAATGCCAATGATGAGTTTGATAGTGCCATTATAATCCGTTCGGCAGTAGTGAGTGACGGTGTTGCAAAGATATCTGCCGGTGCGGGTATTGTTCATGATTCTGAGCCAAATCTTGAAGCATTAGAAACGGTCAATAAAGCCAAAGCTGTGATTGATGCTTGTCGCAATAACCCACCAAATTCGGAGCTATTGTCATGAAAACGTTATTGATCGATAACTATGATTCCTTTATCTACAACCTTAAGTATGAACTTGAGCTTGCAGGTGTCGAGGTGACTGTTTGTCGTAATGATATTCCTTACGAGGAATTAAAGAAGCTGACAAAAACCGTTGATTCGATTGTGCTGTCGCCTGGGCCGGGTTCCCCCAAAGAGGCGGGGCACTGCATTAAACTGGTTAGAGAGCTATCGGCAGAAAAACCGATACTTGGCGTCTGCTTGGGCCATCAAGTCATCGTTGAAGCCTTTGGCGGGAAAGTCGGCACAGCAAAAAATATTGTGCATGGAAAAGCGGCTAATGTTTATTCGTATCAGTCGGGGTTATTGGATGTTTTAAGTTCAAAAATTACAGTTGCTCGCTATCATTCTTTAGCTGCCACCCATCTAACCAAGGATTTACGAGTGGATGCGGTGACTGAAGATGATGAGATTATGGCTATTTCACATATTGAATACCCTGTATTTGGCTTACAGTTTCACCCTGAAAGCATTATGACTCGTGACGGTACAAAAGTACTAAAGAACTTTATTGAATTGGCATTGAATAAAAAAAGCAAAAAAGAAGGAGTGTCTTATGCTGAATTTGCTTGAGAATGTCTACCAAGGGCAGAACCTAAACTTCGAACAGGCCAGCGGTTCTTTCCGTCAAGTATTGCAGGGTGATATAGAGCTGCCAGTGGTTGCTGCTATGTTAGCGGCACTTAAAACAAAGGGCGAGACGGTTGAAGAGATTGCCGGAGCTGCCGCTGCACTGAGACAGGAAGCCCAATACTTTCCGCCAGCCGAATACTCGGTCAGCGATTGTTGTGGAACTGGAGGAGATGGCTTAAATACCATCAATGTGTCCACATTAGTGGCCATTGTGGCGGCGTCTGCTGGTGTCAAGATTGTTAAGCATGGCAATCGCTCCGTGTCTTCTAAATGTGGCTCAGCTGATTTAATGGAACAGTTAGGCGTTACCATTGACTTAAATGCCGCTAAGAGTAAATCACTGCTCGACCAGGCAAACTTTTGTTTTTTATATGCTCCCGATTACCATCAGGGCGTGAAGCATGTCATGCCGGTCCGTCGTTCATTAAAGACCCGTACCATCTTTAACCTTATTGGCCCGTTAGCGAATCCTGCTTTGCCTGATACTCAGTTACTCGGTGTGTATGATGAGCAATATTTAGAACCTTTTGCTAAAATTTTAGACTTGCTGGGTACAAAAAGAGCTTTGATTGTTCATGGTTCAGGGCTGGATGAAATTGCTGTTCACGGCCCAACAAAAGCGGTCATGCTTAATGATGGCGTTATCGATAAGTTAGAGCTTTCTCCCGAGGACTTTTCAGCTAAACGTCACGATTTAAGTGCGATACAAGTTAGTGAAGGCGTCGATAACAAAACAGCAGCCCTTCAATTGCTCAGTGGCAAAGCGCCTGAGGCGCATGTGGATATGGTCGCGGTTAATTGTTCTGCGCTATTCGTGCTTAATGGCTTGGTTGCTGATTTTAAAGAAGGTTATGACAAGGCAAAGCATATTATTCAAAGTGGCCAAGGTTTGAATCACTTGAACAAGATTAAGGAGCTATCACATGGTTAATGTGCTGCAAGCCATTGTCGAGCATCGTCGTGAAACGCTTGCTAATAGCCCAGACGTGTCGGGCTTATCCCCTAGCACCAAAAGCTTTTATGATGCACTGAAACAGCCTCATTTCGGCTTTATTATGGAGTGTAAAATGGCATCGCCATCGAAGGGGTTAATTCGCGAAGATTTTAATTTAGAAGAAATAGTGCCGATCTACAACCAGTATGCGGATGCTATCTCTGTATTGACCGAAGACCGCTTTTTCCGTGGTAGTTACGCTAATTTACAATATGTGAGTGAGCATACGGACAAGCCTGTTTTATGCAAAGACTTTATTCTGGAACCTAAGCAAGTACGCCAAGCTCGATTTTATGGTGCTGATGCAATTTTATTGATGTTGTCGGTGTTGAATGATCAAGAATATACGGCGTGTCAGAAAGAAGCTGAGAAGTACAGCTTAGATATTTTGACAGAAGTTCATAATGAGGAAGAGCTTGAGCGAGCCTTGGCTCTTGAAGCAAACATTATTGGTATCAATAATCGTAATTTAAAAGACTTAAGTATTGATCTTACCCATACTGAACGATTGGTAGCGGCCATTCCCAGCGATACTATCGTGGTTACCGAGTCAGGCATCGCTACTCATGATGATGTGTTAACGCTGTCGCCATTAGCTGATGCCTGTTTGGTCGGTAGCAGTCTAATGAGTCAGAATGATTTAGAGTTGGCAGCGAAACAGTTGGTTTATGGGGATATAAAAGTTTGTGGTGTTAAAGACCAGCCCTCAGCCGACATATTGAGTGAATTACCGGTATCATCTCTTGGTAAGATCTTCGTAGACGCTTCGCCTCGCAGAGTTGTGGAAGCTGGTTTCACATCAAACAATCCTACTATCGGGGTTTTTCAAAACCACAGCATTGAGGACGTTAATGATTCGGTTATTCAGCATCAACTTTCAGGTGTGCAACTGCATGGCGATGAAAGTACTGAGTACGTCGAGACTCTTAGGAAAAAACTTCCAAGCTCTTGTCTTATTTCAAAGGTTATTTCTATCCGAGAAGGGGGTAGTCTACCGGTAATTCCTGAGTATTCAGTTGATGAAATTTTGCTGGATACTCAGGTTGGTAGTTTAAAGGGTGGTACTGGAAAGCCTTTTGATTGGTCGATCATTACTGAATTAAAGAAGCAGTACCCGCAGTTTAAATTTCGGGTGGCCGGTGGCGTCACGCCCGATAATATTCGACAACTAAAGTCTTTTGGTATCTGTGCAGTTGATGTCTGTGGTGGTACCGAAGCTTCGCCAGGTGTTAAGTCACAAGAACGAATTGAAAAATTATTTGCTAATGCCAGAGCATTGTCTGGCAGAAGTCATCTAGGCGACACGCCTAGAAATGATCAAAGAGGTTAAACATGTCACTGAATGATACTAATTCAACTAAATTTGAATACGATGGCGCTTATATTGGGCAATATGGTGGTCAGTTCGTTCCTCAAATTTTAGTCCCAGCACTTGAGCAGCTAGAAGATGCCTTCGAAAGTGCTATCACGGATGATGAGTTTTTAAGCGAACTTAATTCGCTACTGAATAATTATGCGGGCAGGCCTACGCCACTAACGGAATGTAAAACTTTTGGGCGTACTGAAAACTGTCGTGTGTTTTTAAAGCGTGAAGACCTACTCCATGGCGGCGCCCATAAAACTAACCAGGTATTAGCGCAGGCCTTATTAGCAAAGCGTATGGGTAAAACACGAATCATTGCTGAAACTGGTGCCGGCCAACACGGCGTGGCGACGGCACTGGCGTGTGCACTGTTAGGTTTGAAAGTGACGGTTTATATGGGCAAGAAGGATTGTGACCGCCAAGCGCCAAATGTTTTTAGAATGCGCTTAATGGGCGCTGAAGTGATTCCCGTTGATAATGGTAGCGCTAGTTTAAAAGATGCTATCAATGAAGCGTTACGCGACTGGGCTGCAAGTTATGATGATACTCACTATTTACTGGGTACCGCTGCTGGGCCACATCCATTCCCGAAAATGGTGAAAAGGTTTCAACAAGTGATTGGAGAGGAAGCCAAAAGACAAATGCTGGAGCAAACAGGACAACTTCCTGATGCGGTCATTGCCTGTGTCGGTGGTGGCTCTAATGCTATAGGAATCTTTGCAGATTTTATTAAAGAAGAGCATGTGAAGCTTATTGGTGTTGAGCCTGCGGGACATGGCTTAGACTCAGATGCTCATGGTGCGACGTTACTCAAAGGCACCGAAGGTATTATTCATGGTGCACGAACGCACACTCTGCAAACTGATGAGGGACAAATTATAGAGTCGCACTCAATTTCAGCGGGATTGGATTACCCTGCTGTTGGGCCAGAACATGTACATCTGATGACCAGTGGTCGTGCTGAATACGTTGGCGTCACTGATGACGAAGCCTTAGAGGCTTTTCAGGAGTTGTCCCACGCAGAAGGAATCATCCCTGCTTTGGAGTCGTCGCACGCACTTGCTTATGCAAAAAAGGTGAGTCAGGAGGTTAAGCAACCAACGGTGTTATTAGTCAACTTATCGGGTCGTGGTGATAAAGACTTAAGCCACGTCATGAGTATTTTAGAGAAAGACGGAGACATTTAGGATGGGAGCGAGTATGCGTTATCAAACTATGTTCGACAAGAGCTCAGCTAACAATCATTTAGCTTACATTCCTTTTGTGATCGTTGGTGACCCGAATGAAGAATTGTCATTACACATTATTGATCAATTAGTTGAGAACGGTGCAGACGGCCTTGAGTTGGGCTTAGCTTTTTCTGACCCTGTGGCGGATGGTCCCGTTATCCAGCAGGCTGCGTTAAGGCCTTTAGCAAATAACTTTTCGATTGAAGCAGGGCTAAACCTGATTGGTAAAGTACGAGCAAAATATCCTGACCTACCGATTGGTCTACTGACTTATGCTAATTTGGTCTTTGCTCAGGGCGTTGAAACCTTTTTTAATAAGTGCCACAAAGTAGGTATCGATTCGGTGCTGGTTGCTGACTGCCCAGTAAAAGAGTCACAGTTATTCGCTCAAACAGCTGAGGACTGTAGTTTGCAGTTGGTATTTATTGCGCCGCCTGATGCCAGTGACGAGACGTTGCGCCAGATTGCTGATAACAGTAAAGGTTACACTTATGTGTTAAGTCGAAAGGGCATTACTGGCACAGAAGTCGCGGCAACTAAAGCTAAAACGGACTTTTTAGGTAAGCTGAGAGAGTTCAACAGCCCTCCCTTGGTGCAGGGATTTGGTATTTCAGAGCCAAAGCATGTCTTTGATGCTGCAAATGCTGGCGTTGATGGAATTATTACGGGCTCAGCCATAGTTAACTTAATCAATCAACACTATAATAACCCTCAAATAATGCTGGAACGGATTGGCGACTATGTGCGCTCAATCGCTCAAGCTGCACACACGAATCATGCTGATACGGCTTAGTGTTAGCATGAGTACTAATTTGAAGAAGAGAGTGGGTTATGCCGATTGCAGAACAAATTAAGCAACAGCTATTAGAGCTAGAACAAACCGTTGAAGAAGAGAAGTTATTTTTAGTCGGGTATTTAATCCCGATGGTGGACTTAATTCCAGTAGATGATTTAACCGATGAGCAATGGTTTGCTGAATTTGCGCTATTTGTTGAGGATGCGGTGGAGTCAGATGGGTTAAGTGACCGCGATATTGAACTGCTGTCTGAATTAATAGAAGAGTTACAACCTTAAGATCTTAAGCCTAATAGGCTCTTAGGGTCTTTGAGTATGGAAAGTATGTCAAATAGACAAGTTATTACCCATAATATCCAGTCTCCGATAGTTACTGTGCCTGGTAGCAAGTACTTGGCGAATCGTTATATTGCACTGGCGGCTATTGCTACTGGCACCACTCAGTTGCGCAACTTACCGCAAAACGATGACATTGAAGCGGCGCTTGATGCTATCACTCAGCTGGGTGCGAGCGTGACTGAGATAAGCCCAGGTGTTGTTGATATTGAAGGGATTAAACATTACAGCCTTGCTCAAACTGCTGAAATTAATTGCCGTGATAGTGGCACACTCAGCCGATTTATTACTGCGGTTGCCAGTAACTTGAGTACTGAAGTTGTGATAGATGCCAGTCAGCAAATGCGTCAGCGGCCAATGCAGGAGGTCTCACAGAGCCTTCGTGAGCTTGGAGTGGAGGTGGGCAGCGATACTTTACCCATTAAACTTAAAGGGCCAATTAAGGGCGGGTATGTGGAACTGGATACCAGTCGCAGTAGCCAATATTTAAGTGGTTTGTTGATTGCTTGCCTTAAAGCCAAGGCCGACACGACACTAAGGCTCAAGGGGAAAACGGTCTCCTCAAGCTATATCCAGCTGACGAAAAATGCTATTTCATTGTTTGGTGGCGTAGTTGAAGAGGTTTCCAATACCGAACTCAAGATTCCTGCCGAGCAGTCGGTTAGTGCAGCGAGTATTGATATTGCCAGTGATGTGGTGAGTAGCAGTTATTTCATGGTGGCGGGGCTTCTGGCTGAAACTAGCGTCACTTTAAAGGCTTTTGATTTTAACTCCCCACAGGGCGAGTCCAAGTTTTACCAAGTGTTGCAGCAGATGGGTGCTGATATTGAGCGCACCGACAGTCAATTAACGTTAAGGTACCAACAGCCACTTAAAGGGATTGAGGTCGATATGGGCGATATGCCCGATGTGGTGCCTACTTTGGTGGTGCTTGCGATGTTTGCTCAAGGTCAAACCTATATTACTAATATTGCACATTTGGCATTCAAAGAGTCGAACCGCATCGTCGACCTATGTGATGAGCTCAACAAACTCGGTGCCAATATTGAATATGACGACGATAGCATTCGAGTGACTGGTGGACAGAAACTGACATTGCACAAATTATCGAGTTGCCATGATCATCGGCTGGCGATGAGTTTCGCGCTATTAGGCATTAAGATGCCAGGTATTGTCGTAACGGATGCTCAAGCTGTAGAAAAGTCATTCCCAAGATACTGGGAGTTTTTAGAGACCATTGGTATTCAAACACAGGTTGTGGATGCCTCTTAAACTGAATAGATTGGGAGAAGGGTAAATGGCGGGTGATAGCTTCGGAACATTATTTAAAATTAGTAACTGGGGCGAGTCCCACGGAAAGGGCATTGGCGTCGTTGTTGAAGGCTGCCCAGCTGGTTTGAAGCTGACGGAAGAAGATATTCAACCCTATTTGGATAAGCGCCGACCTGGACAAAGCTCTATCACCACGCGCAGAGATGAAGCTGATGCAGTGGAAATCATGTCTGGTACGGTGGACGGTATTACCACCGGGACACCACTGACCTTATTCATTCGTAACAAAGACCAAAAAAGCAAAGATTATTCAGAAATGGCGAAACTGTATCGTCCCAGTCATGCGGATTATACCTATCAACAAAAGTACGGTATTCGAGATGTTGCTGGTGGTGGTCGTAGCTCTGCTCGCGTAACGGCTGGGCATGTCGCTGCTGGAGCTGTTGCACGTAAAGTCTTAACTCAAGCGCTTGGTGTGGATATCTTCGGCTATGTTAAAAGTGTGCAAGATTTAGAGTTACAGACACCCCCAGAAGACGTGAATTCAGATCTGATTGAAACCAACCTTGTGCGCTGTCCTGAGCCCGAGCTAGCTGAAAAGATGGTGAAGAAGATAGAAGCTGCTCGTAAAGCTGGAGATTCTCTCGGTGGGGTCGTTGAGTGTCAGCTGCGTAAGGTCCCTGTAGGGTTAGGAGAGCCTGTATTCGATAAGCTGGAAGCTGACTTGGCAAAAGCAATGCTGTCGATAAACGCTAGTAAAGGCTTCGAAATTGGTTCTGGCTTTGCAGGCACCTTAATGCAAGGCTCAACTCATAACGATGTTTTCTTCGACGACAATGGCTCCGTTATTACCAAGACTAATTACTCTGGTGGTGTGCAGGGCGGGATCTCTAATGGTATGCCGATTGTGTTCCGAGTAGCTTTTAAGCCAACGCCAACCATTATTCGTGAGCAGGAGACGGTTAACCTAGAGGGAAAGGATGTGGTGTTTCATGGGCGTGGACGCCATGATCCTTGCGTATTACCAAGGGCAGTGCCAATCGTTGAGGCAATGGCTGCACTGGTATTATGCGATCATTTCTTACGTTTTAGAGCCTATAAAAACTTATTTGACCTATAACGCAGACATTAAAAAAGGCTGGTGAGTAACCAGCCTTTTTCGTTTAGAAACGTTCTTTCACCAATCACTCTATTCCTTTGACTTTCTTTGCATCAGCATTGGTCTTAACTCCTTGCGACAAAGCAAATTGTTTGACGTAACTGACGGACATGAGAAAGTAGATGACTGATAGCACGACGATGACCGACGACCATACGATTTTTTCAGGTTCTGTGATGTAGAAAAAAGCATAGAAAAAAGGAAGAAGAATCACAAAGCCAGTCCAACCATAGGTATAAGTCTTGCCCTTAAACATTCCTGGAATGGCAAACATCAAAGGCAACCACCATACTACTAACGATACCCAGCGTAGAGCGGGATTGTCATGATTCAACCAGATAAATACAGGAAGAATAAGGGCAATCGCCAAGAAGCTGGCGACGGCTATTAATCTGGCTCTAAGGGCCTTCTTTAAATGGATATTCATATATAAATCGCTAATAAAAGGTATTCTAGGGGCTAAAGTTAAAATGATTTAAGCTTTTTGCTAAGCTCTGCAATGCGTTTGCCCTGAGCAATACATAAGGCTTTTTCTGAGGCGCTTATATCGTTATTGCTGTCAGGCCCAGCTAGGTGGGACGCGCCATAAGGGGTGCCACCAGTGGTAGTTTTAACTAAATCGGTTTCAGAATAGGGGATACCTGAAATAATCATACCATGATGGAGTAAAGGCACCATCATGGTGAGCAAGGTTGATTCTTGTCCACCGTGTAACGAGCTGGTTGAAGTGAAAACGCTGGCCGGTTTTCCGCTTAAGGTGCCTGAAAGCCACTGCGATGATGTTGTCTCTAAGAAGTACTTTAACGGTGCCGCCATGTTACCGAAGCGAGTAGGGCTACCTAGAACTAAGCCATCACAGCGTTCTAAATCGTCCAGCGTGACGTAGGGCTCACCGTCACTGGGGATGGCTTCAGCCGTTGACTCATGATCGGCGCTGACCGGTGGCACGGTTCTTAACATGGCTTCACAGTCATCAATTTGATCGATACCACGAGCAATCAGTCTCGCCATAGCACGGGTATTGCCAGAGCGAGAGTAGTAAAGTACTAGGATCGTATTCATTAAACTTACTTAATAATGCTCAGCACGTTTTCTGGTGGACGTCCAACCGCGGCTGCCTTGTCACTGAATACAATTGGGCGCTCAATAACTTTAGGGTGTTCAACCATGAGTGCGATGACTTCTTTATCGCTCAAGTCCTGATTATCAAGGCCAGACGCTTTGTATTCAGCTTCTTTTTTGCGCAAAATATCACGAGGGCTAACGCCTAATAATGTAACGATGTCACTGATTTGTGCCGCAGAAGGCGGAGTTTCAAGGTATTTTACGATGGTTGGTTCTACACCGTTTTCTTGAAGTAATTCTAAAGTTTGACGAGATTTTGAACAACGAGGGTTATGTAAAATGCTAAAATCGCTCATAATAGTGTCAGTTTATAAATTCATGCGACTATTCTAGGCATAATTGATGTTAGAAAAAAGGATTAAATGGTTAAAAGCGTTCACTAAGTTTGTATTTGGTGAGTTCGCAAAGAAAAACAGTAGCTCGATGGCTGCTGAGTTGACCTTAAATACAATGCTGGCATTAGTTCCTCTGATGACAGTGGCCGTGAGTTTAATGGCAATTTTCCCAGCATTTGAGAAGCTCAATGTTGAAGTTCAGGAGTTAATTTTTAAGAATTTTTTGCCTGAGACTGGCTTAGCGGTTCAAGATCATCTCAATGAGTATGTGTCAAAGTCTAAAAATTTATCGGCAGTCGGTTTTGCTTTTTTATTCCTCACGTCAATGATGTTAATGCGTGCCATTGATCGCGCCATTAATACGATTTGGGAAACTAAGAATCGGCGTCGAGGTATCCAAAAGTGGATTTCTTACTGGGCCATGTTGACAATGGCGCCAATATTAATTGCAGCCAGCCTAGCCGCATCATCATACTTTGCTGCGTTGCCACTAGTGTCGAGTATTAACGGCATTCTGACTTTTGGTTTGCCGTTTGTGTTAATTGTTTTAGCTTTCAGTGCACTTTACATGGTTGCGCCTTTTAGTCATGTCAGGTTTCGCAAAGCGATTATCGCGGCAACGATTACAGCCCTACTATTCGAAATAGCTAAGTATGGGTTTGCCCTGTTTGTGGCGAAATTTTCAACCTATGAAGTTATCTACGGAGCCATTACGGCTATTCCATTATTTTTCTTGTGGGTGTTCCTATCGTGGATAATTTTATTGCTAGGCGCGGTGTTTTGTTTCGCGCTCCATCGTTTCGAAATGAAGCGTGAGAAGACGGAGCATGACTTTATATCCATTCTGAAAATATTACAGGTGTTCGCCCAAGCGCAATCCAACGAAAGCTCGTTAACCATTGATCAGCTAAGAAGTAAGTTTCCATATTTGCATGGACAAACCTTAAGACACCTTGTAGAGCAGTTACTCAACCTTAATTACGTGGCTAAACTAGAGAGCAGCCAATACTGTTTGAAGGTGAATGCTATGGAGCTTACCGTTGGTCGTGTCTACCGAGAGGGACCATGGCGTTTACCTAATAATAATCAAGCTTTAGAGGTTGATAAAGCTAACTATTTTGCTGAGTATGTTGAAAGTGCAAACGAGTCTATAGACGAAATATTAGACGTCTCCATCATCAGCGACAGTCGTAACCTCGAAGATAGCGATTAAGGAGTTGGACTCCTTAGACGAGATAATATGGTGTTCGACGGGCTTTCCATTAAGCTCTAGGCTCACTTTCTTTCTGTTACCAATGAGGTGCTTCGGTGCTATGAGTAACGTTTCATGATTGTCGAAAGGAGTTACCAGTAAAATATTATGTTTTAGCACTTCACTGTGATTATTCTTGGTCAGGTAATGTGCTGGGGTTTTTTGGCCATGTAGATACTCAAGTCCCATAGTAGCCCCGGTATTCTTATTACCATTAAGCCAACGTACGATCCCTAATTGCCAAGTTTTTTGTGGCTGATTGTTAATATGACGCTTTAGTAACACTAAATTCCCAACGTTCAGCTGAGTAATGTCTTCTTTAGGCTGGCGTACGCAAATGCCACCGTTACTATAATTCACCGCTTGCCAGTGCAGCATCTGCTTATAGCTTTTACCTAGAATTTTTGTCAGTGATGTTTCAAGTTCTACGCTGTCATCGTTAGAAAGGGATGTTGATTGTAATACTTTCACTATATTCGCTAGTCCCCACACCAAATTAACGTTACTAATGACGGGGTAGCGTGCGTCTTTTCGTTCGATGTGATGATCGCAGTAGGCGTAAATCTGTTGTAGCAGCTTGTGGCCAATACTTGGCTCAATTACTGAGTAAAAACCAGGGTTAGGCAGAGTTTGGTGAGCCGAAAAGTGCTTAAGTTGTTTATGGAGGCGCTTCAAGAGCTCAGATGTTATCAGCAAGCGATAAAAGGGGTGCTCCTCGTACTCATTGTCTGATGCTGCATATTCTGGGCGCTTACCACTTGTGAGATCGATCACAAAACACTCACTGTGAGCAAACTTTTTGAGATCACTGGACAGCGTTGTAATTCTGGCCCAGTGACTGAAGTATTTATAGAGATGCCAATGTTGGTTGCCTTCTACATGGTAAGGATTAATGACCGACATTAAGCAATTTCGCTTATAGGTGTTCTCTATGGTGTCTAACGATAATAAGCTATCCGTTTGTTTTTTAATTTTGACTGCTTGTAGCTTAAGTAATTCAGCAAAGTGATAGAGCTTATGAAGCTCATGCCATATATAGCTTGGTATTGGCGAATATTGTTGATAATGCTCGATTAGATGCAGTCCGAGATAGTGTAAAGCTTGGTTAATCGCGCTGGCCATTCTGCGTTGCTTCTTCAAAAGAACTTTTTGTTCAGCAAGCTCATGAACCACGCGTTTATAACCATAGGCCATTTCGGCTGTTAAGTTACTGAGTAATTTTGCTTGATTCTCAGTAGCGATAACGAGTCGTTGGTCATTATGTTGTCGAAAATGACGGCTCATCCGAAGATAACCTTGCTCTAGCGTGCTAAGGTTTTCTTCACGCTGGCTAAGCTTTTGTTCGGTACGGTTTAGGGTGCGAGCTGCTTGTAGAAGTTGATCAAGTGACTTGTTGGTATCAGTAAAAGATAAATTGGCTAACCAGCTTTTTACTGAGCTAGGTTTATGATCCATCATAAACTCTTGCCCATGCTGGGTTGAAGGGTAGGTTAACTGTATCGATTCCATTAAAAGTCCTTTACCAATAAATCTGTTGCAAACTACTTTCGGCTTACAAAGCTTTGTCTGTATAATAATGCCCAAATTATGTGACATAGTCCACTTTTTTGTGGGCTGTATCTGGTTTAAGTGATTGATTTAAGTTGATATCTCATGAAAAAAATTATTGCCCTAAGCTTACTGGTTGCGTTGAGTTTCCTAACCGCTTGTTCGAATCAAAACAGTTTTCACTTTCTTTCGGGAGAAGAAAAAAACGTTGATGATTATCGTGGGCAGTGGCTAGTGATTAATTTTTGGGCTGAATGGTGTCCGCCTTGCTTGGAGGAAATTCCTGAGTTAGGCAAGTTGGTCGAGGAAAACCCAGATATTGCGGTTATTGGCGTAAGTTACGATAAGTTATCGAATGATGAACTTGAGGCGTTGGTTAAAAAGCTTGATATTAAATACCCGATTGTAGCAACTGAACCAATGCCATACCTTCCGGTTGCAAAACCACAAAGCTTACCTGGGACCTATTTGATCAGCCCCAGTGGGCAAACGATGGGGCCAATTTTAGGAAAAATAGACCGCTCTAAGATATTAGAAATTATTCAGAAGGTGGAAGGGCGGTAACCTCAGCGCTTGGAGCCTTCTTCAATCATGGCGCGTATTTTTAATCGAACATCCTCTAGGCGCGCCTGAATCCGAGTTTGGGCATAAGGATCTTCAGACGTAGCATGTAGTGCTAACTCAAAGTGTTTTTTAGCTGTCCTCAAATCTCCTAGCAGTAACAAATATTGCCCTGTTGTTTCATACATTTCTGGAGTATGCCCTGCATCAGCTTGCGCTTTAGCTAGAAGGCTTAAATAGGTTGGGTTTTTCTGATTTAGATCGGCATAACGAAGCAGCAGTGACTCTGCTTTTTCAGGCTGATCGGCGTTCAGGTAAATTTCTGAAGTCGCAAGAATGAGCTTGGTTGAATCAGGTGTTTTCGATAACTGCTCTTCCAGCATAGGTAACATTTTTCGTCCAGAGCCGTGGGCTAAGTGCGCTTCTGCTAGAGTGAATAGCAATAGCTGGTTGCCAGGGTGGTCATTATACAGCTGTGTCAGAATATGGATGGCTGGCTCATTTCTGCTTTTACTTTTGAGCAATTCTGCGAGTAAGTACTTTTCTTCTGTAGTCTTAAGCTTGTTACTCTGATATTTGTTTAATAGGTCACGAAACACTTCTTTGTCATTAATTAATGTTTTACTCTGGATCCTTGATTTTACTAGGCTGTAATCTAGTGAGTCCTCGTGAGTTACTTTGGGGTAAAGTTCTGCTCGTTCTCTCGCTGCGGCAATACGGTTTCGTGACAGTGGGTGTGTCAATAATATTTCGGGTGGCTTAAAGGTGTATCGACTTGATTGTTGTAGTGTTTCAAAAAAGTCAGCTGCAGCTCTGACATCAAACCCTGCAGCAGATAACATGCTAATACCTATCCGATCTGCTTCTTTTTCATTATCGCGAGTGTGGTTGATAATACTTTGTTGCCCAGCAGCTTGAGTTGCAGCAACACCAGCCATACCGGCTTCAGGATCTTGTGTTGCTGCTAATACTGATGCTATAAGGCCTAGTATGCTGGGTAGTGATAGTTCACTTTGTTTCTCTAGGCGTCTAGCTAGGTGACGTTGAGTGACGTGTGCGACCTCATGACCTAATACAGAAGCTAATTCACTTTCGCTTCGCGATGCGTTAATCAGCCCTGAATGTAAGCCGATATAACCACCGGGTAAGGCAAAAGCGTTGATGGAGTTATCTTGGATGACAAAAAAACGAAACTGACGGCCTAGGGCGTCTGGATTTGCGGCTACCAACTTATAACCTAGATGTTGTATGTACTCTGTGACGATGGGGTCCTTCATGAGGAATTCACTGCGACGAATTTGGCGCATGATGTCATCGCCAATTTGTTGCTCTTGGGCAATCGATAAGGTCGAACCAGCAGTTTCTCCGATTTTAGGAAGGTCTATTTTATTGCTTTGAGCCGAATGAGCATTAAAAGCAACCCCTGCCGTAAGAATGCTAGTGGCAAGAAAGGATAAAACTGGTTTCATGGGGCTTATGCTCATTATGCTAAAATATATGTTAAGTTACTGTATATGATGGGGCTTGTGTGGTAAAAGTTCAATCACAAGTCTGTTTTAGCTGAACGTACTTTCAGCTAGTATAAAAAGTAATCATTATTGCTTGTTATATCACCTTAAGAACTCGTGAGTAGCTCATGACATCAATCTTTACTCGTTGGTTTAGACGCAATTTCTCAAGCCCTGCGACTATTGTGCTTACAATGCTCATCATTGTTGGCTTTTTCATTATTTTAACGGTTGGAGATATTCTGGCGCCTATATTATGGGCATTGGTCATCGCTTATTTGTTGGAGTGGGGCGTTACAGCGTTACAGAAAAAAGGATTAGGCCGCTTAACCTCGGTTTTGATGGTGTTTACAGCTTTTATAGGCATATCGATCGTTATCTTTTTGGGCCTAGTGCCTTTGATTTGGAAGCAAGGATCAAGGCTGATCGCCGAGTTACCGAATATTATGCTCAAGCTTAAAGAGCAGGTGCTTGAGCTTCCTACTAAATATCCAAACTTTGTCTCAACCGAGCAAGTTGATGGCTTTGTTAACAGCCTGAATTCTGAGTTAGGCAGTTTAGGCGAAGCTTTACTAAGCGCATCTTTTAGCTCTTTAATCAGTATCGCGAGCTTGTTGGTTTATATTATCTTAGTGCCACTATTAGTTTTCTTTTTCTTGAAAGACCGCCATAAGATTTTTGGCTGGTGCAGCCAATGGTTGCCACAAGATAGACACTTAGCGGAGCGCGTCTGGTCAGAAGTAAATCGTCAAATTGGTAATTATATCCGTGGCAAGGTGGTGGAGATTATCATCGTTGGTGCTGTTTCTTACATTACTTTTGCCATAATGGGGTTAAATTACGCACTCTTACTCAGCGTGTGTGTTGGCCTATCGGTGCTGATACCTTACGTCGGCGCGGCGTTGGTGACCATACCCGTGGCGCTAATCGCTTTCTTCCAGTGGGGGCTTACCCAAGATTTTTATATTTTGATGGTGGCATACTTCATTATTCAAATCTTAGACGGTAATGTTCTGGTGCCGTTAATTTTCTCTGAAGCGGTTAACTTACACCCAGTGGCCATTATTGGTGCGATTCTGTTGTTTGGTGGTCTGTGGGGCTTTTGGGGCGTGTTCTTTGCCATTCCTTTAGCGGTGTTGGTAAATGCCACGCTTGATGCGGTTAAGGAGCATAAAAAACAGAGCACTGAGGATGACGAGACGTTAGAGCTAGAGCACCAAGCTGAAACCGAGTAAAGCAGAATAACTGTTATGAAAAAGGCTCCGTCAGGAGCCTTCTTTGTTTTCAGTCGTTAGGGTTAAAGGAGTTCCGAAGCATAGTCCGCCAAGCGAGAGCGCTCGCCACGTTTGAGGGTGATATGTCCAGAGTGTTTCCAGTTTTTAAATCGATCGACCACAAAAGTAATCCCTGAAGTGGTTTCCGTAAGGTAAGGTGTATCAATTTGCGCAACGTTACCCATACAAACTACTTTAGTTCCTGGCCCTGCGCGCGTTATTAAGGTTTTCATTTGCTTAGAGGTCAAATTTTGAGCTTCATCAATGATAATGAATTTGTTAAGAAAGGTTCTGCCACGCATAAAGTTTAGTGAGCGCACCTTGATCCACTTACGTAACAGATCATGGGTGGCGGCTACACCCCATTCATCATTATCGGTGGGCGAGAGGACTTCTAGGTTATCCATTAAGGCTCCCATCCACGGGGTCATTTTTTCCTCTTCAGTACCCGGTAAAAAACCAATATCTTCACCTACTGAAACCGTGACACGAGTGACAATGATTTCTTTATAGCGCTTCATCTCAATGGCTTGTTCGAGCGCTGCAGCTAACGCAAGCAATGTCTTACCGGTACCTGCAGGGCCTTGTAAGGTGACAAAGTCGATATTGGGATCCATCAATTGGTTGAGGGCAAAACTTTGTTCGCGATTGCGCGCGGTAATGCCCCAGATGTTATGGCTGTCATTGCGATAATCCACTAGCAACTCAATAAGCGCGGTAGGGCTATCACTATCGGCATCATCAATGTCACGGACAATAGCTTCAAACTTGTCTTGAGGTTGGTAAAGGCATTGATTGATAAACCACTCTTTTACCAAAGGACCTTTGATCTTATAGAAGGTATGGCCTTCTTCCTGCCATGAGTCGATGTCACGACTGTGGGTGTCCCAGAAATCTTCCGGCAGTTCATAGAAACCGGTATGGAGCTGTTCAACGTCATCAAGTACCTTATCGTTGTAATAGTCCTCTGAGTGAACGCCGACAATATTCGCTTTAATGCGAAGGTTGATGTCTTTAGACACTAAGGTTACGGTTTTATCGTCGTTTTTAGTCTGTAAGGCTAGGGCGACGTTTAAAATGGTATTGTCAGCTTTGCTACTGGGGAGTGAGTCGGGAAGTCGGTCGATATGATCTTTAGTCTGGAAATAGATTTTTCCGTGTTTCGATGGGTCTTGTATTTGTTGGAGCATTCCAATTGGAATACCTTCTTTCATAGGATCTTTATCATCTTCGGCGATAGAGAGAAGGTCATCAAGGTATCTGCTTACTTGCCGAACATTTCGGGCCACCTCCGAGAGCCCCTTTTTCCCGGCATCTAATTCTTCGAGGACCACCATGGGTATTAATATGTCGTGTTCCTCGAAGCGAAATAGGGCGGTAGGATCGTGCATCAGCACGTTTGTGTCTAATACAAAAAGACGTTTACCAGCAATTTTCGGTTTTACCATTTGGGCTCCTTCTATAGGCTCCTTTGGAAAAGACAGAAGTTATAGTGCTTTTACTGCTTCTAGTACTTCGTCGGCATGACCTTTAACTTTTACCTTGCGCCACTCTTGACGTAACTTGCCACTTTTATCAATTAAGAAAGTGCTACGCTCAATGCCCATATACTCTTTACCGTACAACTTCTTGAGTTTGATGACATCGTAGGCATTACACATGTCTTCTTCTTTGTCGCTTAGTAAGTCAAAAGGAAATTCATGCTTTTTCTTGAAATTTTCATGTACACGAACACTATCGCGAGATACGCCCAGTATTTCTGTGTCATGCTTTTGAAATTCATCGAAAAGATCACGAAAGTTTTGGCCTTCAGTGGTACAGCCAGGAGTGTTGTCTTTTGGGTAAAAGTAGATAACGAGGTTTTTATCTTTGAAGTCTTTAAGAGAGAGGTTTTGTTCCCCTGTCGCGGGTAGATCAAAATGTGGTGCTTTCTTATTCAGCTGCGGTTGGCTCAAGCTCAGCCTCCTGTATGCTTTTTATACTATCTGTCTGTTTATTGAGCGCTTGCAAAATGCAAACTACATCAATTGGTTATATGAAACTAGAGTAACGTTCTTTTATTGAGCTAATATGAACGTTAACATCGTTTAATATCACTTTACGTTAGAATTTTTATTGTCGCAAGTTATCCCAGTGATTTTTCCTTTTTAGGTTGTTTTTAACGCTGTTGCTGGCTAACATAGCGACGCGTAATGAGAGGAATTAGAGATGTTTTCAGGCAGTATTGTAGCAATTGTGACACCAATGACCGATGAAGGTCAGCTTGATCTAGAGGCTCTACGCGAGCTGGTTGATTGGCATATTGAGCAAGGAACTTCCGGTATTGTGGTGATGGGCACGACTGGTGAGTCGGGAACCGTGACCGAGCAAGAGTACTTCTTGGCAATTAAAACGGTTGTTGAGCAAGCCGCAGGCAAGATACGGATTATTGCCGGTAGCGGTGCTATGAGCACGGATAAAACCATTAGCTTAACCAACGAGGTTAAGAAGCTTGGTGTCGACGGTGCTTTGGTTGTGACGCCTTATTACTGTAAACCATCGCAACAAGGTCTTTTAGCACACTTTAAAGCAGTCGCTGAAAACTGTGACTTACCGATTATCTTGTATAATGTGCCAGGCAGAACAGCTGTCGACTTATTGCCACAAACCGTGGCAGAGCTGGCTAAACTTGACAATATTGTGGGAATTAAAGAGGCGACAGGCGATGTCACTCGAGTTACGGAACTAAATCGCTTACTTGAAACTCCAATCACCATATTGAGTGGTGATGACGCAACTGCGTACGATTTCATGAAGCTCGGAGGTCATGGTGTGATATCTGTAACGGCAAATGCTGCACCGGGATTAATGAGTAAGATGTGTGAGTTAGCAGATGCTCAAAACTGGAAACAGGCAGCACTGATAAATGACAAACTTATGGGGTTAAATGAAAAGCTTTTTCTTGAAGCTAACCCCATCCCTGTGAAATGGGCGCTTTATCGAATGAATAAAATGGGCCGTGGTATTCGTTTGCCATTGACCGAGTTAGAGTCGCGCTTTCACGCACAAGTTACCCAAGCATTGGAACAAGCAAATGTTGAATTACCATAAAACAATTAAAACTATTACTTTGGCAGTAAGCGCGGCTGTTGTGTTGTCTGCTTGCGCGACCACAGACGGCACTGAAGATATTGATGACCGTTACATGAGTAGCGATAAAGGCCCTGAGTTACAACTGCCTCCAGGGACCACGGAAGTCAATATAACCGACAGCTATAGAATTCCTGAAGGTACAGTAATCACTAGTCGTGAAGCTAAAGGTAAGCAACTGGCCCTTGAGCCTCCTCAGTTGTTGTTAGTAGCCGGTGACGGCATCTGGGAAGACACTGAACGCCAACAACCAACAGTGTGGGTTCGTGGCAACAGCGAGGAGCTAGTTCAGTATATTGAGCGCTTTATGGTGTCTCAAAAAATAAGCTATCAAGAGGCTAGCGCAGATTCAGTTACCACTGACTGGATAAGCGATACGGATGAGAGTCAAGTTTCTGAGCATTTAGGAGCTTACTCATTAGAAGGTGAGCGTCATAAATTTAGTTTGAATATTGTTGATACCAAACCAAATGAAGTGGCGCTACAAGCTGATCATGTCGCTTATCAACAAAATAAAGAGGACCGCTGGGTTGATGTAGAAACGTCAAGTCGTATGGCAAAGCAGTTCTTGAATTACTTTATAGGTTATTACGATTCAGAGCGCACACGTGAAGCACGTGAGCGTATCTTACAGCAAGCTAAAATTAACGTTGAGCTCGGGTATAACGATCAAGGAGCTTTAGCGCTAGTGTCAGAGCGTGAGTTTTTAGCTGTTTGGGATCAGATGCCACGCGTTTTAGCGGCATTGAACCTAGAAGTTACTGATCGCGACCGCTCGGAGAAAACGTATTACTTTAGAGTCAACGAACCTGATAATGGCTTCTGGTCGTGGTTTGGTAGCGATGACAATGAAGCTAAAATAGATCTTGAGCCTGGCGATTATCAAATTAAACTGTCTGAGCTTAACGCAGGAGGTGTTAGTTTGAGTTTTTATGGGGCTGAAGGTGAGCTTTTAGATTCAAGCACAGTTACCCGTATTTACCCTGAGTTTTCTGCCGAGTTTAAGCGTAGCAAAGGTGAGCGAGGCGACAATTAAGTGCTAAAAGTAGCTTCGCTGGGTTCTGGGAGCAAAGGTAACGCAACACTTATTGCAACTGATAAAGCCACAGTCATGGTTGATTGTGGCTTTACGCTTAAAGAGACGTTAAAACGCCTTGAGCGCTTAGAGGTATCAGCTCACGACATTGATGCAGTTTTAGTGACTCACGAACACCAAGACCATATTAGTGGCGTTGGGCCTTTAAGCAGAAAGTTTGACATACCCGTCTGGTCTACACGCGGCTCCTTACTCTCGGGGAAGTGTGGAAAGTTAACCCAATATTCTATAATTGAAGGCTTTGAAGCATTCCAGATAGGTGATCTGGATATCTTACCAATTTCTGTGCCTCATGATGCTCGTGAGCCTTGTCAGTATTTATTTACGGCCTCTCAAAAGCACTTAGCGATTTTGACTGATTTGGGGTCTTATACGCCTGAAATTATTGATACCTTAAAATCGTGCCATGGCATTTTGTTGGAGTGTAATCATGATGAAGACATGCTGTGGAATGGGCCTTATCCGTATTCATTAAAGCAACGAGTAGGTGGGCCTTTGGGGCATATGAGTAACAAACAGGCCATACAGTTACTGCAAAGTATTATCAGCGATGATTTGGAGCTGCTTATTGCTAGTCACATTAGTGAACAGAACAACTGTCAAGACTTGGTTCAAAAATCTGTTGCAGAAGCGATAAACTGGCCCCAGGATAACGTGATTATAGCTGGTCAAGATGAAGGTTTTGGTTGGTACTCGATCCGTTAGTCGCCTATTGTCGGATTAATCTTGGCTTCGTCGTTTTTTTCTAAACTTATCAAATGCGGAGCTTTTCTTTAGCTTCTTTTTCTTTTTAGAAGAGCCTTTTAGTGCGTCTTCAGCCTCAATAATGGGCGACTTTTGCTTCAGCGGCATGTGTATTGTAAATACAGCGCCGCCTAATTCTCTACTGTCTTCAGCCCAAATGGTTCCTTGGTGGCGATTGACGATACCTTTGGCAATCGCAAGACCAAGTCCTGCACCGCCGGAGTCACGGTTACGACTAAAGTCAAGACGGGTGAATGGCTCGAAAATACGAGTCCTTTTACCGGGAGGTATGCCTGGCCCATCGTCTTCCACCCGTATTTCGATACTATTTTTGAAGGGTACTAGTGCGATTTTAACGCGCTTATTTGAGAAGCGAGCTGCGTTGCGGATCAAATTAATCATCACACGCTCGATGAGGTTGCAATCAGCATAAAGCGGGATGGATTTTGGCGGATCTGAATAAAGAACAAACTGTTTTTCAGGATAAATGGTTTTGACCTTCTCAATGGTTTGAGCGCAGACTTTCTTCAGGTCAAAATGTTCCAAACTTAAAGGAAAACGACCATCCTTTAACCGTGAATACCCAAGCACTTCTTTGACCAAGTCATCAAGCTCTTGAAGCGCTTCATCCATATCATTAGTGAGTTCCTTTTGGCGGCTTTCTGAATCCGTTTGAGCAAATAAGTCCAACGCAAAACTCAGCCTTGCCATAGGACCTCTAAACTCATGTGCGACAGCGTGCATTAGGTCTCTTTGATTGTAAAGACTTTGTTGATGTTGCTTACTTAACCCATTGATATGATTAACAACTCTAGGGGTGTTGACGGCAATGTTTGTTAAGGGAGATTTAATTGGCTTGAGACGTAATCCCGTTAAATCTAATTCGCGAATAGCTCTGATTGCGACATTAAGGTATTCATTCACATGGCGATAAACGATCAAGACGGCAATTGCATTGAATATCAGAAGAATGATCAAATAAAATAACCAATCTCTAAGATTGATAGAATCATCATTTTTGGGGTAGGGACCCACGGCCAAGATAGTTTGGTCGTCATTTAGCAGCAAGTAAGCTAGCGGGCCTTCTGGCCGAGCCATATTGATACCGTAGCGATTGTCTTTTAAGGCTTGGAAGTTTGCTGGCTCCATTCCAAGTTGTTCCCGCGTGGTAGCGGTGATTTTAGCATTGAGCTCGTGCTCGGCTTTGGCAATGGTTTGTGGTGAGTAGCTGTAGTCTAAGAGTGATAAACGAAAGTTGAGAAATCTAATATCTGATAAAATAGACTCTTGTTTTTCCTGGTTGTCAATTTTTTCCATCCACGGAAAATAGACATAGTACATAGCGATAAAACCACAAAGGTTTACTGCTATTAGAATGACCAGTAGGGCTAAACTTCGTTTCATTATATGGCGAGAAGATATCCTTCACCACGAATTGTCTTAATAATATAAGGCAATTTAGGGTCATCTCCAAGCTTTCGTCTAAGTCTTGAAATTCTTAAGTCAATGCTTCTATCTGTCCCATCATATTCTAATTTGAATGTTTTGCGATGCAGCTCTTCACGGCTAACGACTTCTCCGGAACGCTCGGCCAATAACCACAATAGGTTGTACTCTGCGGTAGTAAGATGAACTTCCTTAGAATCACACATGACACTTCGATTTTGGGCATTGATGGCAATGTTTCCGGCATTGATGATTTTATCTTGGTTTTGTACCGGCTCATCGGACTCGACTCGTCTTAGTAAGGCGCGTAAGTGAGCCAAAAGGACATGAGATTTTACCGGCTTTGAGAGATAATCATCAGCACCGTTTTCTAGCCCAGCGATTTCGTCAATTTCATCGCTAAGAGAGGTTAGCATCAAAATAGGTCCTTGGTACTTAGGACGAACTGTGCGGCAAATAGTAAAGCCATCAGTACCTGGAAGCATGACGTCCAGTATGACCGCGCGAGGCTGGTTTTGCTCTATGAACTCGATAGCACGGTTACCATGACCTTCAACCACTACATTAAAATTATGTGAGCGAAGAAAGTCAGCGATCATGCCTGACAGCTTTTCATCATCTTCAACCAGAAGAATTATGTCGTTCATAAATTAAACTTATCTGAATATACCTCGGAGGTGAGATAAACTGCCTTATTTCTGAGCGAAGGTCAATGTTTTAAGTTAACTAAAGCTGTAATAGAGATAATAATTTTACAAATCAATTAAAAGAGCTATTTGTCGCCCGAAATTAAAGTCATTATAAATCAAAGGTTTATCAGCGAAATTCAAACTTGCAATTAAATACTAAACTCTTACAATATGAACTGTGTCATAATTTTTGACAATAATGATGTTTCTCGACTAATAATGGCTGCATTTAGATGAAAAAACTTACTCAAATTATTTCTTACTCCTTTGCTGCTTTGGTGCTTACTTTAGCGGCTCAACTGTCAGTTGCCGCTGAGCAAACAACAGTTTCAGGAACGACTTTAGAATTGAATGGACTAGGAGTGCATAGCGAATTAAGAAACGAGTGGTTTCTTAACGGATTGTATTTAGTCAATAAAACGGATGACGCAGATGAAGCAATCACTTCATCCGGCGCCAAGAGGATGGAGATCAAGGTTCTTGCTGACAACTTATCTGGCAGACGCTTAAAGCGTTTCTGGATCGAGCGTATCAAAAACAATAATGAAGCGAGTAATGTGTTAGCCAACGCTAAATCAGTCCGAGACTTTGCTACAGTGATGGATCAAGATTTAGTCAGCGGAGATGTGGTTACGATTGATTTATTACCATCAGTCGCGACAGTGATCAGTATTAATGGTTCTGAAGTTGGTCGTACGGATCCTGAAGCATTCGCTTTAATTCTAAGGACATGGATTGGAGAGCGCCCACCAAGTTCCGAGTTTAAGGATGCTATCTTGGGTGATATATCTGGTGCACAGCGTGCCGACTTAGTAGCCCGTTTTGCAGAGATCCAGCCATCGTCATCTCGTATCGCTAAATTCGACCAAGCTGCCATTGCTGCGCGTGAAGAAGAGGAGCGTAAACAGCGTGAAGAGGAAGAGCGTAAACAAAGAGAATTAGAGCAACAGCAGCTACTAGAAGAGCAGGCAAAGATTGCTGAGCAAGAAAAGCAGTTAGAAGAACAGAAAAAACAAGCCGAAGCTGAACAGCAAGCCGAAGAAAACGCTGAAGCAGAACGTTTGCGTCTTGAGTTGGAAGAAGCAAAGAGACAACTTGCTGAGCAACAGAAAGCTGCTGAAGAGGCGCAAAAAGCACAAGGCCCAACTGCTGCAGAGCTTGCTAGCATGAGAGAGCAGTATTCAGGTGAGCTTGGAGCTCATTATGTTCCATATTTCGAATACCCACAGCGTGATATTCTACGTCGTCATGGTAAGTCAGCTTTGATGAGACCTCGCGAAGGAAAGACTCACGGTAATGTTTCTATCAGTATTGAAGTTGATAGAGACGGCGAATTAGTCGGTGGTAGCTTAGTGAGTAGTTCTGGTGAGAAGATTTTGGATGATGCTGTTATGAATGCATTATTTGATTCAGTACCATTCCCAGCGATGCCAGAAAATTTACCAGGTGAAACATTTAAGACAACGGTGAGTATTTCAATTCCTGCACCACAAATGTAGAATAATTGATTAAGTCTCAAAGGGGCCTGCTGGCCCCTTTTTTGTTAGTATATTCCATTAATGTTCAAGGTTTGCACAAGCATATTGAGGGCCTATGAAAATAAATAGTTTATTTGATAGCGGTAATATCGAAGTTGTATCAACGGATGACACATCAAACATCACACTTAATATTCCAGCTGACTCTAATAGTGAGTTCAAGCAATGGTTCCACTTCAAGGCTCATGGTGAAGTTGGTAAAGAATACGGCTTTGAAATACTCAATGCTAAAGATTGTTCATACGTCGATGGCTGGGAAAACTACCAAGCAGTTGCTTCGTACGATAGACAATATTGGTTTCGGGTTGAAACTGAATTTACTGCTGATAAGACATTGAAGTTTAAGCATCAGTTCGAGCAAGCCACTGTCTATTTCTCTTACTTCGAGCCTTATTCGTACGAGCGCCACCAAAACCTGATTCAAGTAGCACAATTATCTGAGGATTGTGAGCACCGTATTATTGGTGAAACTGTAGACGGAAGGGATATGGACTTGTTAGTTATCGGCAACGAGTCTAAAGAACGTAAGATCTGGATTACAGCACGCCAACACCCTGGAGAAACGATGGCAGAGTGGTGTGCAGAAGGTTTGATTGAACGTTTATTGGATCCTACTGATGCGCTTTCTCGTAGTTTGCTTGAAAAAGCCGTTTTTTATGTGGTACCAAACATGAATGTCGACGGTAGTTATCGTGGTAATCTACGTTCGAACGCCGCCGGTGCTAACTTAAACCGTGAATGGCAAAACCCTTCTTTAGAAAAGAGTCCTGAGGTTTATCACGTTCGTCAAGCAATGCAACAGACTGGCGTTGATGCTTATTTGGACTTGCATGGCGATGAAGCGCTACCCTACGTATTCGTCGCTGGTACAGAAGGTGTACCGAGCTACTCTTCTAAAGTCAAAGAGCTTGAAGACGAGTTTAAATCAATCTTAATGTCAGTAAATCCAGACTTTCAGGATAAGTTTGGCTACGACAAAGATGAGCCTGGTAAAGCCAACTTAACCGTTGCAAATGCGTGGGTTGGTGAAGAATTTAATTGCTTATCATATACACTAGAAATGCCTTTTAAAGATAACGCTAACTTACCAAACTCAGAAACCGGGTGGTCAGGTGAGCGTAGTTATGTGTTAGGTCAAACATTATTGAACCCGATTTATCAGCTGATTGATAAGTTACGATAGGGCTCCAGTTGTTAGACTTATAAAGCGCCTTCGGGCGCTTTTTTGTTTATCAGTTGTAGACGTCTCCCTTAATAACCTCTTACAAGCCTTTATAAATCAACGATCTAAGAATTATTTATCAGTTATCCACTTAGTGTTATATAATACTCTAATGATCTAAGACTTTTTTGGTAGCGATGACCAACGTAATTACCTCAGTGGATATTGACGTTCCATTCCCGAAACCTCCGCTTGAATTAAGCCCTGAACAAAAAGATAGCCATATAGCAAAAGTAAAAGCTTTGCTGGAGCACAATAATGCGGTGTTAATTGCCCATTATTATACGGATCCCGATATTCAGGCTTTAGCCGAAGAAACCGGTGGTTTTGTTGGTGATTCCCTAGAAATGGCAAAATTCGGTGCTAGGCATGCAGCTGATACATTGATTATTGCTGGTGTTAAGTTCATGGGAGAAACAGCTAAAATCTTAAGCCCAGAAAAGCGAATCTTAATGCCAACACTTGAGGCGACCTGTTCTTTGGATTTAGGTTGCCCGATTAAAGAGTTCAGTGAGTTCTGTGACCAGCATCCAGACAGAGAGGTGGTTGTTTATGCCAATACTTCAGCAGCCGTTAAGGCACGTGCAGACTGGGTGGTAACCTCGAGTATTGCCGTCGATGTATTGGAGCACTTGGCTGAGGAAGGAAAGAAAATTATTTGGGGGCCAGATAAACACCTTGGACGTTATATTCAGCAGAAAACCGGTGCTGACATGCTGTTATGGCAAGGAGCCTGTATTGTGCATGATGAGTTTAAAACGAATGCTTTGAAGCAGACTATGGCATTGCATCCAGATGCTGCGGTGCTTGTGCACCCTGAGTCGCCGCAAGAGATTGTCGATTTAGCCGATTTTGTAGGCTCTACCTCTCAAATCATTAAAGCGGCCAACGAGTTGCCTCAAAAGAAAATGATTGTCGCTACAGATAAAGGGATTTTCTATAAAATGCAACAGCAGGCGCCTGGTAAGGAACTTATCATTGCTCCAACGGCAGGCGAGGGCGCTACATGTCGTAGCTGTGCGCACTGTCCTTGGATGAAGATGAATGCTTTGCATGTTTTGTCTGAGGTTTTCGAAGGTAATGATAAAGAAATCTTTGTTGACGAAGCGTTGGCAGAAAAAGCATTGATTCCCCTTGAAAAGATGGTCAACTTCGCTAAGACTATACAGTCAGAAGTTAAAAGTAACATCTAGTAAATACATCTTATAAGAAGTCACTAGGAGTCAAACCATGCAAAAACTGACATTCAGCGCTTTAGCATTAGTGCTAGCGGCAGGTTGTTCTGATGCAGCGAATACGGAAGCGAAAGCCCAAGCCAGCGGCGAAGTAAAAGCTAAAGCGAGTGTTGAGCAAAAAGTTGAGGCAAACGTCGACGCTGTGGTAGAAAAGTCTGATGGGATCAGCCTATGGGAAGAATTGCTCACCGCAGGCCATCGGTCAGATAAAAATAAGCAACGCGATCAATACCGTCACCCACAAGAGACTTTAGAGTTTTTTGGTATAAAACCAGGAATGACTGTGGTCGAAATAGCACCTGGTGGCGGTTGGTACACTGAGATTTTATCGCCATTATTGGGCCCTCAGGGCAAGCTTTACGCTGCTCATTTTGATCCCGATAGCGAGGTTGAATACTATCGCAACGGTCGTGCTAAGTTTGAACGCAAAATGGACGTTGAGTCCGATGTTTACGGTAATGTTGAAATTACGACATTCCAGCCGCCGGAGATGTTTGATATTGCACCGGAGGGTTCAGCGGATGCTGTGGTAACTTTCCGGAATGTACATAACTGGTTGCGAGGTGGTCGTGAAGCCACCGTTGATAGCTTCAAAGCGATGTACAAAGCATTAAAGCCAGGTGGTGTGCTTGGCGTTGTAGAGCATCGCTTGCCTGCGTCACAGGAGCAGGATGAGAAAGCGTCCAGTGGCTATATGCATCAACAGTTTGTGATTGATGTTGCCCAGGATGCAGGTTTCAAGTTAGTTGCGAGCTCAGAGATTAACGCGAATCCTAAAGATACAGCTAATCACCCCAAAGGTGTTTGGACGTTACCACCAAGCTTAAGGTTAGGTGAAGAAGACCAAGACAAATACCTTGAGATTGGTGAGAGTGATCGCATGACTCTAAAGTTTGTAAAACCCGCTAAGAAATAAGAAGTATCAAAAAAAAGGCTCCTTCTGGAGCCTTTTTTATTGAGAGTCAAAATAGCTATAAAGCTAAATAAAAAGTCTATTTAGAGCGAGCATGTCTCTTAATATACTTGCAACCCCAGCAACCTATCTAAATATTTATTCTGCTTCAGATACTTTTTTGCTTAACGCTATCATCTCTTTGACATAATCATCTTTGTCTTTCTGTAAATCTTCGTCTGTTGGAAGAGGTTGTCCAGTGTAAGCATGTAAAAATGCTTCGCACAACAGTTCACTATTTGTGGCGTGTCTTAAGTTATTGATCTGACGTCTCGTTCTCTCATCAGTTAATACTTTCAATACAGAAAAGGGAATAGAAACAGTAATTTTCTTTACTTTATCTTTTTTCTCACCGTGCTCTACGTAAGGGTTAATAAATTCCCCATTCCATTTCTTACTCATGTTCACCTCGAAATTAGTTAGTCATCGAAATTATACACACATTAAGACGCCTAAACATCTTGACTTTTAAAGTTGTGACACTATTATGGCTAGACGTTTGGACGTCTAAACGCTTAAGTGTTTGGCGATGTGTTTTTATAGCAGCGCATATCATAATCCAAAAAGTACTTATATTCCATAAGGTTATATGTTTATAGCGGACGAATATCATGGCGGTAGCAACAAATAAGACAATGAGTGACTCACAGTTACCAGCTGAAGTGGTACATGACTCTATTGCTGTAAGGGGGAAACTAGCCTTAGCGGTTGGGCCTGTGGCCAGCCCCCTTGATATTGAGTATTCGATTTATGGCAATTTAGCTTGCCCTGTAATTGTGGTGTTGGGTGGAATCACGGCTGATAGGTATGTGCTGGGAACTAAGGAAAATAATACTAACAAGGCTACGGTTAAGGATAAAAGCAGCGAGCAACTAGGTTGGTGGAGTCAGTTAGAAGGAGCTAACAGGGCTTTGGACACTGATGAGCATTGCATTGTGTCTTTTAATTATATCAGTCGCGTGGCGATTAAATCATCGGCTGGAAACAAGCTTGGGTATAACTTAACACCTTCAGATCAAGCGGTTGTATTGAAGCATTTGCTCGATGTGTTGGGCATACATAAGCCCATCAAAATTATCGGCAGTTCTTATGGCGGTATGGTTGGCCTTAGCTTTGCGGAGCAATTTAAAGCCAATATTGAACAGTTTACCTGTATTTCTGCGAGTGATCGAAGTACTCATACAGCGCGCGCAATAAGATCAATCCAGAAAGGCATCTTTGAGTTAGCTGATAACTCGATACAAAAGCATCAAGCTTTGTCTTTAGCACGGCAGCTGTCGATTTTGTTTTATCGTACGGATGAAGTTTTTGACACACAGTTTATTGACCCAGCAACTCAAACACCTTTGGGCAAAGTGATTAACTATGACCAAACCATTTACAGTTACTTAAATCACCAAGGTCAGAAGTTTGCGAATAAAACCAGTATTGGTAACTACGAAGCATTATTGGATTCAATCGATGCTCATAACGTGAGTCCTAAAGAAATCTTATGTGACTGTAGTTTCATTGCCGTCCCAAATGATCGTTTAGTCAGTTACGAGTCTATGCGCAGGCTTGCGCAGAATATTAAAGGAAAATCAGAATTTTATCGTCTTGAATCAATTTATGGTCACGACGCGTTTTTAAAAGAATTTGATCAGTTAAATAAATTATTGAAAAAGATATTGGGAGAAAGTGATGAGTCATCAACAAGCTACGCAAGCTGTTAGGGCAGGGATCGAAACTGATGAACAGTATGGTGCAGTAACTCCAGCTTTATATTTATCGAGCAACTACACGTTTGAAGGGTTAGGTAGTCCTAGAAAGTATGATTATAGTCGTTCCGGTAATCCAACTCGCGATGTGCTGGCCGACTGCCTAGCAGAGTTAGAAGGTGGTGCCGGAGCGGTAGTTACATCAAGTGGCATGTCGGCAGTTCACCTTGTCACACAATTGCTAGAGCCAGGTGATTTAGTGGTAGTGCCGCATGATTGCTATGGCGGAACTTATCGTTTGTTTACGTCGCTAGCTAAAAAAGGAGGGTGTCGAGTAACGTTTGTTGATCAGGGCAATGATGAAGCGTACCAAAAAGCGTTAGCTGAAAAGCCAAAAATTGTCTGGATCGAAACTCCGAGTAATCCTCTGTTGCGAATCGTGGATGTTGAGAAACTTTGTACGCAAGCAGGCGACACAGTGATTAAAGTGGTGGATAACACTTTCTTGTCTCCTATTCAGCAAAAACCCTTAGAGCTAGGGGCTGATTTAGTGATCCATTCAACTACTAAATACATTAATGGACACAGCGATGTGGTTGGCGGTGCAGTTGTCGCTAAAACTGAAGACTTGTTTGAACAAGTTGCATGGTGGGCTAATTGTATCGGTATTACTGCATCGCCTTTCGATAGTTTTATCACGACTCGGGGAATTCGTACCTTAGGTATTCGTATTAAGAAACATGAAGAAAATGCTCAGGCAATCGCTGAGTTTTTAGATAAACACTCACTGGTCGATAACGTCTATTACCCAGGCTTGGAACATCACCCAGGTCACCTGATTGCACGTAAGCAACAGAAAGGCTTTGGTGCAATGCTGTCCTTTACGACAAGTTTTGATCAAGAAACTTTAGCGCAGTTTATTAAAGAACTAAAACTGTTCCCGTTAGCTGAGTCATTAGGTGGTGTAGAAAGTTTGATTTGTCATCCCTCAACCATGACGCATGCTGCCATGGATGAAGCTGCTCAAGTTGAAGCAGGTATCACGCCAAGACTTTTGCGTGTCTCAGTGGGTATTGAAGAGCTTGATGATCTACTCAGCGACCTTACCCAGGCTTTTGAAAAAGTATCCTTGAATACAACGGCAGTAAACAAAGAGGTGAGCAATGGCTGATGAAAATTATGCTGTTGGTGCAGTAAAGAATTATAAAGCAGGCGGCTATAAAGTTCATAAGTTTGGTGGCACTTGTTTAGCCACTGCTGAATCTATTGAAGCTGTGTCAGAGATTGTCAAATCGCAAGCATCTCCGGGAGATGTTGTGGTGGTGTCTGCGAACGGCAATGTAACCAACTGGTTATTGGCGCTTATTGAAGGAGGCATCCCAAGTGGCAGTATTTTACTGGAATACTTTACTGGTCTTCAGGCCAGCGTTGGTTTTAGTCAAGAAATACTAAAACAGATCCAGCTTGATGTTAAAGCTATCGAAACGCTTATTGAACAGAGTCATTACTCGCAAAGTGATGTTTTGGCTTATGGCGAAGCTTGGTCATCGTTAATTTTGTCAAATGTGCTGAGCCTAAAGGGGTGTAAAGCTCAAGCTATCGACAGTTGTCGATGTTTAAAATTAAATACCGACACCTACCAGTATCCGTTTGATCAAAGCTTTGCAGATAAGGCTCTAGGTCAATTGTATTCCTCTGAGCCGGACTCCGTTTTTGTGGTGACTGGATATATTGCTCTAGATCAGGAGCTGAACAAAACAACGCTGGGTAGAAACGGCAGTGACTTCTCCGCAACAGCGCTAGGCAATCTAATAAATGCACCAAGTATTACTATATGGACAGATGTGAGCGGTATTTATACAGCGGATCCAAAAATCATTAGTAAGCCTTTGTTGGTTGAAAGTTTGACCTTGTGCGAAGCTCAGGCCTTGTCAGAGCTAGGTGCTAACGTGTTACATGAAAAAACGGTGCTTCCTTTACTGTCTTATAAAGGAAGTGTCCATATCAAAAGTTTCGATAAACCGAATGAGCCAGGGACGGTAGTGTCTCAAGAAATCACACCAACCAACCGAGTGAAGACCATTACCTTTAAGTCAAAGCTAAACAAAGTCTGTGTCCACTCGATTGATGAGCTGCAAGCTCGCCGTATTCAAAAGAAAATTGCAGAAAAGAGCATCGCTAGCTACGTTAACGGCTATGATATTACTCAACATAAGTTGACGTTTTATATTGAGAAGAGTGATGTCTTTAGTGTAACTTCAACCATTAAAGCGATGCAGCATTATCCATCGGTACTGCTATCAAACATGACGCTAATTTCATTAGTTGGTCAAAATATCCGTCAAGATAAACGTATCATAGAGCGTTTCATTCGTCGCCTGAGTTCATTTGATACTCAAGAAATCCATTACCCGAATAACAGCCATAGTCTGTCAGTTGTTATTGATGATGAGCATGCCGAGGGGTTATTAAGAGATCTGCATACCAGTTTCTTCTACCAAGAGCCGACAGTACCTATCGTTGTACTTGGTTACGGCAATATTGGGAAAAAGGTTATCGAGTTAGTAGATAAAGGGGCTGAACGTTTAGGCCAAAGCCTTAACCGTTCGATTCAAATTCTAGCGGTAGCCAATAGCAAGCGCTTTGTCTGTGAATCGAATGGCTTAGCGCTTGATAATATTGATGGCTTGTTAAGTAACGGTAACGATAATACTGATGACCAAATATTCAGTTGGCTAGAGCGTTATGCAGGACGTGAGTTGATTATTGTTGATGTTACGGCGAGTAAAAGTATCTCAGACCGTTATAAAGGGTTTGCTGAAAATAAATGGCACATTATCTCTGCCAATAAAATAGCCGCTTCGGATAAAGACTATGCGCGACAAGTTGAATCAGTATTAGAAGACAATCGTCGAATTTGGAAAAAGAACACCACGGCTGGTGCTGGCTTACCGATACAAGCATCGATCAAGAACTTGCATGAAGCGGGTGACCAAATTGAAGAAGTGAGCGGTATTTTCTCAGGATCCTTGTCTTGGTTATTTAGCGAATTCGATGGTACTAAGTCGTTTACAAATTTATTGGAGGTTGCACAAGATAATGCCTACACCGAGCCGGATCCGAGAGAGGACTTGTCGGGCAACGATGTTATTAGGAAAATTAGGATTTTGGCACAACAACTAGGCTTTGAAGATGCTCCTGAGGATTTTGAAGCGGCGATTTCTGATGAGTTGCTCGAAGGGGAGCTTGTGGAGTTTTGGCAAAAAAGTGAGGCCATTAATACCTATTATCAAGGGTTACTTGATCAAGCTAAAGCAAAAGATGGGTTGCTTCGTTATATCGCCACGTTAACGCCACAAAAGCTGTCATTGAAGTTGGAGTTTATCGACAAGTCTCATCCGTTTGCATCGTTAAACCCGTGCGATAACGTTTTCCAGGTGATTAGTGCCTGGTACAAAGATAATCCTTTGATTATTCAGGGACCTGGAGCCGGACGAGAAGTCACTGCGGGCGGGGTGCTGAACGACTTATGTGATTTACTGAGGGGGCATTAATGTCCAATCCAGTGATTACATCAAACAAAGCAAAACCGTCTTATGAAGAAGCGCGAATCGCTGAATTTCTTAATCAACAAATAGCGGATTTGGATGGGAAAGTTAACGTTTCTTTTGAATTCTTCCCTCCCAATACGCCTGAGATGCAAAAGACTTTGTGGTCGAGCATTAAAAAGCTTGAGCCGTTAAGTCCCGACTTTGTGTCGGTAACCTATGGTGCGGCAGCAAGTACACGGTCTAGAACTCACGATGTGATCACTAAAATCATTCGAGAGACCGAGCTGACGGCTGTGCCGCATCTAACCTGTATTGGTTCAACAGAAGCAGAAATCGAATCCATTGCAGAAGATTATTGGTCAAAAGGTGTTCGTCATATTGTGGCGTTACGCGGCGATCTTGGGCAGGAAGCTGAGCAGGGAGATTTTAAGTATGCTACTGACTTAGTATATAAACTAAAGCAACTCCATGATTTTGAAATTAGTGTCGCCGCATATCCAGAGGTTCATCCTGAGGCAGAAACCGCTAAAGCTGACTTAGATAACCTGAAGCGGAAAGTGGACGCTGGTGCCAGTCGTGCCATTAGTCAATTTTTCTTTAGCGCAGAAAAGTTCTTAAGGTTTCGTGACCAATGTCAGAACCATGATTTACAGATTGATTTAACACCTGGAATCCTGCCCGTGACTAACTTCACGCAGCTACAAAAGTTCGCTAAGTTTACACAAGTAGATATTCCTGATTGGATGTATAAAGTTTATGACGGCTTACAAAACGATCCTGAGACCAGTCGTTTAATTGCCTCACACATTGCCATTGAACAGGTCAAGCTACTGGTTAAAGAGGGCGTTAGCGATTTTCACTTTTATACCTTAAACCGTGCTGATTTAACTTATGCAATTTGTCATAGCCTAGGCAAAAGGTGCTTAACACCCGCAGCTTGATAATATTGTTGCAAAGGCAATATAAAAGCTATAAAGTCTGTTGCTCATATATTGGGTAGCAGACGACTCTAGTGCTCGGATTAAAAATACTTATCCAAAGGTGTTAATCCCCTTATTGAGAATCGTTTGCAAATAGAATGTATTCTTATATAATTCGGCTAAATCCTCCGAATGGTGGAACTCATGAGTAACTTAAATATTGAAAAAGTATTGTCCGTAAAACACTGGAACGACACCTTATTTACCTTCCAAACCACACGAGATCAAAGTTTACGCTTCCGTAATGGCGAGTTCATTATGATTGGTTTGCCACTAGAAGACGGTAAGAAGGTTATGCGTGCGTATAGTATTGCTAGCCCTAACTACGAAGAAAACCTTGAGTTTTTTAGTATTAAAGTTCCTGACGGAAAGTTGACCTCGCGTCTGCAGCACCTGAAACCTGGCGATGAAGTTATGGTGAGTAAAAAGCCCACTGGTACTTTGGTGGTTGATGATCTTAAGCAGGGTCGTAACTTGTATTTACTAGCTACTGGAACTGGTTTAGCGCCTTTCTTGAGCATCGTTCAGTGCCCAGAAACTTATGAGAAGTTTGATAAAGTTATTCTGTGTCATGGTGTCCGTTTTGTCAGCGAGCTGTGCTATCAAGAAATGATAATGCAGGACTTGCCAAACCACGAATACTTGGGGGATATTATCTCTGAAAAGCTACTCTATTATCCTACCGTTACTCGTGAGCCTTATCAGAATCAGGGCCGATTGACTCATGCACTAGAGAATGGGCAAGTAGAAGAAACCTTAGGATTGGACAAACTTGATCCTAAGCACGATAGAGCGATGATTTGTGGTAGCCCAGCGATGCTTGAAGATCTTTCGCAGATGCTAAATGACAAAGGCTTTGAAATCAGCCCAAAAATGGGTGTTCAAGGTGATTATGTCATTGAGCGAGCATTTGTGGAGTAAAGCTCGGTTCTTAAATTGCTAAAAGTTATAACATTTACTTTCTAAAGAGCCCCGTTTTCGGGGCTTTTTTGTACCTGCACTCGGCATACCTACATTATTGACTAAGATTTTATTGAGTCCATATAACCAGATGGCATACATTTATAGTGGTTAATTTGTAGAGAATAGACGTCTATACACCAATAATAGCAGTCATTGTGAATAAAAGACCTAAAGACTGTGACTGCGAAAGAACAACAACCAAATTGGTTAGCAAGTAAACTTATTGGCGACGAACTGATAAGCAAAATTAAGAGCCTCAATGCACAAGAGCTTAGTTGGTTAAGTGGCTACTGTGCTGGGTTATTGGAAGGTGTCGATAACTCCGCTGTTGCAATTAAACCAACGCAACCTTCGCTAGGTACCCCGGTGTCGACTGAGAGTAGGCTTAAGCCTGCTCTGGTTATGTATGCTTCGCAAACTGGCAATGCACAGGCAGTGGCCGAAGCGCTACATCAGAGCTTATCCAGCAATGGTGTTGAAGCTGTACTGAAGTCAACTTTAGATATCAAGCTTAAGGAGTTAGCGAACTACTCAGCGATATTGGTCACCGCATCAACTCATGGAGAGGGTGAGCCACCAGATGATGCGATTGAGCTTCACGAAGCTTTGCTCAGCAAGAAAGGCGCTAAAAAACGTCCGTCGTTAGAGGGAATTAAGCATGCAGTATTGGGGTTGGGGGATTCTAGTTATGAATTCTTCTGCCAAACGGCAAAAGATTTTGACAAAGCATTATCTGACGGCGGCTCAGTTTCATTGCAAGCGCCTGTTCTGTGTGACGTCGATTATGAAGATTCGGCGCAAGATTGGGTGAGTCAAGTAACAGCATCTTTGAAAGATTATGTGACATCGCTTGGCGGAGACTCTGCCAACTCAGTAGTCGACGTTATCTCCACTGAAACTGATGTGGCGCCAGCAGCCAACATTTACGATAAAAATAATCCTTTTGCTGCAACAGTAGAGACAATTCAGCGCATTACAGGGCAGGGCTCTCCAAAAGAAACCTATCATATCGAGATTGATTTAACAGACTCAAATCTAGTTTATGAGCCAGGTGATGCATTGGGTATTATTGCTCACAACAAAGCTGAGTTGGTCAGTGAAGTGATTAAATTACTGAGTCTCGATGCAGGCTCTACAGTCGATTACAAAGGTCAAAGCAGTACTTTAGAGAAATGCTTAACAGAAAAAGTAGAATTGACTTTAGTTAACAAGCCGTCTGTAAAAGCACTGCTGGAGCTGTCGCCAAGCGAAGAACTGCAGAATATTGTTGATAATGAGTTTGGTGATTTTATCGACCATCACCAGTTCGTGGATGTGCTGCATATTGCTAAACCGACCATCAGCGCACAGCAACTCGTTGATCTTTTAAAGCCCATCAAGCCGCGTTTGTACTCTATCTCCTCAAGCTTGGAAGAGACGCCTGATGAAGTTCACCTTACTTTAAACCATGTCGCGACCACGAATCAGTTTGGTCAACGTTATGGGCTTGCTAGTCACTTTTTGACCCAGGATATAGATGAAGGGGATGAGGTTAATGTCTTTGTTGAAAAGAACCCTAAATTTAAATTACCGCTAGCGGAAGAGCCAGTAATTATGGTGGGGCCAGGAACTGGTGTAGCACCGTTTAGAGCTTTTTTGCAACACCGAGAGGCGCTTGAGAACACCGGTAAAAATTGGTTGTTCTTTGGCAACCCTTACTTTAATACAGACTTTCTTTATCAGGTTGAGATCCAAAACTACTTAAAAAGCGGAACCCTAACTAAAGTGGATTTAGCTTTTTCTAGAGACTCGGAGAATGGTGAGAAAGTTTATGTACAACAAAAGCTTTTAGAAAATGCAGCCGAAGTGTGGCAATGGTTAGAGCAGGGTGCTTACTTTTATGTCTGTGGTGATATGCATCGCATGGCAAAAGATGTAGAGCTAGCTCTGTTGTCGATCATTCAACGTCAAGGTGGCAAAGACGAAGAGCAAGCTAAGCAGTATTTAAAGCAACTGAAACTCGACAATCGTTACCAGAGAGATATTTACTAATGAGCAAAGTAAAACCCACAGAATATGATCCAAAACGTCACTCTGAAGTTGAAACGATAAAAGTTAATAGTAATTATTTACGCGGCACTTTAGAGGAAAGTTTAAAAGCAGAAGTCACAGGTGCGATTGCCGATGACGATCAAATGCTGATTAAGTTTCATGGTTCCTATATGCAGGATGACCGGGACTTGCGTGCAGAACGTCGCAAACAAAAGCTAGAGCCTTTGTACTCTTTCATGATTCGTGCGCGTCTTCCAGGTGGCATCGCAACCTCAGAACAGTATAAGGTCTTGTCTGATATCGCTGAGAAATATGGTCATAGCAGTTTACGTCTAACCACGCGTCAAACATTTCAGTGGCATGGCATTTTTAAGCGTGATTTAAAAAAGACCATAGCTGGGATTAATACTGCATTGGTTGATTCGATCGCAGCATGCGGTGATGTTAATCGTAATGTGATGGCTAATCCTTTGTATGAAACGTCAAAGCTACAAACTGAGGTTTATGAGTGGTCTAAAAAAATTAGCGAGCACTTATTGCCAAATACTAATGCTTACCACGAAATTTGGCTGGATGGTGAGAAAGTAGAAACCACAGAAGAACCCATTTACGGCAGTACTTATTTGCCTCGTAAGTTTAAAATTGCCATCGCTGTTCCACCTTATAATGATGTTGATATTTACGCTAACGATATTGGTTTGGTTGCCATTGCTGAAGGCGAAAAGTTGCTGGGTTTTAACATACTGGTAGGTGGCGGTATGGGGAGTTCTCACAACGATCCAGAGACTTACCCTCGTGCTGCAACAGTAATTGGATTTAGCAAGCCTGAGGATACCCTAAATGTCGTTGAAAACATTCTCAAAGTTCAGCGAGACTATGGTAATCGTGAAGTGAGGAAGTTAGCACGTTTAAAGTATACGGTTGATCGTTTAACGGTTGAGGGCTTTAAAGAGACGCTCTGTGAGTATTTAGGCTTTAGCTTAGAGCAAGCCAGACCCTTTAAGTTTGACCATAATGGCGACCGTTTTGGTTGGATTAAAACCGATGATGGTCATTGGCATCTAACCTTATACATTCATAGCGGACGTATTAAGGACACGGACGAGTCTCAAGTATTTAAAGGTTTAAGAGCAATCGCAGACATTCACGATGGTGAGTTTCGCTGTTCGCCGAATCAAAATATGATCATTAGTAATGTTTCTGAAAGCAATAAAGAAGCGATCCAAAAGTTGGTTGATGAACATAACATTAGCATTGGGCAGTCTGAAACTCCAACGCGCTTAAACTCTTTAGCTTGTGTTGCTTTCCCAACGTGTGCTTTAGCGATGGCAGAAGCTGAACGTTATTTGCCGACATTAATGGATAAGATCGAAGAAAAACTCCAGAAATATGGTATTTCTGAAACGCCAATCAATATACGTATGACAGGCTGCCCTAATGGCTGTTCTCGCCCATACCTAGGTGAGATTGGCTTCGTCGGAAAAGCACCGGGAAAATATAACTTGTATTTAGGTGCTAGCCATCAAGGTGACCGTGTCAATAAACTCTATCGTGAGAATATTAACGAAGAACAAATATTGAGTGAGCTTGATCCGATTTTTGAAAGCTATGCCATGGGTAGGAAAGATGGGGAGTTTTTTGGGGATTATGTGATTCGTCAGGGTTACGTGAAGGCTGTACACAGTGGTACAGATTTCCATGGACAGTAGCCTAGTTAAGGAGACGTGATGTCTTTGCTTAATAAGTCATGGTTTGAACAGGTTAACAGTAAACTGGAGTTGGCAACCGCGCAACAGCGGGTAGAGTATGCTTTAGAACACTTACCTGAGAACTATGCTTTGGCTTCAAGCTTTGGCGCTCAGTCGGCAGTGAGCTTGCATCTTTTAACTCAAGTAAAACCTGATATTCCGATCATCTTGGTTGATACGGGGTATCTCTTTACTGAAACCTATCAGTTTATCGATGAATTAACTGAGCGACTTGGTTTGAACCTAAAGGTATACCAAAGTGACATCAGTGCCGCTTGGCAAGAAGCGCGTTACGGCAAGCTTTGGGAAAAAGGCGAGCAAGGGATTAAGGACTATAATCAACGCAATAAAGTTGAACCTATGGATAGAGCGCTCGATGAATTAAATGTTACCACTTGGTTTTCAGGATTGAGGCGACAACAATCAAGTTCTCGCAAAGGGTTGCCTGTGATTCAGTCCTTTAAGGGACGGATTAAGGTCCATCCAATCATTGATTGGGACAATAAAATGATTCATGAGTACCTAAAAAAATATGAGCTACCATACCATCCTCTGTGGGAGAAAGGCTATGTCTCTATTGGGGATACTCACAGTACCATTCCCTTAAGCGCGGATATGGACGAAGAGGATACCCGATTTGGCGGCATTGTTCGCGAATGCGGACTGCATGTGGACACTTTGTCTGGTTTATAAAATTCTTTACTGTTGTATTCTGCGTAAAAAGGCAGCTAGGAGCTGCCTCTTTTTATGAGATCCAAGAATGAGATGATTTTTTAGATATGCCACATTTGGTGCATTGGTAATGGCTTCTCATCCTTTTCTTCCTCAACCGTATTCGCTAGTTGCAAAGAAGAGGTATAGTCTTGGTGGATATACTGACTCAACTGTTCGCTGGTAATGTGTGGCGCGAAATAATTAATGAAGTCTTTCATATATTTCTTCAAGAAAATATTTTTATTAAACGCTAACCAAGTTGTGCAACGAGGCAGAATATCTTTTGTGGAATAGCCAAGCAGGTCACGATCCTGCTTAGGTGAAAATGCCATGCTGGCTATTATGCCAATACCAAAACCATTACGTACATAAGTTTTAATGACATCAGCATCCCTTGCGGTAAAGACAATATTGGGTTCAAGCTGTTGTTTCTTGAAGGCACTAGTTAAGCTTGAATTTTTCGCACTACTCATAAATGGGTAAGTGACGATAGGGTACTTAGCCAGATCATACAACTCAATCTTTCTTAAGTCACCGAGAGGGTGATCGTGAGGGAACAGTATTGTTCTGTCCCACTGAAAGCATGGAATCTTAACAATATTTGTCCCTAGGTCGATATTTCCTGAAGCGATAGCAAAGTCAACCTCTTGCTTTTGCAGTTGGGATAATATTTGGTCGGAGGTCCCTTGTTGTAAATCAATGGTTAAGTTTGGATAGCGCTTATGAAAGTTAGAAAATACTTTTGGCAACACATATTGAGCTTGCGTCTGTGTTGTGGCTATCGAAAAGTTACCAGAGTCGCTTTGATTCGCCAGACTAGTAATATTCTTTATATGATTAATTTCATGCAGTACTTTACGTGAGCGATTGATAACTTCTTCACCCAGTTCTGTAATGCCGACGAGCTGCTTGCCGTTTCGCTCGAAAATCTTTGTCTCTAACTCACTTTCCAACAATCTTAACTGCTTACTAATGCCTGGCTGAGAGGTGTAAAGCTTTTCAGCTGCCTTTGTAATGCTTAAATTGTTGTCAGCAATAGCAATGAGATAGTTAAGTTGCTGTAGCTTCATAACGATTACTTCTTTAAAACCCCTTAAAAACAGTGATAGTATACGTATAGATGGCCAAAGGCAACCCGTATATGCTTTTTGGTTATAAAGAAGCGCCAAAAGATTATTTATTGTCTAGTGCTTATAAATGTTTAGATATAGCCATCTAAACGGTCAGCGTGTCAATCCTATGGAATATTTCCCAATAACAGTTCGACTGCAAGAGCAGCAATGCCTCATTGTTGGTGGGGGAGAAATTGCTTGCCGTAAATTAAAGAGCTTACTTAAAGCTGACGCTAAAGTTTCCTTGGTTGCGCTAGATTTTAATGATGAAATCAGGAAACTCGCTGAAGAGTATCAATTAACGTTATTTGAGCAGGCTTTCGACGAAAGTTTAGTCGCGGGTAACTACCTAATTGTAGCCGCTACTGACAATCAAGAACTGAATCAAGAAGTCAGCGATATAGCTAGAGAGCATAATATTTGGATTAATGTGGTCGATGATTTAGAGCTCAGTACTTTTATTATGCCAGCTATTGTTGATCGATCACCATTGTTGGTGGCCGTATCAACTGGAGGTGTTTCTCCAGTTCTAGCGCGTAAAATACGTGAAAAATTAGAATGGATATTACCAACTAATTTGGGTGGCCTGTTAAAGCGGTTGAAAGAGTTTCGGCCCAGTGTAAAAAAAAAGTTTCAGGATTTAAAAAGTAAGCGCGATTTTTCTGAGTGGTATATAGAACGTGCTATTGAGGAACCTGATGCACTGACTCAGGAATTTGAAAGCACTGTTGCTTTGTATGAAGGAAGTGTTGTGCGCTCGGGTAAAGTGTTCTTAATTGGCGCAGGCCCTGGTGATCCAGACTTACTGACCATTAAAGCATTAAAGATTTTGCAGAAAGCGGACATTGTTTTGCATGATGCTCTTGTATCAGACGGCATTCTTGATTTAGTTCGACGAGATGCCACATTGGTAAATGTTGGGAAGCGCGCAAAAAAACATAGTGTGGTGCAAGAAGAAACCAACCAATTATTGGTTAAATATGCGCAGCAAGGCTTGTCAGTAGTAAGGTTAAAAGGTGGTGATCCCTTTATCTTTGGTCGTGGTGGCGAAGAGTTAGAGAAGCTTGTAGCTGCCGGAATAGACTATGAAGTCGTGCCTGGCATCACAGCAGCTTCAGGCTGTTCAAGTTATGCTGGTATACCGTTAACTCATCGTGATCACTCCCAAACAGTGATGTTTATTACGGCACATTGTAAGCAGTCTGAAGATACACTAAATTGGAAGAGTCTGGCGCGTGAGCGTCAAACCGTGGCGGTTTACATGGGACTGTTGCGTAATGAAGTCCTTGTTGAGCAATTAATGAGGCATGGTCGCGATGGATCAACCCCTATCGCAGTTATCGAAAATGGAACCTTGCCGCAACAAAGAGTGATCACGGGGAGTCTCAAACAACTTCCTGAGCTGGTGCTCAAGCACGACATCAAATCGCCATCATTAATCGTGATTGGCGAAGTGGCTGCACTGGCTAATAAACTTGGTTGGTATCCACACAGTGAATTATTAGAAGCTGAACGTGTCAGTGATAGTATTCTTGCAGAATATAACGAGAAAGTCGTTCAGAAAAGTTATCAAGAAAAGATCAAAGAGGCTGTATAGACAATGACTAGAATTTACGATTCGATTTTGGATACGATTGGTAATACTCCAATCGTAAAAGTCAACCGCTTAGGACCTAAGCACGTTAATTTATACGTTAAAGCGGAATATTTTAATCCGTTGGCATCAGTTAAAGATCGTTTAGCTTTTGCCATTATCAATGATGCAGAGCAGAAAGGTTTGCTTAAGCCAGGTCAAACTGTGGTTGAAGCAACATCTGGTAATACAGGTATTGCTTTGGCAATGGTATGCGCAGCAAAAGGCTACCCTTTTGTTGCTGTGATGACTGAAACCTTCTCAGTTGAGCGTCGTAAGATCATGCGTGCATTGGGTGCAAAGGTGGTGTTAACACCAGCTGCAGAACGCGGTACTGGTATGGTTAAAGTGGCTGAGCAGTTGGCTGAGAAAAACAATTGGTTCTTGGCTCGTCAGTTCGAAAATCAAGCTAATCCTGAGTATCATAGAAACACTACGGCTCCAGAAATTTTACGAGCTTTCGCTAATGAAAAGTTAGACTATTTTGTCAGTGGTTATGGTACTGGCGGCACGATAACTGGTGTAGGCGAAGTGTTAAAAGTAGCGCGTCCTGATATTAAAATCATTGCGACTGAGCCTGAAGTGGCTTCACTTTTACAGGGTAAAGAGTGGCAACCGCACAAAATTCAAGGCTGGACACCAGACTTTGTGGCTGATGTTATGAACCAAGAAATATATGACCAAGTCATTCCTATTTCTGATGAGGTCGCTCGTGATACATCATTGGCTTTGGCACGTAATGAAGGTATTTTCTGTGGTATCTCTTCTGGTGCAACTTTTGCAGCAGCCCTAGAAACCGCCCAAGATGCTCCAGAAGGTTCAAACATTCTAGCCATGCTACCGGACACTGGAGAGCGTTATTTAAGTACTTTCTTGTTTGACGATATTGATGAAGGATCTGATGAAGAGATTCTTGCAACCTTGGAGTCATAATTTTTTTGCAAACCTTTAGACGCCTGTCTAATGGGACTCTCTAGCCCGCGTTATGCGGGCTTTTTTGTATCCGTTTGATGTTGGATTGTGAACGACGCATAATGTGATTAATTCAGTTTTAGGAATACGAGTGATGCAACAATCGATACCTCGACGGTTTCAAGTGCGAGTATTTGCTACGGAAGTTTTACGAGGCACAAGCGCCGTCGTCTATAAAGTTATAGAAAGGCTGAGTGGTCATGATATGCAACGTATTGCTAAGGAGGAAGCTGCTCCTGCGACTTGCTTTATTTATCAGCTAAACGAACGGCAATTTGAGATTCGCTTCTATAACACAACTCATGAAATTCAACTCTGTGGTCATGGGTTATTAGCCAGCGCAAAAGTTATTGCTCAAGACAGTCAATACGAATCCTTTAACTTATTAACGCGTGATAGCCTAGTCTCTTGTCAATATAACCCTCATCAAAATAATCTGGAAATTGCTTTTAGGGAATTAAAAGCAACAGAGGTTAGCGCGCCAACTTGGCTCAGTGACTGCTTTAACGTGAAGCCCAGCAAGGTTTCTAAAGCAGGCCCCGAGGATGGGTATTGGGTCATGGAGTGGCCGCGAGATATGGCATTAAGCGATTTAGTGGTAGAGCCGGATATTTTGATGGAGAAAACCCAAAGAGCTGTAATAGCAACCCAGCAAAGCAGTAACTCTGATTATGATTATAATTTTCGATACTTTGCGCCGCAACACGGTGTTCTTGAAGACAAGGCAACTGGTTCAGCGCATAGAGTGTTAGTCAGTTACTGGCATCAACATTTAAATAAATGTAACTTTAAGGCTCGACAATACTCTATTGAAGGCGCTGAGCTGATTGGGCGTATTGAAGGAGAAGACGTCTGGATATCTGGTAATGTTGAGATCGAGCGTTAAGATGGTTTAGAGAGTGGACTAACAACACATTAAGGTTGCTGAATGCTGGATAAGGTTAAATCCGAGACTCGTATTGAGGAAATTACTAAGCAATTTAACTCCGTCCGTAAGTTAACGGAACGTTTATGCCAGGAGTTGGAAATTGAAGATTACAATTTGCAGGCGATGGCTGAGACCAGTCCTATTAAGTGGCACTTGGCTCATACCAGTTGGTTTTTTGAAACCTTCATATTAAAGTGCTTTGAACCTGATTTTGTGCCTTACCATCCTGAGTTTGAATACTTGTTTAATTCTTACTATAACTCTGTAGGCGAGCAGTTTCTTCGCCCAAACCGACATCTTTTATCACGACCGACCGTAACAGAAGTCTTTAAATACCGAGAAAATGTCACCAACAGAATGATGGCATTGTTAGAGTCTAAGGCGAGCGGGCGACTACTAGAAATGTTGCCATTAGTTGTCTTGGGAGTTCACCATGAACAGCAACATCAAGAATTATTGTTGACTGACTTAAAGTACAACTTCTACCAGAATCCGCTACTGCCTAGTTATTCACACAAGCATGTTCAAAATAAAAGTAGTCACTCAAAAGTTGTAGCGCATAAGTGGCTAGAGTATCAACCTGAGCTTTGTGTTATTGGGAAAAAGCTAGGAGATGGTGTAAAGGATGAGTTTTGTTTTGACAATGAATCACCACAGCACCAGCATTACTTGCAGGGTTTTGCAGTCAGTAACCGTTTAGTAACCAACGCTGAGTACCTTGAGTTTATTGAGCAAGGAGGCTATGAACAAGCAGAACTTTGGTTAAGCGATGGCTGGGCAGTTAAGTGCCAAGAAAAGTGGAATGCTCCCTTGTATTGGTTTAAAAGAGATGGTGCATGGCATTATTACACTTTGCACGGACCTCAGCCCTTAGCTTTAAATGAACCTGTAACACATGTCAGTTATTATGAAGCTGATGCTTTTGCCACATGGAAAGGCGCGCGCTTGCCGACCGAGCAGGAGTGGGAGAGGGTGGCTTCATCACAAAGTCTCAAGGGGCCATTCTTGCAGTCGGGTAACTTAAATCCGTCAGCGCAAACCCAATCAAGTGATGAGGTGATGCAGTTATACGGGCAGGTATGGCAGTGGACTTCCAGTAGCTACAGTCCTTACCCCGGTTACCAGCCTCTGGCTGGTGATGTCGGTGAATACAATGGGAAATTTATGGCAAATCAATATGTACTTCGTGGTGGCTCTTGCGTTAGCTCACAAGAGCATATCAGAGCCAGCTACCGCAACTTTTTTTACCCTGATGCTCGTTGGCAGTTTTCAGGTATTCGCCTAGCGAAAGACCTCTAAGGAGACAGTGTGACAAAACCATTTACGTTAGACGAAGAACAAGCTGCGATTCTTCAAGGACTTAAATCTGAACAAAAATTCATTAACCCAAAATACTTCTACAACCATCATGGCTCAAAGCTGTTTGAGCAAATCACAGAGTTAGATGAGTATTACCCCACTCGCACTGAGCGTAAGATTTTGCAGTCTCGCGCCAATGATATTGCACAATTAATTGAGCCGAACTCTTTGATTGTTGAGCCAGGAGCGGGTAGTTGTAAAAAAATTGAATATTTGCTCGAAGCGCTTCACCCTAGCGTTTACGTGCCACAAGATGTATCGGCCGAGTTTTTAAAACAGTCGGCACAAAGGCTATCTAGCGAATACCCCTGGCTTGATGTGGTTCCTGTTGCTAGCGATTTTTCGGATCCCATTGAAATTCCTGAGCGTTTACAAGATTTGAGGAAATACGCTTTTTACCCGGGCTCTACCATCGGTAACTTCGAACCAGAAGAGGCATTAACATTCCTAAAGCAGATGCGACAGCTGGTGGGTAATACTGGAGGAATGATTTTAGGCGTGGATTTGCACAAAGACGACGATATTCTGCATGCGGCATATAATGACAAAAAAGGTATTACAGCAGAGTTTAATTTGAATACCTTAGCGCACATTAACGAAATTTTAGATGCGACATTCAATATTAGTGAGTTTGAGCATGTTGCTTTGTATAACTCTCAACAGCAACGCATTGAAATGTACCTTAAGAGTTTAAAAAATAGTACTTATGATGTATTGGGTGAAACCGTTACTTTCGAAAAAGGAGAGTTGGTTCATACCGAGCACTCTTACAAGTACAGCATCGAAGGAATCGCCGCACTAGCCCAGGACTCAGGTTTCTTGTTAAAGCATAGCTGGACTGATAATAAGGATTTATTTAGCGTCAATTATTTACAGGCTCAATAGAAAAAAAAAGCCCGCGACTCACGGGCTTTTACATAGATTATAGTATTTTTACTGAACCTGACTGGAGTTGGTATAAAGTCATCCCTTGTTCCACGGTGTTAGGATCAAACTTTTCGCCGGCATCTTCAGCCATATGCTCTAGGTAAGCTATCGTTTGCTCTTTCGTAAACTCTATCGAGCTTAACACTCCAGTGGCGTATGCATCGGAGCCAATAGCAGATAATGGAATTTCTATTTCGCCATCTTCTACTTTAACTCTTAGTTTTTTATCTCCAACAACAAAGTCTGCCCAACATCCACGCTTTTTACAGACTTTTCCTATTTTGCCCTTAACCGTGATTTCTTTTCCGATGTAAGTTTCTGGCTGAGCTAATAGGGTTTCCATAGACTCTACTAAGCCCATTTTAACTGGCTCTCCTAGCGTTAACTCCCTAGCTGATATAGTGGTAGAGAAGCATAATATAAGAGTAATAGTGATAAAGAGTTTTTTCATAGTGTCTTCCTTTGCCCATTATTGAGAAGTATTCTCATTTACTGGGTAGGTTAATCAAAACTGAGATCAAAGGCAAATTTCTAACAATGCTATCACGGATAAAAAAATACCCGCACAAGGCGGGTATTTATTGTATGGCGGTGAAGGAGGGATTCGAACCCTCGATACGCTACAAACGTATACACACTTTCCAGGCGTGCGCCTTCAGCCACTCGGCCACTTCACCGTAATTTGTTATTTCGAGATGCTTTGTGGCATCTGCTACTTTGTCTTATCGGCGCACTTCTGCGTGCGCGTTACTCGAAAGCTGTCGCTTTCTCGCCCTTCGGGCCGCTGGTGCATAGCCCCAGCGTTCAAACCTTTGGTTTGTCAGCCACTCGGCCACTTCACCGTAATGTGTACTCTGAGCTTTAAACTGATTTCAAGCAGCAGCTCTTAGGGCGCGTAAGATAGCGGAAACTTGTGTTTATAGCAAGTCTCGCTTAATCGGATTGTAAGTATGACTTATGGGGGGATACAAGAATATCATCCATGGCTTCTCGCCCTAGTAGCATCTTGTACCGCATTTTTTTGCGGTTAGCTAGGCTAATGTCTATATCCCAGGTTTTATCGCCAATGGTAATGGGGGTCCTGATGACATACCTCAGTTGCGTCTGGCCATTTGAGCTTGTGATCTTTCGATAGTCAACGACCTGAGATTCACAAGTAACCTCTTTTTTGGGATGGCGCTTGTAAGGACAAGTTTTAAACCTAACGAAATTTATGCCATTTTTGTCGAATGACTCTATATCAAAAGCATGTAAGCTGGAAGTTTTTGCGCCAGTATCAACTTTAACTTTTATGGGATCGATGCTGAGCTCAGGGAGTTTCGCTTCTTCTTTCCAACCAACGGTCATTTTAGTCACGGTGTTTGATTCTCCTGTAAGCCTATAGTTTTAACCTTTGCCTTTTGGCTTATTAGGGCCTTTAAGCGAGTCTTTTTCAATATGCTTAATAATCGCGCCAGCTACATCTTTTCCTGTCGCTTTCTCAATACCTTCAAGGCCAGGCGATGAGTTAACCTCGATAACCAGCGGGCCATGAGCTGAACGAAGCAAATCGACGCCAGCAACGTCTAACCCCATGACTTTTGCTGCTCTGACCGCTAAAGCTCTCTCTTCTGGTTTTAGCTTAGTTACTTCAGCGCTGCCACCACGATGTAAGTTTGAGCGGAACTCTCCTTCTTTGGCGCTACGCTGCATGGCTGCGATGACTTTGTCACCGACAACGAAACAACGAACGTCGGAGCCGCCAGATTCTTTAATGAATTCTTGGACTAAGAAGTCAGCATTAAGGCTTCTAAATGCATTGATTAAGCTTTCTGCAGCTTTATTGGTTTCTGCTAAAACCACTCCATTACCATGAGTGCTTTCAATAATTTTAACGATCAATGGCGCGCCACCAACCGACTGAATGATTTCGTCGGTAGCATCAACTGAATGGGCATAACTGGTGATCGGCATGCCAACACCTTTGCGTGCTAAGAGCTGATGAGCTCGTAGTTTGTCGCGTGAACGAGTGATTGCTATAGATTCATTAACCGAGTAAACCCCACCAACTTCAAACTGACGAAGCACTGCTGTACCGTAAGCAGTAATTGACGCACCAATTCTCGGAATCACGGCATCAAAACTAAGCTGAGTGACCTCACCTTTGACTTTGCTATGAACGGTTGGACGGTTCGCGGTAATGTTCATAAAGCATTTTAAAACATCTATTACCTGCGGTTCATGGCCACGTTCTTTAGCCGCTTCTACCAACCTGCTGGTCGAATAAAGTTTTGAGTTACGAGAGAGAATACCGATTTTCATGGGATACCTTGGTTTGCTTTATGAATGTCATGATTTTTATGCGGATAATATAGCACACGCCTATTTAAACCCTATAGCAAATAATCGTCACTTTCAAAAAAGAGATGGACGTCACAGCTTCAACCCAGACCATGATGTTGTCACCAAGCTGCAATCGAACTGTCCCCTAGCTGTCACGATACCGTCACTTTCCACCAATAGCCTATAGGCGCTAAATAAACAAACCCTATTGAGGATAAATATATGCGTCGTCTTAGTAAAACTATAATAGCTACGGCGGTGACCTGCGGACTTGCTTCAGTTGCGCATTCAGCCGTTCTTCCTGATGTTCAGTCTAGCAGCCCCTGGTTCACTGATGGTAAAGCAGCTATTGATAAACAGCTAGCTCAAGCTCCTAAGTCTAAGGCTAAGAACATTATTTTGTTTGTGGGTGATGGTATGGGTATATCCACCATTACTGCTGCACGTATTTTGGCAGGTCAACGTGAAGGTAATACTGGCGAGGAGAATGTGCTTTCTTTCGAAAAGATGCCATACAGTGCACAGGTAAAAACTTATAATACAAACCAACAAACTCCTGACTCAGCTGGGACCATGACCGCGATGATGACGGGCGTTAAAACTAAAGCTGGCGTTATTAATATTGCGCCAGATACAGACCGAGCAAGCTGTGATACAGCAAGTGGCTACGAGTTGAAAACTGTAATAGAAATGGCGGAAGAAAAAGGCTTATCAACGGGCATTATTTCAACAGCTCGTGTTACTCATGCCACTCCAGCAGCGACTTACGCCAAAGTCCCTGAGCGAAACTGGGAAAGTGATGATAAGTTGCCGGAAGAGGCGAAAGCCGCTGGGTGTAAAGATATAGCGGTTCAACTCGTTGAACTAGAGGCGGGTGACGGTATTGATGTTGTTATGGGGGGAGGTCGTCGTCATTTTATCCCTGAAACAATTACGGACTCAGAAGGCAAGTCGGGAAAGCGAACGGATGGACGTGATTTAACTAACGAGTGGCTGGCTCGTTACAGCGATCAAGCGGCTTTTTATGTTGAAGATCAAGCCGGTTTTGCAGGGCTGGATTTAGCTTCAACTGACAAGCTATTAGCTTTGTTTAACTCATCTCACATGCAATATAACGCTGATCGTTTAAGTGATGTTGGTGGCGAACCGACGGTGACAGAAATGACCGAAGGGGCATTAGAAGTTTTAAAGCAAAACGATAATGGTTACTTCTTAATGGTGGAGTCGGGGCGCATCGACCATGGACATCACGCTGGCAATGCATACCGTGCTTTAGATGACACTATAGAGTTTGCTAATGCTATCCAATACGCCATGGATAACACCAACCCAGAAGACACTTTGATTATGGTCACAGCGGATCACAGTCACGTATTCACGATTGCCGGATATCCACAGCGCGGTAATCCTATATTAGGTTTGGTGAAATCAACAGACGGTAGTGGCCAGCCTAAATCTCAGCCATCTTTAGCTTCTGATGGCATGCCGTACACTACAGTCGGTTACGCTAACGGTTTAGGTTTTGCTGATTATGGTGACGGTAATGGTGGTGACCAGCGCTATGGTGACGATGCTCATACGGGGCGTGTCGACCTCTCTAGTATCGATACAACTCAATCTGGTTTCCATCAAGAAGCATTGGTTCCTCTAGGTTCTGAAACTCATGCCGGTGAAGACATTAGCGTTCATGCAATAGGGCCTGCCGCGCATTTATTGCAAGGGGTTATTGAGCAGAACGTTATTTTCCATGTCATCAACCATGCGGCTGAACTTGGCGGCGAAGCTTATCAGTAAGCTATAGGTCATAAGAGTAGAACTTGAGGATTAAAACAATGATTATTTTTGCAAAAAAGCAGAACATCAACAAAAAGTATGTTGGCAAACTATTAAGCGTCTTAGTCTCTGCAACGTTACTGACGGCTTGCTTTGGAAATGAAGACGATAAAGAGCAGAATCCTGAGCTACCAGTTTCTAGCGTTGACTGGACTAAAACCAATCAATGGTTTAACCAAGGTAAGTTGCGTGTAGACAAGGCTTTAGAAACCGAAGAAGTCTTGACCAAGGGGGCCGCTAAAAACGTGATTCTGTTTGTGGGTGATGGTATGGGCGTTTCGACGGTGACTGCGGCGCGTATATTTGCGGGGCAGAAAAGCGGCGCAACAGGCGAAGAGTACCAGCTTAGTTTTGAGAAGTTTCCAGTTGCTGGGTTCGCTAAAACTTACAACACTAATCAACAGACACCCGACTCGGCAGGAACAATGACGGCGATGGTTAGCGGTGTTAAAACTAAAGCAGGAGTTATTGGCTACCCTGAAAACGTGCTTCGTGCAGATTGTAGTTCTGCAAAAGGTAATGAGTTAGTTACAGCAGTCGAACTTGCTGAAATGGCTGGTATGTCGACAGGCATTATTTCTACGGCTCGTATTACACACGCAACACCTGCAGCAACCTACGCTAAGTCTCCTGAGCGTAACTGGGAAAGTGATGACAAGTTAACAGATGAAGCTAAAAATAACGGCTGCAAGGATATTGCAACACAACTTGTAGAGTTTTCTTATGGTGATGGTATTGATGTTGTGATGGGCGGTGGCCGTCGTCACTTTATCCCGAACACCTTTACCGATGAAGAGGGCAAAACAGGGAAGCGTACGGATGGAATGAATTTAATCGACTCTTGGAAAGCAAAGTATGCAGTTGGAAGCTATGTGTATGATCAAGCAGGTTTTGATGCATTAAGTGCTGACTCGACAACAAAAGTTCTAGGCTTGTTTAATTCATCACACATGGAGTACGAAGCAGATAGAGTGAATGATATTGCTGGCGAACCGTCCTTGAGTGAAATGACAACTAAGACCATTGATATCCTGAGTAACAATGACAAAGGCTTCTTTTTAACCGTTGAGTCAGGTCGTATTGACCATGGCCATCATGCGGGTAATGCCTATCGTGCGCTAGAAGACGCGGTAGAGTTCGCTGAAGCTGTACAAGCTGCGGTTGATAAAGTCGATTTGAATGAAACCTTGATTATTGTCACCGCTGACCACAGTCATGTCTTTACTCTTGCGGGTTATCCGACTCGTGGTAATCCAATTTTAGGTGTGGTGAAGGGTAATGACCATGCGGGACATGCTGAAGATGAAGCTGTGCTGGCTAGTGATGATATGCCGTACACCACAGTTGGTTATTCTAATGGCTTAGGCTTTGCGGATTATGGCCAGGGAAATGGTGGTGACCAGCGTTATGGGGATGCCGGAGCTACAGGACGTCATGATGTAGGCGGCGTTGATACACAATCATCAGGTTATCATCAAGAGGCGTTAATCCCTCTAGGTTCGGAAACGCACTCTGGAGAAGATGTGGGTATTTATGCGACTGGCCCTGGTGCTCAGTTATTACGTGGTACCCATGAGCAAAGTAATATTTTTCATGCCATGAATCACGCTGTTGATTTAGTTGGTAAAGCAGAAGCGGCGCAACAGTAGAAAGCATAGGGCTGTGCTCTTCGAAGGAAGAGCGCGTGTCTTTGCTGACAAAAGTGTTGTTTAAATAATTATATGAAGTGGACAGGTTATGTTGCAAATGAATAAAATTTTAAGTCTTATAGCTATCATAAGTTTTCTCGCACTTTCCTTATCCAGTTTAGCCTTGGCACAACCAGGAACCATGGCTAAGAAGGCCGACTTTGTCGTCACTAAAGGAGGTGAGTCTAGGATTGTTACCGTGTGGCTCAATAAAGAGGTTATGGGGTTTTCGCCTCAAGGAACTGAGCAAATTGCCTTGTGGCGCTTATGGCAAACGGAGCACCCTAGCTTCTTTCAAGCCTATCCAGAAAAGCAGTACTGTATTGAGTTTGATCGGCTAACTAGCCAAGAGATGGAAACCACTTTGGACGAATTAAAGCAGCTCGTTAATGGTCATGAGTTCGTTGAACGGGTAACTATTAATGGTAAGCAGTTTGAACTATCTTCGCTTGAAAGTGGTCAAGTGGTGAAGCAAACCATGGCGGAGTGGAGTGACTACAAAACCTTTGATTATGCAGATATTGGTGATAATGAAGCTGATCCAGTGTTAGGTCAGTTAATCCAACAAGGCTTTGTGGAAGTGTTGTAACCAGCGTACCAACTGTAATCACAAAGGTTTCATGATTTTTTGTGATGCAGGGCTTTATTATTCAAATCGTTTGAGGGATAATGCGCGCAACTCAGCTGGTCCCCCCGCAACGATACGTTGTGAATCCCGCCAGGCCCGGAAGGGAGCAACGGTAGCAACCGACTCGTGTGCCGGGGTGTGGCTAGCTGGGCCTTATATCTTTGATAAGATATTGCTCTTTGATAAAGTATTGCAAGAATTGGAAAAAGCCGCTAGTGGAAACACTGAGCGGCTTTTTCGTTCTATCAACGTATCTGTTTAAGCGACTCTTGACTAAGCGCTGTCATACAATCATTAATTTGAAGGATCTAAGCGACTAGGTTCTAAAATCTTAGATGATGCGCTATCTGATTGATTTGTATCATTAAAAGTCTTTTGCTAACTTTCTCTGTGATGACAAATAGATTTTCCAATCGTGCAAAGTGTGCTATGGTTTCTGCACTAAAACGATAAGCATTTCTATACTGATTAATTTATGAGCTATCAAGTGCTCGCCCGAAAATGGCGCCCCAAAAACTTTCAAGAACTCCGTGGCCAAGAACATGTTAGCCGTGCTTTGGTTAATGCCATTGAAAGTGGACGTCTGCATCATGCTTATCTTTTTACCGGCACTCGAGGTGTTGGTAAAACAACCATTGCTCGAATCTTATCCAAGTGTCTCAACTGCGAAGCTGAAGGCATTACGGCGACGCCGTGCGGTCAATGCGGGAGTTGTTCTGAAATTGATGAAGGTCGATTTGTTGATCTGATTGAAGTGGATGCAGCTTCAAGAACTAAAGTCGATGATACTCGTGAATTATTAGAAAATGTTCAGTACCGCCCAACTCGTGGACGTTACAAGGTTTATCTCATCGATGAGGTTCACATGTTGTCTAACAGTTCGTTTAATGCACTGTTAAAGACGCTTGAAGAACCCCCTGAGCACGTAATTTTCCTGCTTGCGACCACCGATCCTCAAAAGCTTCCTGTGACGGTTTTGTCCCGCTGCTTACAGTTTCATCTTAAGCATATGGACGAAGCAACTATTGCTAATCATTTGAAGTTTATTCTTGAGCAAGAGTCACTCGACTTTGAAGCCGCGGCATTACAGCTAATTGCTCAATCGGCAGAAGGCAGTATGCGTGATGCTTTAAGTTTGCTCGACCAGGCCATTGCATATGGGCAAGGCAAAGTTTTAGAAGAAGACATTCGTACCATGCTGGGCACGATTGACCACAAGTTTATGGTGCGTTTGCTTGAAGCATTAGCGAGTAAAGATACAGTGATGGCGATTAAAGCTGTCGATGACATGAGTCATTATCCAGTTGACTTTGCTGATGCCTTAAAAGAGTTATTAAGTCGAATTCATCAGATTGCTGTGTATCAAGCAACGCAAGTGATGCTCGATACGGCTGCTTCCTATGTCCCTGAGTTTGCTGACATTTTTGAAGCTGCGGACTTACAGATGTTTTATCAGCTTGGACTTCATGCGCGTCGTGATCTTGAGTGGGCTCCAACAGCGAAGCAAGGGTTAGAAATGGCCTTGTTACGCATGCTAGCCTTCCAAATTGACACTGGGTCTGAACAGGACCAACAAGCATCAAAAAAAAAAGTTAATTTAACCCCGTCAAAAAAAACAATTGAAGCCTCTGTTGCTGATAAACCTAAAGCCGCTATGGCTGGAAGCTCAGAGCCGGTAAGCCCTAAGCCTGAAAAAGCTCAGGTTGAGCATTCTGCTGATAAAAACACACAAAAACAAGACGTTACAGAACCGTCATCCAACCAAAGCATTCCTCCTGAACAGAGTACTGATAATGAGTTTTCAGGCTATGAGCAGTATATGCAACAGGAAGAGCAGGATGAAGAGGATGTGTCATCGTTTGCTTTTGCCGATTCTGTCGAACCTGAAAAAACAGCTGTAAAGACGGAACCTTTTGCTGATAATTCTAAAGCAACTGATAATGCCTCGGCAGAGAAAAACAACACTGTTGAGGAAAATGAAAACGATGATGCGCTAGCCAGCCTTCATTCGGCTCTTGGTCTTAGTTTTGATCATGAGCCTGAAGCAAGCGCAGAAGACTCCAATTCCAAGGTCGCTCTAGCGAAAGAAGCGCCAACAAATAACGCTGCTAAAGAAGTAAGCTCAGTGGCTGAGCAGTCACAGCCGACTTCGAATCAGCAGCGGGTGGAAGAGCATGCCGGGCAAAGGCCACAGCGAGAAGCAGTCGCCAAAGAATCTACACCCGAGCAGAGCGAGCCAGCAGAAAGCTACGACAGCGATATAGCCCGTATGATGCAGGCAAGCAACGAGACTGATCGCAAGCCTGATTTGCATAATGCGGTCGATAATTCAGGCCGCGTGGCGATGAACCAACGTGAGATCGCTGACGACGAGCCCGAAGAACCTGAGTTAGTTCCTGAACTAAATGTGCCTGAAGAAGCAATAGAGTGGGCTAATTTAGTCCAAAAACTTGAATTAGACGGGACTTACCACCAAATAGCACAATCAAGTTGCGCTATTTGGAGTTCGGATCAAAGCGTGGTGTTGGAACTGTCGCCAGACCAAGAGATCTTATTAACCGATAGCGCAAAATCTAGCGTGAAAAACGCTCTGGAGTCTTTTTTAGGCAAGAGTATTACGGTCGAGTGGCAGTTAAAACAACCCCGTATCGAGACTCCAGCCCAAATTTGGCAGCATCAGGCTAAGCTCAGACTGCAAAAAGCGTGTGAAGATTTGAATCAACACCCGTTCAGTCAACAGTTACAGCGGCAGTTTGGTGCTAAAATAGATCGAGAATCGGTCACTTATTTAGATGATTAGGGCAAAGCGCTTTAATCAGTAACAGTTAATACATTATTGAGGTACAGCCATGTTCGGTAAAGGTGGTTTGGGCAATATGATGAAGCAAGCCCAACAAATGCAAGAAAAGATGCAGAAGGCACAAGAAGAGATCGCTAAGCTAGAAGTTACGGGCGAAGCGGGTGCTGGTATGGTCAAAGTTACAATGACGGGTCGCCATGACGTCAAGCGTGTTGAGATTGATCCAAGCTTGATGGACGATGATAAAGAATTGCTAGAAGACTTAGTGGCAGCCGCTATAAATGCTGCGGTACGCAAAGTTGAAGAGACCACTAAAGAGAAAATGGCTGGCGCGACAGATGGAATCAACCTTCCACCAGGAATGAACCTACCATTTTAATTTGCCTATTTCGGTTTCTTCGGTCTTGGTTTTGTGCTCGAGCCATCACGTATTGTTAATACGTTCAGTCTCTGTGCGCAAAACCGGCTAGAAGAAGACTCAAATATTCAGTGTTAAAGCTAACGTTAAAGATAATGACATAAGGTTAAAATGCAGTCTCCATTGATAAAAAAATTAGTTGATGCGTTTACCTGTTTACCGGGCGTGGGGCCTAAATCTGCCCAGCGTATGGCGTATTACTTGTTGGAGCGTAATCGTGATGGTGGTGAGCATCTATCGGTGTCGTTAGCATCGGCGATGGAGGGCGTGCATCACTGCGACCGTTGTCGTGATTTTACGGAGTCTGAGTTGTGTGGTATTTGTCAATCAGAGCGACGTGATAAGAGCTTATTATGTATCGTTGAAAGCCCAGCTGATGTTCTAGCAATTGAAGCGACAGGGGGCTTTCAAGGAACTTACTTTGTGTTGATGGGGCACTTATCGCCTCTGGATGGAATAGGCCCTGAAGATATTGGGCTGGATCAGCTTAAGACATTGATTCAACAAGAAAAACCTGCTGAAGTTATTTTAGCCACTAATTCTACTGTTGAAGGTGAGGCAACGGCTCACTTTATTGCCGAAATGCTGAAAGGAACCGGCACAGAACTGTCTCGTATTGCTTCTGGGGTGCCCCTTGGCGGTGAGCTTGAATATATCGATGGTGGTACTCTCATGCATTCCTTTTCTGGAAGAAAGCCCTACCTTTCATAGTTTTAAGTCACTTAGATACAATTTGATACTTTTTACTTGGTCTTCATTTTTGTTGTATATTAGATTCGATGTCTAAATACTTTACAAAGGTGTCTCCATGAATACAGAAAGGCTAAAAACAAAATTATTGTCGCTTGCAGCAACAGCTTTAGTATTAACAGCATGTGGTGGTAGCAGTGATTCAGACTCACCATCCCCTCAACCTCCAACGAGTGAGGGACCAACTTGGACGGCAGGAGTTTTTGCAGACGAGTCAAACTTTGTAGCGCGTTGTGAAAACCCACGTTCTGGTACCGATATTTATGGTGACCCTTGGCCTGATCAGGCGGGCAGTCATTTACATGAAAAGCATTGGTTACGTTCATGGAGTAACAATACTTATTTGTGGTATGACGAAATCCAAGACCAAAACCCTGCTAATTTTGGTTTGCCAACGGAGTATTTTGCTGAGCTTAAAACGGAAGAGTTAACAAGCTCAGGCGCTCAAAAAGACAACTTCCACTTTTTTCAGGACACTAACGACTATCAGCAGCGTGTATCTTCTGGTGCAAGCTCAGGTTATGGTGCACGCTTCTTTTTAATACAAGCTGCTCCACCGCGCAAAATTGTGATTGCTTATACAGAGCCTAGCTCACCGGCTACCGGTGCGGGCTTGACTCGTGGAACTGAAATTTTAGAGATTGATGGCGTTGATGTCATTAACGGTAGTGACACAGATACCTTGAATGCGGGGTTATTCCCAGCAAGTGATGGAGAAACTCACGAGTTTGTGGTTCGTGACTTAGGCGCTTCCACGACTCGAACGGTTACGATGACATCGGCTACAGTCACTGCTGATCCAGTTCAAAATGAGCAAGTTTTTGACACAGCGAGTGGTAAAGTAGGCTATATGCAGTTTAATACTTTCGGTACTCGTATTGCAGAGCAAGAAATTATTGATGCATTTGTCGACTTCTCTAACGAGGGCGTTCAAGACCTAGTGGTCGATCTTCGCTATAACGGAGGCGGTTTCTTATTTATCTCTAGCCAGCTTGCTTATATGGTAGCTGGTCAGGCTCAAACGCAAGGTCAAATTTATGAAGAAAGCGTCTGGAACGATAAGCACCCTAACGTAAACCCTGTCACTGGCGAAGATCTTAACCCTATTCCTTTTTACAACACCACGTCCGATGAAGCGACAGCTCCAGGTGGCGTCTTGCCATCGGTTAATCTGAACCGTGTTTTTGTTCTCTCTACGAGTGGCACTTGTTCAGCAAGTGAAGCATTTATTAATGGCCTACGTGGTATTGATGTTGAAGTGATACTTATTGGCGATACAACTTGTGGCAAGCCTTATGGTTTTTATGCTACCGACAACTGCGGTACGACTTACTTCACTATCCAGTTCCGTGGTGAAAACCAAAAAGGTTTCGGTCAGTATGCTGATGGTTTTGTTCCATCTTCTACTGATAACGGCCAAGACTTTGTTAAGGGGTGTGTCGTAGCCGATGATTTTAATCACTTACTAGGTGATCCTGATGAAGCTATGTTAGCGGCCGCTCTGGAGTACCAAAGTTCAGGAACTTGTCCTGCAACAGTGGAAAAAACGGCTCAACGTCATTCTTATAAAGGCCAGATGCCTGATAACTCGCTTCTTAAGTCTCAGCGCGTTCAAGAGCGTCTATTCTTAGAGCAAAACCGTATTATGAATACGCCTAAGGAGTTGCAGCAATGAAACTGACTAGCCTACTTATTTCGGCTTTGGCGTTAGGGTTGGTTGGTTGCAAGTCAACCGAGTGGAATAAAGAGCATGCTGTGCCAGCTGTAGCGTTCGGTTTTGACTCAGAGGCTAAAGCTGAAATTGCCGGAATTATTGATGATGCCATGCCGGGTGCTAACGTAAAGTTAGCCGATGATATTTTTAATAATGATCACAGGCTATTTATTCAGCGTGAGCCAACTATGGTAGATGGTAATCCGGCCCAAGGTAGAATCACCGAAATGCCACGTAAGTTTGAGCTTTACCACTTAGAAGACTCATGTTTTTTGTATGATGCTAAAACTGAAGACATCTACTTGTTAGCAGAGGTTCAATGTAAACCAAAGTAGTAGAATCTAACCAGAGTATTAACTTATCAGCCAGCTTGTCTTTATCCGATAGCTGGCTTTTTTATGCAAGATTCATTGTTTAGTATTGAAAAACGATTTAAAGCCCCCATTTTTTTCACATCGTGGTAACTAGTGTGAAGAAAAAACTATGTCAGAAACAGCTACTAAACAAAAACATTCTTTTCAAACTGAAGTAAAGCAACTGTTGCACTTGATGGTGCATTCGTTGTATTCGAACAAAGAAATCTTTCTTCGTGAGCTTATTTCTAATGCTGCTGATGCTGCAGACAAGTTACGCTTCAAGGCATTGAAAGATAACAGTTTATATGGCGATGATAGCGAATTAGCAATACGAGTCACGACTGATAAAGATGCTAAGACCCTTACTATTTCAGACAATGGTATCGGCATGACTGAGAAAGAAGTTATCAATAACCTTGGTACTATTGCTAAATCGGGAACTGCTGATTTCTTGCAACAGCTTACAGGCGACCAGAAAAAAGACTCTAAATTGATTGGTCAGTTTGGCGTTGGTTTTTATTCAGCCTTTATCGTCGCTGACAAAGTAACCGTGACTACTCGAGGTGCAGGCGCTGGCATTAATGAAGCGGTTATCTGGGAGTCTGCTGGCGATGGTGAGTTTACTATTGAGCAGACAGAAAAAGAGACGCGAGGTACGGATATCACACTTCACCTAAAAGAAGGTGAAGAAGAGTTTCTTGAGGAACTCCGCCTAAGAAACATCATTGGTAAATACTCAGATCACATCTCATTGCCAGTCGAAATGCATAAGATGGTCTCTGACGATGATGCTGATAAGACACCTGAATTTGAAGCCGTTAATAAAGCGACTGCGCTATGGACTCGAGCTAAAGCTGATATCAGTGATGAAGAATACCAAGAGTTTTACAAGCACATCTCACACGATTTCCAAGAGCCGCTGACGTGGAGTCACAATCAAGTTGAGGGTACTCAAGAGTACACCAGCTTACTCTATATCCCTTCAAAAGCCCCATTTGACTTATGGAACCGCGATCGTGTTCGTGGTGTGAAGTTGTATGTTCAGCGTGTCTTTATTATGGATGATGCTGAGCAATTCTTGCCGGTTTACTTGCGATTTGTCCGTGGTTTGCTCGACTCCAATGATTTGCCTCTAAATGTTTCTAGAGAAATCTTACAAGATTCTAAGGTGACTCAGTCGTTGCGAAACGCTACTGTGTCGCGAATCTTGAAAATGCTAGAGCAGTTGGCGAAAAAAGATAAAGAAAAGTACCAGCAGTTCTGGGATGAGTTCGGCCAAGTCTTGAAAGAGGGGACTGGCGAGGACTTTGCGAATAAAGAAAAAATCGCCAAGTTATTCCGCTTTAGCTCAACTCATAACGATGAGAAGGCTCAGACAGTATCGCTTGATGACTATATTGAGCGTATGAAGCCTGAGCAGGAAAAAATCTATTACATTGCAACGGATAGCTTCCTTGCTGCCAAAAACAGCCCACACTTAGAGATTTTCCGCAAAAAAGGGATTGAAGTCTTGTTGATGCACGATCGTATTGATGAGTGGACTATCTCACACTTGAACGAGTACGAAGGTAAACAATTTGTCTCTGTGACTCAGGGCGACTTAAATTTAGGTAATCTTGAAGATGCTGAAGATAAAAAAGCGCAAGAGAAAGCATCGGAAGAGCACAAAGACTTTGTTGAGCGAGTAAAATCCGCTCTAGGCGATAAAGTGGCGGATGTTAAGGTGACTATGCGTTTAACCGATACACCGGCTTGTATCGTCGCGGGTGAAGGAGAAATGCCGCTACAGATGGTGAAAATGCTACAAGCTGCGGGCCAAAATGTACCTGATGTGAAGCCTGTGTTCGAAATTAACCCTGAACATGCTCTGATCGACTTGATCGAAAAAGAGCAAAGCGATGAGCAGTTCTCTGAGTGGGTGGATGTGTTGTTTGACCAAGCTTTATTAGCAGAGCAAGGCCAACTTGATGATCCTGCCAGTTTCGCTAGTAAGCTGAATAAGCTCTTGTTAAAATTAGCGCATTAAGTCAGCGAATAGCCGCCCTTGAGGCGGCTTTTTTATGAAAGCATTTCTATCAAGCAAATTATTTAAAGTCCTATTCGTTCTTGGCGTTCTGGTTATTGCTGTCGGTTCAATGATGCCAGGTAAGCAGCTACCAAGTGGTTTGCCGTGGGACAAGGCGCTGCATTTCGTGGGCTATTTTGGATTAGGCTTTCTGGCGCGCATGGGCTCAGATAAACGCCCAGCTTGGTTATTAATCATTGCTTGTATCGCTTTTTCCCTCGGTATTGAGGTTGCTCAAATGTTTATCCCTAACCGAGGTTTTGAGTGGCAAGATCTTCTTGCCAACAGCTTAGGCGTCATTTGTGGTGTTTTAGTCGGGGTTTTGGGCAAAAAACTATTAATTAAACCAGTGAAGAGATAAGTTCTAACTCACTATTATTTCTATCAAACTCTGCCTAATAAGCCCGTATTTCGGTATTTTTTACTTGAGATACTGGGCTATACCAAGTATCTTTAGCGCCTACAAAGTCAATATTTACACATAAGGCTAGGAGACTTCGCACATGCGAATTATTTTGTTGGGTGCACCCGGTGCAGGTAAAGGCACTCAAGCGCAATTTATTAAAGAAAAATACAACATTCCTCAAATCTCTACAGGCGATATGCTGCGTGCAGCAGTAAAAGCTGGAACTGAGATGGGCCTCCAAGCTAAAAAGAAAATGGATGCTGGTGAATTAGTGTCTGATGACATTATCATCGGCATCGTCAAAGAGCGCGTTAAAGAAGACGACTGTCAAAATGGTTATTTATTAGATGGTTTTCCGCGTACCATCCCTCAAGCTGATGCTATGCGTGATAACAATATTGACGTTGATTATGTTGTTGAGATCGATGTCGATCACGAAGAAATTGTGAAACGTTTAAGCGGGCGCCGCGTTCACCCTGACTCTGGACGTGTTTACCATGTCACTTACAACCCTCCTAAAGAGGAAGGTAAAGATGATGAAACAGGCGAGCCACTTATTCAGCGTGATGATGATAAAGAAGATACTGTTCGTCGTCGCTTAGCAGTGTATGAGGACCAAACGCGTCCGTTAGTAGCGTATTACTCAGAGTGGGCCGAGAAAGACTCTGAAAAAGCCCCTGAGTACGTTAGCGTTCCTGGTGTAGGTTCGGTTGAAAGCATTCGTGATGCTATTTTTACAGGCTTATCAAAATAATTTGAAAACGACCATAAGCGAGTAATAGATTGAAAAAACAGGGCGTTTTACTATGTAACTTAGGGACACCTGATGAGCCAACGCCTCAAGCGGTTCGTCGGTATTTGTCTGAGTTCCTACACGACAAGCGCGTAGTGTCTATTTCTCGCTGGGTCTGGTGCTTAATTTTACACGGCATTATTTTAAGAGTTCGTCCCACACGAGTAGCAAAAGCATATAAAAAAATCTGGTTGAAAGAAGGCTCACCGCTGCTAGTGATTACTCAAAAGCAGCGTCAGAAATTGCAAAACGAAATTAATGAGCGCTTTGTTGATCAACGTTACGGAAAACATGTTCCCGTAGAAATTGCGATGGCTTATGGCAATCCATCGATTCCAGATGCCCTGCAAGCTTTAAAAAATCAAGGGTGCGAGCGGATTATTGTGTTACCGCTATACCCGCAATACTCTTCAGCTACCACTGCATCAATATTTGATCGGGTGGCAAAGTATTATAAAGATAAGTTTTATGTGCCAGAGATTACCTACGTTGGCGACTATCATGATCACCCTCATTATATTCACTCATTAGTCCGCTCCGTGCAGAGATTCAGAGAACAGAATGGCTCCTCTGAAAAATTGCTATTTTCTTTTCATGGAGTACCTGAACGGTTTTCACAAAAAGGTGATCCCTACGAAGCTCAGTGTCGCAAAACGGCGGAGCTCGTGGTGAAAGAACTTGAGCTTAAGGATAACGAGTACGCTGTTGCTTTCCAGTCACGATTTGGTAAAGAAGAGTGGGTTAAACCTTATACCGACGAGTTATTAACGACCTGGGCGAAAGAAGGTGTTAAGTCAGTTCAGGTTATCAGCCCAGCGTTTAGCGCTGACTGCTTAGAAACTCTTGAAGAACTGGCAATAGAAAACCGTGATACTTTTATCGACAATGGTGGTGAAGACTACCACTATATTCCTGCGTTAAATGATGACCGTGGGCACATTGAGCTAATGCTACAGCTCATAGAGCAGCGCCTGCTCAAGTAACACTGTAGCTAACGTCGTGGCTGAAACTTCAGAACCCTTAAAATTAGACCAACTGTTTTCTTCAGAAGGTCCTCTTTCCAAAATATTTTCTAACTTCAAGCAAAGGGATGAGCAGCTTGAAATGGCTCACGCTATAGAGTCTGTCTTAGAATCTGATGAGTCAATTTGTATCGAAGCGGGCACTGGAACAGGTAAGACTTTTGGTTATCTGGTGCCAGCACTAAAAGCTTGGTATCTCAACGATAAAAAAGTCATTGTGTCAACGGGTACTAAAAACCTTCAAGACCAGCTGTTTTATCGCGATCTCCCTAATATGAGGGATGCCTTAGGAATGTCTCCAAAAACAGCTTTGCTAAAAGGTCGCAACAACTATTTATGCAGCTATAGGATGGATCAAAGTCTTGATTCTGGTCAATTCCAAAGTCGATCAATGGTTGATACCTTAGCAAAGGTAAAAGCATGGGCAGGTCAAACCAAAAGTGGCGACTTAACTCAGTGCAAAGATTTGGCTGACAATGACCCTTTATGGCCTTATGTAACATCAACTAATGATAATTGCCTTGGGGTTGAGTGCCCTGACTTTGCGGACTGTTACGTTGCGAAGGCTCGGCAGAAAGCGACTGCTGCTGATGTGGTCGTGGTTAATCATCATCTGCTATTAGCTGATATGGTCTTAAAAGACGATGGTTTTGGGGAGCTGTTGCCAGATGCTGATACGGTTATTGTCGATGAAGCGCATCAATTGACCGATATTGCTCATGCGTTTTATGGGCAGCGTTTAACCAGTCGCCAGCTGATGGAGCTTTGTCGAGACACTGAGCTAGAAGCCTTAACGACGGCCAAAGATGATCGCCAACTCAGTGTTGCTGTGCGTCGTGTTGAGGGCGCTGTTAATGAAGTTAGGTTACAACTTGGAGAAGCAGCTAAAAAGATCAACTGGCAGCTGATTGCAACACCATCTCTTCAGTCTGCCTTAAAAGAGCTCGAAAAAGAAGTGCTGGCATTATGCGAACGCTTAGAGCGACACGCCAGTCGATCAAAAGGGTTGGATAGCTGTCACCGTCGCTGCGAAGAATCCTTGCAGGCTCTGGCTTTATTTAACAGTACTTTTAATCAGTCGAATGACGATAAAGCGTATGCAGCTGTGCGCTGGGTAGAAACATATCGCAATGGCTTTGCGGTGCTGGAAACACCACTTAATGTATCTGAATCATTTTCGCGTAGTCGCAAAGAGCATGCAGCTCGAAGTTGGATATTTACCTCAGCGACATTAACACAGGCGGATGATTTTAGTTTATTTAAAGATGAGCTGGGGTTATCAGAAGCCCGTGATTTAGTGTTGCCAAGTCCTTTTGATTACGATTCGCAAGCCATACTTCATATTCCGAGAAGCTTGCCTGACCCGCGAGATAGAACTTATGTTGATAGCTGGCAGAAGCAAGTACTGCCCCTGGTTAAAGCAAACCCAGGCGGTACTTTTGTGCTGTTTACCAGCTATGCAGCGCTCAACAAGGTCAAAGAATTGTGGCAGGAAAAGCTTGACGATAAAACCGTATTTGCCCAAGGCGATCTGCCCAAAAATGAATTAATCGAACAGTTTCGTGATGCGGGAAATGCAGTGTTATTGGCAACCTCAAGTTTTTGGGAGGGGGTTGATGTTAAGGGTGACGCTTTAAGCTTAGTAGTGATCGATAAGCTGCCATTTTCAGCGCCTGACGAGCCGTTAATTGAAGCAAAAATACAAGCCGCTCGAAAGTCTGGGAAGAACCCTTTCTTTGATATCCAAATTCCAGAGGCTATTATCGCTTTAAAGCAGGGAGCGGGTCGTTTGATCCGTGATTATGACGATAAAGGCGTTTTAGTCTTGTGTGATCCGAGGCTAATTGCGAATAAATATGGACAGAAGTTTTTAAAGAGCTTGCCACCGATGAAGCGTACGCGCGAGCAAGCTGTTGTGATAGAATTTTTAAAGAAATTATCAGAAAACATACTCGTGGACAGTAACGGTTAGAGACTCAATGGCGAATTTACTTGTAATAGACACAGCCACAGAAGCTTGCTCAGTGGCGTTGCAATACCAAGATAAACTTTTTACTCGGTCTAAAGTGGCCCCCCGAGAGCATGGTGAGCTGATTTTGCCGATGGTTGATGAAGTGTTGTCTGACGCTGGTATTAAGCTGGCGCAACTTGATGCCATCGCTTATGGACAAGGTCCAGGTGCCTTTACGGGCTTACGGATATGTATTAGTGTCGTTCAAGGGCTCGCTTTTGGTGCTGGTTTACCCGTTATTGGCGTATCTAGCCTGCAAGCAATGGCTCAGGCAGCCCATGATACTTTGGGGGCGGATAGCGTATTAAGTGCGATTGATGCCAGAATGGGGGAAGTGTACTGGGGGCAGTATGAGGCAGACTCAAACGGAATTATGCAGCTAATAGGGCAGGAAGTTGTTTGCTCGCCTAATCTTGTCACAGTTTCAGAGCCTGACTCGTCTAACGTATACAGAGCGGTCGGAACAGGCTGGCAGACTTATGCAAAAGAGTTATCAGAAGCCTTAAACTTACCGATTGTGGTTGAGAAAGAGCCTCTTTATCCTTTTGCTGAGGCTATGCTTCCTATAGCCAGGGCTCGATTTAACCAGGGGAAGTCGATTTCCGCTGAACAAGCATTGCCGGTATACCTAAGAGACAATGTGGCGAAAAAAGCGAAGCCGTAATAGCCAGACTAATGGTTTTGATGCTTATTCAGGTTAAATTCACAGAGCCAAAGTTACAATAGCTGTAAGCTGGTTAAGCTGATTTTAAAGCATTTTGAAGGAGATTTATCATGGGCAAGTTGTTGAAAATTACATTTGTTTTGTTGGGAGGAGCTTTGTTAGCAGCATGTGCTAGCACACCAAAACAAATAGACTTTGATAAGCCAAACCTCAACTTTACAAAAGTTGCTCAAAATCCAGAAGCATTTAATAAGCAAGAAGTGCGATGGGGAGGTATCGTTGCTCGTGTGGAAAATTTAGAGAAAGATACCTTGATCGAGGTAGTAAACTTGCCGTTAGGAAGACAAGCTCGTCCAGTAGCAAGTCAAGAGACTGGAGGACGCTTTATTGCCCGAGTTCCTGGTTTCCTTGATCCTATGATTTATAAGCAAGGCAAAGAAATTACGGTCGTTGGTATGTTGTCGGAGCCAATGCCGGGCAAAGTTGGTGAGCATAAAATAAACTTCCCTGTGGTGGACACAAGAGGACACCAATTATGGGAGGAGCGCCCAAACTACGAGTATGTTGAAGTTTATTCGGCGTGGGATCCGTACTGGTTCTATCACCGCCCTTACTACTGGCCTTATCATTATCGCTATAGAATCATACGTCATGATTATAGGCATGATCGTCGTCGAGACTTAAACCGTGATGCGCAGAATCCAGACACTGAGAACTATAGAGGCGTTCCAGTCGAACCTCGAGTAAGAAGAGTTCCCCCAAAGCCAAGCAAAAAAGCTCAAAGTGCATCGAGTCGGAAAGCCGATATATTAAAGCAGCAGTAAGTTATAAATTCGTGAACAATAAAAAGGAGCCGTACGGCTCCTTTTTATTGTTACATTAAGATTGGTTATTCGGGCTTATCGTGTCCGTAAAACTTAATATTTCGCTTAATACGATCACGGCCATTTTCTTGTCGCCAGCGGTTAGTGTCGCGTAGAGAGTAAACGCAACCGCAGTATTCTTGCTGATAAAACTCTTCGCGCTTTGAGATCTCAATCATTCTCTGGGCACCGCCTTTTTTACGCCAGTTAAATGTCCAGTATCGAACATCATCGTAGCGATTGGCAGCTCTAACGCCACAATCGTTGATTTGCTCCATGTTTTTCCAGCGAGAAATGCCGAGAGTACTGGTTATAAGATCGAAATTATTTTCCGCAGCATAGAGCGCAGTACGCTCAAATCGCATGTCAAAACAGACAGTGCAACGCGCGCCGCGTTCAGGCTCATCTTCAAGCCCTTTGATGCGTTCAAACCAATTATCCTTATCGTAGTCAGCATCGATAAACTCTATCCCGAGCTTATCGCAAAAACGCTTATTTTCGTTTTTTCGAATTTCATACTCTTCAATCGGGTGAATATTCGGGTTGTAGAAGAACACCGTTTGCTTAATACCTGAGGCATGAACCGCTTCCATGACTTCAGCTGCACAAGGTGCACAACAAGAATGCATCAATACTTTATCTTCACCGTCGGGCGTTTCAAGTAGTGGGCGTTGATAGTTATCGACTGAATAAGGGTTCACACTAAACTCCGAGAGCTTTCAGCTCATATCTTGCAAATGTATCATTTAGGCGTAATGGTAAACTCAAGCGGGGTAACTCGCAAGTCAATCCATTACTAGCTTTGGGCAAATTTAATGGCAAATTTCGAGCGGCGTACGAATCGAGATAACAAAAGGACTGCCGCAATGGATAAACCAACAATAATACCTATCCAAAAACCTTGGACTTTAAGTCCTTGATATTCAGCTAGATAGTAACCTATGGGGAAACCAAATAGCCAGTAAGCAACGGCCATGTATATCATCGGAACTTTCGTATCTTTCATCCCGCGAAGGGCGCCTGCGCTATTGATTTGCAGCCCATCTGAAAACTGGAATATCGCGGCTAAAAAGATCAAACTTGCAGCGATATTGATCAGTTCGGGGTTGTCGGTATAAAAGCCGACGAAGTCGTGTCGAAACAATAGCATTAATGTGACGGATAAGGCTTGGAAGAAGACACTAAGGCCAATTCCACAAAAGCCTGCTAGACGCATTTGACGAAAATCTTGCTTCCCCCGCCAAAACCCAACGCGAGCCGTAATAGCGACTGATAAGCCGAGTGGTACCATAAAAGCCACTGTGGCAATGTTCATGGCTATTTGGTGAGCGCCGGTCAGGTCAACGCCATAGCGGGCAACCATAATGCCGATGACGCCAAATAACCCCACTTCCATTAACATACCGACGGCTATCGGGGTTCCAATAGTGAAGTATTCTTTGATTAAACTGACTTTGGGCCAGTGAATGTTCTTAAATATACCAAGGTGGTCGTAGCGCTGATTTTTGTAGGTGTAAATAAGCAAAAAGAGAAAGAGTAAGGTCCAAACAAGGCTCGTTGCATAACCAACGCCTACGGCGCCCATTGCCGGCAAGCCAAGCCCACCATAAATGAACCACGTATTAAACAGAATATTAAAGGGAATAACTAAAAAGGAACAAATCATGATGGCTTTGGTGGAAAAAAGCCCTTCGTTCGATGCTCTGAGTGCTAGAAATAAAAACGCTGGGAGTGTGCCCCAGCTCATCGCTGAAAGGTAGTCAGCGGTTAGTCCTGCGATATCCGGCGTAACGTCCATTAGTAGTAACGGCGCCTCCATATTTCGCAAAACAAAGAAGGCGACTATGGCGAAAGCAACGGCTATGAATGCACCCATTTGGAAGGTTTTGCCGATTTGTTTGAACTGACCCTGACCATTAAAGTGGGATACCATCGGGTTCAGAGCAAAGCTTAACCCTAGATATAGAGCGAAAATAATCATGAAGGTGTTAGCGCCTGTACCAACGGCAGCCAATGCATGCTTACTGTAATTACCTGCCATCAAAGTATCGACAACGCCTAGTGTCATTTGCGCTAATTGAGCAAGGATCGCGGGTATTGCAACTTTGATAAGAGCGCTACTTTCTTCACCAATTTGGCGCAGTGAATGTTTTTCCATGGCTTTAGTCTTGGTACTGTTAGCTATCGGAATTACTTAACGTCAGCGCACCGAGCGCGATTCCGTGTGTTAGAAATTCACCTAACGGTAAACGCGGAAGTTCAGACAAATCTTCGGGTGTCAGTCTGTGTTTTTGATTCAAGGTTTGAATGGCTTGCTCGAGACCTTTCGGGAACTGGAAGTAAACGCCATTGATGAATGTTAATAAGGCTTGCTCATGTTCAAAGTAAGCAATTCGAGCTAATAAATTTAACTCAACGCCCTCAGTTAGAGCAATCTCTGATAATTCCTGTGACTTAGGCAAGTTTACTGGTTCGAGAGCCTCAGGGTATTTAAGCTCGGTTACTGTTTTGCCTGCGGCAATAAGCAATTCTCTTCGGTTGAGTAAGTGTTGAAGCTCGCCAAGCGCCCAGTCAGGCATTTCTGAATGTAACGCCCCAAAGGCATGGTATTTCTTAAGCTTACCACTGTCTTGCCACAGGCTATCAAACTCCAGAGATGCAGAGCTGAGGGCTGAATCAAGAATAGAGCCAATATTCGGTGCTCTAAAGCCAATGGAATAGGTAATGCTGTTATCCACAGAAACGCCCCAGTGTGGCGTGTTAGGCGGGATATAAAGCACATCACCAGGACTGACAATAACATCCATAGTTGCCTCAAATGGTGCAACCTGAGCGATTTGTGGATGCGGATTGAGAGTGCTGACTTTTTGATCTTTAAAGCCAACGCGCCAACGTCTTTGACCTTGGCCTTGGACTAGAAAGACATCGTATTTATCCAAATGTGGACCGACGCCACCATGGGCTGTAGCGAAGGAGACCATAATGTCGTCTAAGCGCCATCGAGGTAAAAAGTTACAGGCTTTGGTGAGTTCTTGAAGAGGAGGGTGGAAGTAGTCTAGAGATTGTACCAGCAGAGTCCAGTTCTTCTCTCCTAATTCTTCAAAAACAGTTTCTTCAAGTGGCCCATGTGATAACTGCCAGCGTTGTTGCTGAGAGTTGTGTTGGATGAGACGTGATTCAATATCATCATCTAAACTGTAGCCGGCTAACTCCTCTGGAGTAATCAACGCAGGGTCGGCTGAGAAACCACCTCGAATGAGTAGTGGCTTCTTTTGCCAGTAGTCCGAAAGAAACTCCTCCGGACTAATATCGCCTAACATACTTGATTGAATTTTCGCCATAATCTTCTGATTTACTGCAGTTTAGATAGACTTTGCTTGCTCGACCGCGTTACCAATATAAGTTGCTGGGGTTAACTGCTTCAAGCGTTCCTTTTCTTCTTGCGGAAGCTCTAAACTATCAATAAAGGCTTTTAGATCTTCTTGAGTGACACGCTTTCCACGAGTGAGCTCTTTTAGCTTTTCGTAGGGATTTGGGATGGCATAGCGACGCATAACCGTTTGAATAGGCTCTGCAAGCAATTCCCAGTTCGAATTTAATTCGTCGAGTAATGACTGCTCATTAACTTCCAGCTTGGAGATACCTTTCAATGTCGCTTGGTAAGCGATGATACTGTGAGCAAAGCCTACGCCTAAAACACGTTGTACTGTCGAGTCTGATAAGTCACGCTGCCAGCGAGAAATAGGAAGCTTCATGGCTAAATGGTCAAACAATGCATTAGCAATGCCTAGGTTGCCTTCAGAGTTCTCAAAGTCGATAGGGTTAACCTTGTGCGGCATGGTTGATGAACCAATTTCACCAGCAATCGTTTTCTGCTTAAAGTGACCTAGCGCGATATAACCCCAAACATCACGATCGAAGTCGATGATGATAGTGTTGTAGCGTGCAATGGCATCGAATAATTCAGCCATATAGTCATGTGGTTCAATTTGAGTGGTGTAGGCATTCCAAGTCAAACCAAGAGATGTCACGAAATTTTCTGCGAAGCTTTGCCAGTCAAAGTCCGGGTATGCAGAAAGGTGCGCATTATAGTTACCTACAGCGCCATTAATCTTACCTAAAACTTCTTGGCTTTCGATCTGCTTTAATTGACGTTCGAGACGGTAAACCACGTTAGCCATCTCTTTGCCCATCGTCGAAGGAGAGGCTGGTTGGCCATGGGTTCTTGCCATCATTGGAATGTCAACAAACTGTCCAGCCAAGTCACGAATAGAATTTGCAATTTGCTTTTGATATTCAATCAAGGCTTCGGTGCCTTCTTTTAGCATCAAAGCGTATGACAAGTTGTTGATATCTTCTGAGGTGCAGGCAAAGTGAATAAACTCACTGACTTTGGCAACTTCTTCATTCGCTTCAACTTGCTCTTTTAGAAAGTATTCGACGGCTTTAACGTCGTGATTGGTCGTGCGCTCAATCTCTTTAATGCGAGCTGCATCATCTTCCGAAAAATTAGCCACGATACTGTCAAGCATTTCATTGGCTTGTGCAGAAAACTCAGGAACTTCTTTAATTTCAGAGGCTTGAGCCAGTGCTTGTAGCCAACGAACTTCGACCGTAACACGGTATTTCAGAAGACCATACTCACTGAATATTGGGCGTAAGTCGGTAGCTTTAGAGCCGTAGCGACCATCAACAGGAGAAATTGCAGTTAAAGCGGAAAGTTGCATCGTTATACCTTATCCGTAAAAGCTAAATTTAATCAATTGTTTGAAGGGGCTGATCATACCTTAACTGCTTACTTTTAGCATCTTTTGTCACAACAAAAGTACTCATCCGACGCATAAAAAAAGCCAGTCGAAACTGGCTTTCTTAATAAGCTATTGTTGCTTGATAGGTTAACGCCCGATATCAAACACATCCAAGATCATGCGTGTACCTTCCATGACACGTATAATTTTGCCTTCTAGCTCAATGATTTTACTACCTAAAGGCCCAACCGGTAACCGCTCGCGTAACTCAAGCGGAATATCGCGGCCGTGCCGATAAATATCAATGGGGAGTACTTCACCGCGCTGAACTTTCATTTGCCAGCCAGGAGGGAGCTCACCAGTCCTTTCGTACTTTTTCTGAAGTCCCTTGGGCAAGGTAGTGCGCCCTGAGTCATAACGGTGACGGTAATAATAATCTTGTATCAAGTCATGCTCATCGTTTGAGAAACGACGCTCTCGCTCAGGCTTCTTGTCCTCTTGGGAATGCTTTTGCTCAGCATGCTGAGGCTTGCCTTTATAACCTTTCTGCGGGTCACTTTTAGCGACCGCCAATGGACCGCTTAAGCTGACTGCCACAGCAAGACTAATCAGTGTTACTAATTGTTTTTGCATGATATTTCCCCTAATAGATCATTCTCGTTATAACACATTCTATTATAAAGGTACTGAATATCGACTGAATAAGATAAGCCTCACATTCTGTATAGGCTGTGTTATAATCAGCCGCCGATTTTCGGAGGAATGAGCGCAAAGTACATCGAACATGTACGAAAAGTAGCCAAATTGCCTAAACTGATAGCGAAAGGTAGTTAAGTGGGTTGTTAGCATTTCTTCGTAAGAGACTGAATTTACTTTAAATTGAGGAATATAGCGTGTTAGAAGCATACAGAAAACATGTAGCAGAACGTGCTGAGCAAGGTATTCCACCTTTGCCTTTGAGCGCCGAGCAAGTCAATGAGCTTGTTGAACTTTTGAAAAATCCACCAGCAGGTGAAGAAGAGTTTTTAGTAGAACTATTAACTGATCGTGTGCCTCCAGGTGTTGATGAAGCCGCTTATGTTAAAGCTGGCTTTTTAGCGGCGATTGCAAAGGGTGAGGCACAATCTCCTTTAGTAGACAAAGAACACGCTGTGAAACTTCTAGGCACAATGCTTGGTGGTTACAACATCGCAACACTAGTAGAGTTGCTTGATGATAAAGAATTGAACTTACTGGCTGGTGAAAAACTTAAAGATACTTTGTTAATGTTTGATGCTTTCCACGATGTGGCTGAAAAAGCAGATGCTGGCAACGAAGTGGCAAAAGACGTCATCAAGTCTTGGGCTGAAGGTGAATGGTTCACGAAAAAGCCAAAACTCGATGAAAAAATCACATTAACCGTCTTTAAGGTCCCTGGTGAGACTAACACTGATGACTTATCACCAGCACAAGATGCATGGTCTCGTCCTGATATTCCATTGCACTCATTAGCGATGTTGAAAAACTCTCGTGAGGGTATTAATCCTGACAAAGAGGGTGAAATTGGTCCTATTAGCACTATTGAAAAGTTAGAAGAGAAAGGCAACCCAATCGTTTACGTTGGTGATGTTGTGGGTACTGGTTCTTCTCGTAAATCTGCGACAAACTCTGTGTTGTGGTTGATGGGTAACGATATTCCTCACGTTCCAAACAAGCGAGCAGGTGGTTTCTGTTTCGGCAGTAACATTGCTCCAATTTTCTATAACACCATGAAAGATGCTGGCGCTATGCCGGTAGAGCTTGATGTGTCTAAAATGGAAATGGGCGATGTTATCGATTTCTATCCGTATGAAGGAAAAGTCACTAAGAATGGTGAAGTGATTGCTGAGTTTGAATACGGTAGCAAAGTGATTTTTGACGAAGTTCAAGCGGGCGGTCGTATCCCACTAATCATTGGACGTGGTTTAACAGAGCGCGCTCGTGAATATTTAGGTTTAGAAGCGACTGATTTATTCCGTAATGCAGAAGAGGTAAGCGATTCAGGCAAAGGCTATACGTTAGCGCAAAAAATGGTTGGTCGTGCTTGTGGCCTAGACGGTGTTCGCCCAGGTCAGTACTGCGTACCTAAGATGACAACGGTCGGCTCGCAAGATACTACTGGCCCTATGACACGTGACGAGCTAAAAGATTTAGCATGTTTAGGTTTCTCTGCTGACTTGGTTATGCAGTCATTCTGCCACACAGCAGCATACCCAAAGCCAGTTGACGTCGGTACTCAGCATACGCTTCCTGATTTCATCATGAATCGTGGTGGTGTTTCATTACGTCCGGGTGATGGTATTATCCACAGCTGGTTAAACCGTATGTTGCTTCCTGATACTGTCGGTACTGGTGGTGATTCACATACACGTTTCCCATTGGGGATTTCTTTCCCAGCAGGCTCGGGTCTTGTGGCATTCGCTGCTGCGACGGGTGTTATGCCTTTGGATATGCCTGAGTCAGTATTGGTTCGCTTTAAAGGTAAGCGTCAACCGGGTATTACTTTGCGTGATTTAGTGCATGCGATTCCTTATCAAGCGATAAAAGATGGCCACTTAACCGTAGAAAAAGCCGGTAAGAAGAACATTTTCTCGGGTCGCATTCTTGAAATCGAAGGCCTAGAAGACTTAACCGCTGAGCAAGCGTTTGAGCTTTCAGACGCATCTGCAGAGCGTTCTGCAGCAGGTTGTACGATTAAGCTAAGCGAAGAGTCAGTTGCTGAATACCTTGAGTCAAATATTGTCTTATTGAAGTGGATGATCTCTAACGGTTATGGTGACGAGCGTACGCTTTCTCGTCGTATCGAGAAGATGCAAGAGTGGTTGGATAACCCGAGCTTGTTATCGGCTGATGCTGATGCTGAGTATACCGAAGTTATCGAAATCGACATGGACAACTTAAAAGAACCTGTTCTTTGTGCGCCAAACGATCCAGATGATGCTCGCTTATTAAGCGAAGTTGCTGGTGACAAGATTGATGAAGTCTTCATCGGTTCTTGCATGACTAACATTGGTCACTTCCGTGCTGCAGCTAAATTGCTAGAAGATATTGAAGCCGGTACTTTGCAAACCCGCTTGTGGATCGCGCCACCAACTAAGATGGATGAGCATCAGTTGATGGAAGAAGGGCACTACAACACTTTCGGTCGTTCAGGCGCGCGCTTAGAGATGCCAGGGTGTTCATTGTGTATGGGTAACCAAGCACGTGTTGCTCCGAAGTCTACAGTGGTTTCAACTTCAACGCGTAACTTCCCGAATCGTTTAGGGCAGGGCGCTAACGTTTACTTAGCTTCTGCTGAGTTGGCGTCTGTTGCAGCGGTGATGGGCAAACTACCGACGGTAGAAGAGTACATGGAGTATGCTAATAAGATTGACTCTATGGCTGATGACATCTATGTTTATATGAATTTCCATCAGATGGATGAGTATAAGAAGCAAGCAAACAAAGTAACTATTCCGGTAAGTAACCAAGTTACTGTCGGTGCTTAGTCACTACTGTTTGTAAGTTTCAAATGCAAACAAAAAAAAGCCCGCTTAATTAGCGGGCTTTTTCTTTTTTTATCTAGACAGTGAAGTTACTTTTTGTTGGTGCGCTTTGAATAGTTTTCAAGATGAACCACTTTAGGGTTACTGGTTACTGACTTGTGGAGGTTAGCAAAATACTTTTCCTCTAACTGCTCTAGAGAAATTGGTGGGTCAAAGTAAAAGCCTTGGAAGAGACTGCAGTGTTCTTTAATTAAGTAATCTAACTGCTCTTTGGTTTCTACACCTTCTGCAATAACTTCTAAGCCCATATCAAGACTCATGCCAATTACTGTTCGGATAATGGTTTCACTATCAGGATCGCCTGGTACGTCTTTTACAAAAGAGCGATCAATTTTAAGTTTGTCGAGAGGTAGTTTTTTTAAGTAGGTTAATGACGAGTAACCCGTACCAAAATCATCGATGGATAGTTTTACACCCAGCTTTTTCAGTTCATTGAGAATATCGATGGACACTCTTGCTTCATGTAATAAGACCGTTTCTGTCACTTCTAGCTCAAGTAGCTGTGGAGGAATTTTAGTTTGATCAAGAAGTTTTTTGATGTAGCTGACCAGGTCCGAATTGCGAATCTGAACAACGGATAAATTGACGGTGATAAAAGGAGAGTACCCATGTTGTTCTAGCCAGTGTTTAATTTGGTAGCAAACCTGCTTTAAGACCCACTCGCCAATTGGGATAATTAAATGATTCTCTTCCGCAATAGGTATAAACTCAGCAGGAGATATAATTCCTTCAGTCGGGTGACTCCAGCGGAGCAAAGCTTCGGCGCCAATAAACTTGTTTCCGTCTTGTGTAATTTGGGGCTGATATCTAATAATAAAGCGTGATTCAGCTAGAGCTTTGCGTAGCTCTTTTTCAAGTACATGCTTTCTAACGACCGCCTTTTCCATGGCTTTTTTGAATACTGCATAACGATTACGGCCCATAGACTTGGCATAATACATGGCGGTATCTGCACGTTGAATAATAGCTTCTTCATTCTCTGCGTCTCTAGGGTAAATCACGATGCCGATACTTGCTGTGGAAAATAATTTGTTGCCACTAACGTTGTATTCTTGCGCTAAAGTGAAATTTATTTTTTCGGCAATTTTACAAGCGACTCGCTCTGCTTTCTTAGGGTCTCCAGATAACTGGTTGAGTTGCACAATAAACTCATCACCGCCTAATCGAGACACTGTGTCGCCTTCTCTTACAATAGTTTGCAATCGCTCTGCGACTTTTTGAAGCAAAGTGTCTCCAGCCATATGCCCCAGTGAATCATTGATGGTTTTAAAGTAGTCTAGATCAATGAACAGAACCGCGCCGCTGTGTCCATAACGTTTAGTTAAGGCAAGAGATTGATGAATGCGATCATTAAGCAGTAAACGGTTGGGGAGCTCGGTTAATGAATCATGCTGAGCCATGTGTTGAATCTGACGCTCGTACTCCTTCGAGTCGGTAATATCTACTCCTACAGTCACTACTGATGGCGTTCTGCTAAAGCGTGTGATGAAAGGTACTTTTGAAATGTTTAGTGTTACTTTACTGCCATCAACATTATATATTTCAATCTCTTTTTGTATAGCGTGAGCGTCTCTACGTAAAAGTAAGCTTTCATCTTCAAAAATATTTTTTGAATTAGGATGGTGATCAATTAAGTCTTTTTGGGAGCAGCCCTCTATTTCAGACATTGGGATACCGAAGAAATCTGCAGCATAGCGGTTCGCGAGTATCAATTTCCCATTCGTGTTAGTCGCAAAGATCATGTGTGGAACTAAGTTGATAATTTGCCGAATCTTATCGCTTTGATCTTCGAGATCTTGGGTTTGCTTTTTTACCTGTTTTTTTAGAAGGAGAGCCACCAAGGCGGCAACAAACAATAGTCCTATCACTATCAACAAAGTATATACAAGCCAGGCAGGAAACGCTGATTCTTCTGCTATAATTCCCTTTAAGTATTTGTCTTTAAGTTGATAATAAGGGGAGCTTCCATCAAAGCGCCATAGTTTCGTATAACGATCTATAGTGGCTAGAAGATCCGCATTGGTATTTTTAGCAGTGGCAAAAAGGACTTTTCGTGGCTCAAAAACAATTGGTGTTTGTTTTATATAAGGATTATCGTGGCTGTAGCTCACTAGATTGCTAGTCACAGCTGCCGCTACTTCTTTTGATTCTATGGCCCCTAGAGCTTGCTTGTAAGTTTGGAACTCTACAAAATCACACTCTATAATAAACAAATCGCACAAGTTTTTTAACTTGATACCATAGACTTCGTTTTTTATGACTGCAATTTTCTTGCCGGATAAAGCAATGATATTTTGTGGGACTAAGGCGTCTTTGTGAACATAAACTTGGCCCCATCCAGTGAGAATACCTTCCTCGTTGTAGTCTAAATATTGTGCACGGTCTTCTGAGTAAGCAATAAAGGGAATAAGATCGAGTTCGTGGTTGAGTGTCTTTGGTATGACTTCTGGCCAATTGAGGTTGACCCACTCTATGTTCCAGCCTTCTTTTTCCGCCATGGTTTCTAAGAGTTCAACCATGAAGCCTGCGTTAGTTCCGTCTTGCTCGACAACCATGATGGGCGGAGCGTTAAACATAGCAACCCTTAAAGAGCGTTTCGGCTCCTTATTCAAATCGCTAGCCAATGCGTCGAGCGTCAGTAGGCTACTTATAGAAAGTAACGTTATTAACGCAAGGGTTTTAAAGAATAATTTCTGCAATTTTTACCCCTCACTGCTATTAACCTTATTATTTTTTCCTATCCTTGGCAATAAGTTATTAGTGAGGGGATGGGGTTCAAGGCTTTGAGTTTAACCAGTGCTTGGCTTCTACCTCTGTGGCAAAAACACCGACTGGGTAGTGTGATTGTGCGAGTTGCGGTGACTTTTGAGTTCGGTAGATCAATAGTTGTTCTAAATAATGTCGCTCTAATACCGACATATTGCCTTTTCCTAATACAAAGGCTACGGCGCTATATAAGCGTTGGTGTTTGTTCGATTGAAGGTAATCTTTACAGTCTAGTTCAAATTCTGCAATTCCATCCAGTTGGATCAAGAGTTGTGGAAGTCGGCTATGAAAGCGATGGTACTGCTCTAGCAAAATGCTATCTTGATGTTTTAAAAGCTCAGTATTCAGAACAACATTATAGGGATAGCTTATACGGATTAAGTTATCGCTAATGTCTTCTATAGTTATAGTCAGCAGTTTCTTTTGCTTAGGGTTGTAAGGATGTGCTGATAAACGTTGCTTCTCCAATGGCAGAACCTCTCTGTGGATAACGGCGAATCGAGGCTATTATAGAGAACAACTGGTCGGAGGTTTGTTATATTGTTTAAAATGTATACAAAAAGAGCAGCCCTAGGGCTGCTCTTAATCTTATTTACATTCTCGAATCAATATTGAAAAGATAGAATGTGTTAAATCAATAGATTATCTGACGATCTTCATCTCTTTAATAAGGTTTTGAGCACCATCAATATGCTCCATAACCCATAGCATGTAAGCACTGCTAACGTGAATCGAGCGGTTTAGGTTAGGGTTATAGTCCCAGTCGCCAATGATTGACTCATAAACGCCGTCGAACAATAGCCCTACAAATTCAGCATCACCATTCATTGTTGGAGAGCCTGAATTACCGCCTGTGGTGTCGACAGTACTTAGGAAATTGACTTGGACACTGTTAAGCGTCTCATCTTGATATTTTCCATACTGCTTGTCCTTGATAAGCTCTAGCTGTTTTGCAGGAGAGTTGAATGGCTCTTCACCAGTATGTTTTGCGGCTAAGCCTTCAAGAGTAGTAAAAGGCGTTGCGAAGATGCCGTCTTTAGGTGAGTAGCCCTTAACATTACCGTAAGTCACACGTAGTGTGCTGTTTGCATCAGCATACACCGCTTTATCTTGTGACTCATAGTAATCAATAATAGCTGCCATGTACTGTGGACGGAGCTTTTTAAATTTGCCTGATTGCTCTTTCTCTTCAAGCTCTTTTTGATGCTTCTCTTCAAAAGTTGCTACCGCCAACTGAATAAAAGGATCATCCGAGGCTTTGAACTCATCTACAGATTTTCCGACCCAGCTTAAGCGAGTTTCTTCATCCGTAAGACCTGTTTCAGCGAACATCTTGTCAACTTTGCCATTGAACTTTTCCGCGTTGAACTCTTCATCAATGCCCATGAACTTATCATAGCTTTGAACGCGGTCTTCTTCAGGCAATTCAGCGTATACAGCAACGAAGTGCTTATATAGAGCTTTTTCAACGTCAGCGTCCCAACGACGGTTCATGCGCTTTAAACCTTCTTTGATACGAATCAAGTCACGTTCTTGATAACCCGGCTCACGCTCTGCATCTGGCTTCTGGCTTTCAATGGCTAGACGATACAAGCGAGCAGCTGTACCTGAAAGGGTATCTCTGTTCATGCCCCATTTTTTGAGCTCTACGGCTTGGTCTTTAATGTCTTCCTTGATCAGAGCGTCAAGTTGAGACAGTGCATCACCATGCTTTTCTTTCATTGCTGGATTGTCGAGCAGCCATGCCTCTAAATCTGCTTCGAGTTTCTGTTTGCGCGCTAGCAAGTCACCCTTACCATAGCTTTCGATCATGCTGCCCCAGTTTTTCTCAGCGTTGTTTAAGCCCGCTAGTGTGCTGGCATACTTAACACGAGCGTCACTACCTTCCGGGGCATTCTCTTTAATAATATCAATGTATTTATGAAGAATAGTGCGGAAAGTAGGGTAGCTCCATTCAAACTGGTTCTCTACTTCAGCGCTGGTACGGTAGCGGTTTGTGCGACCTGGATAGCCAGTAACCATCACAAAATCTCCTTTCTCTACACCGCTAGCGTTAACTTTTAAGAAATGCTCCGGCTCATAAGGGACATTGTCTTTAGAGAAGTCTGCTGGTTTCCCATCTTTACCCACGTAAGCGCGATAAAACGCAAAGTCACCCGTATGGCGTGGCCACATCCAGTTATCTACGTCACCGCCGTATTTTCCAATGTGTGATGATGGTGCATACACCAAACGTACATCACGAATTTCCATTTGTTTAATTAAGCGATATTCTAAGCCTCCGTGGAAAGTGTATACATTACAGCGATAACCATCTTCAGCTTCACAATCTGCTACTAAGGCCTTTTCTTTTTTCTCAACGGCTTTATAGCGCTCCATACCAGACATTTCATCTGTTAAGCCATCGTTGATGGCGTCTGTTACATCAGTGACTTCTGTCGTTACATAAACTCGAGAGCCTGGCGCTGCTGCTAGTTCTTCTGAAAGCTCTTTTGCTAAAAAGCCTTTTTCCAAAAGGTTGTTCTCAGCAGTTGAGTTGAACTGAATGCTACCGTAGGCACAGTGATGGTTTGTTGCGACTAAGCCCTGAGGAGAAAGGAATGATGCCGTGCATCCACCAAGACTGATGACAGCCCCCATTGGGAATTCGGTCAACTTGCTTAAATCTTCAGGATCAATATTTAAGCCCGCATCTTCAAGTTGGTCTTCAATTAATGGCAGTTGGCTCGGTTGCCACATACCTTCATCCGCCATCAATGGCGAAGTCGCTGCAGCAACAGAAATCGCCGCAACTGATAGTAACTTCTTCATGGAGTAGTCCCCTGATGTTGTCATTTTGAATTATTGCAGCCAAACAATATAAAGGGTTAGAAGACAAATTCCAGTAGGGTTGGGTAGTAAAGTGTAAATAAGTGTTGCAGTAATTATGGTCATTGCCAATCTACAGAGTAGGAGCAGTAATCTACTATAGATTTATAACTCTAAAAGTGGATTTCAAAAATCGGCGAGATACTTTCTCTTGGTGAGCAAGAGAAAGTATCCAAAGAGAAGCCACCCCTATGTTGGGGTTACGCGGGAATGATGTAGAAGGGAATTAAACGTTCATTTCTGGAACGTTATCTGGAATAACTAAGTCCGCTTCTGTTTTTTCTCGAATTTCTTCTACCGAAACGCCTGGTGCACGTTCTATGAGGTGGAAAGCACCGTCTTTGATTTCCATCAAGGCTAACTCAGTAATTACCCGTTTAATACACTGTGCGCCTGTTAGCGGTAACGTACACTCTTTAAGGATCTTGGACTGTCCGTGCTTATTGGCGTGAGTCATGGTCACAATGATGTTTTCTGCGCCAGCCACTAAATCCATTGCGCCGCCCATGCCTTTGACTAATTTTCCAGGGATCATCCACGAAGCGATGTTACCTTGTTGGTCTACTTCGAAAGCGCCTAGTACTGTAAGGTCGACATGTCCGCCACGAATCATCGCAAAGCTTTCTGCTGATGAGAAGAATGCTGCTCCTGTTGCGGCTGTTACCGTTTGTTTTCCCGCGTTGATTAAGTCAGGGTCAATCGTTTCTTCAGTTGGGAACTCGCCCATACCTAATAAACCATTTTCCGACTGCATCATGACTTCGACGCCTTTTGGAACATAGTTAGCGACTAGGGTAGGGATACCAATACCTAGGTTTACGTAGAAACCATCTTCAAGTTCTTGCGCCACTCGCATGGCGATTTGTTCACGTGATAGTGCCATGATTGCGCTCCTTATGCTTTAACTGTGCGTTGCTCGATGCGTTTCTCAAAGTTGTCGCCTTTGATTACGCGTTGAACGTAAATGCCCGGTGTGTGAATAAAGTTAGGGTCTAACTCACCCGGCTCAACAATTTCTTCAACTTCCGCTACGGTGATTTTACCTGCAGTCGCCATCATAGGGTTAAAGTTCATGGCTGTTTTATTGAAGATCAAGTTACCCATGGTGTCGGCTTTCCACGCTTTAACTAGCGCGAAGTCCGCTGTTAGCGATGGCTCTAGAACATAATCACGGCCATCGATATTACGCGTCTCTTTGCCTTCGGCAACTTTCGTACCGAAACCAGTCGCTGTGAAGAAAGCAGGGATCCCTGCGCCACCAGCACGAATTTTCTCCGCTAAAGTACCTTGTGGCGTTAAAATCACTTCCATTTCGCCTGAAAGCAATAGCTTCTCGAACAATTCGTTTTCACCAACATAAGAGCCGATCATAGTGCTGATTTGGCGCTTTTCTAACCACTTACCTAAACCAAAGCCATCAACGCCAGCGTTGTTAGAAATTGCAGTAAGTCCTTTGCAACCTAGTTTATTAACTTGCTCGATCAGACCTTCTGGAATACCACAAAGTCCGAAACCGCCAACCATGACGGTCATATTATCTTTGAAACCCTCTAAGGCTTCTTCGTAACTATTTACGACTTTATTAAAACCTGACATTTTAATTCCTCGTCATATTTTAAGAGTATTTGATTGCCTGTTTATAGTTGCTATTCGCTACTATCTTTTAGCCAGAACAGCATTCGCTACGCGCGATACAGGTTTACGTCCTAGTTGATCAGAAATATAAACCCCTGCATCAACTAGCTTATCTAAATCAATTCCAGTTTTGATGCCTAAGCCATTAAGCATATATACCACGTCCTCAGTCGCCACATTACCTGTCGCGCCAGGCGCGTAAGGGCAGCCACCAAGACCCGCCACAGAGCTATCAATAGTTGAAACACCAAGCTCTAAGCAAGCATATAGATTTGCCAGCGCTTGTCCATAGGTATCATGGAAATGACAGGCTAATTTGTCCACTGGTACAACCTTAGACACGGCTTCTATCATGGCTTTGGCTTTTGCTGGCGTACCGACGCCAATGGTGTCGCCTAGCGAAATCTCATAGCAACCTAAGTCATAAAGATCTTTTGCCACTTTGGCGACTTGTTCTGGCGCGATGTCACCGTCGAAAGGACAGCCGAGGACACATGAAACATAGCCACGGACTTTGATGCCGTTTTCTTTCGCTGCTTCCATCACTGGCTTAAAGCGTTCGATGGATTCAGCAATTGAGCAGTTAATATTTTTCTGTGAGAAGCCCTCGGAAGCCGCAGCAAAAACAGCCACTTCTTCAGCGTTACCAGCTAGAGCGCCTTCAAAGCCTTTGATATTCGGCGTTAACACAGGGAAGGTTACTTCTGGGTGAGCTCCTTTCAAAGGTTTTAGCGCTTGCATCAACTCGTGGTGATCCGCCATCTGCGGCACCCACTTTGGAGAAACAAAGGCTGTTGCTTCAATATCCTTCTCACCAGCAGCGATTAAACGCTTAATCAACTCAACTTTAACCTCGGTTGATACAGGCTGCTTTTCATTTTGCAAACCATCACGAGGCCCCATCTCTACGATGCGAACCTCGTCAGGTAAGTGTTTAATGTGGTCGTCTACTAGAACCATTATATTCTCCAGTATTAACGGAATTAATCTTCGCTAGCATCAAGTCGAAGTAACTCTGCACCATCATCCACCAAGTCACCCGCACTGTATAATACTTCAGCCACAGTACCAGCCGTTGGCGCATTAATAGTGTGCTCCATTTTCATTGCTTCTAGGATGATTAGAGGTTGACCAGCTTCAACAGAGTCGCCTTCAGCAACTTTAACTTCGATAACGGTACCTGGCATTGGTGCTGTTAAGCTACCGCCAGCATCTTCAGAATCAGCGTCCAAGCCACGTTCAACTTTTTCAAGAACTTGATAATTACCGTTGACGAAAATATGCAAACTTTTGCCATCGTCTACGACTCTCGCATTAAAGCGTTTGCCAGCAGCATCCAAGCGTAGATTACTATCGTTCAGCTCGGCAGCATGAATTTTGATTTCTTTCGATGGTAGTTCTAACAAATAGAGGTGGTCATGGGTAACATCGCGATAATGCGTCGTCACAGAGACTTCATTAGGAATACTATCGACATAATCAATGTATTCAAACGCATGATGGTTGTCGGTATTTAATCTCCAACCGCTAACCGAATTCCACGGTGAATATGGATCGGCACTGTTTGCGGCCGATGCTTCAGCTGCCTGTTGACGTTGTACCAATTGGTAAACTGTTGCTGCGACCAAAGCATCTTCATCGGCCGGTGCATCTTCTAAAATCAGCTCGTCACGATAGCGTTCGATGAAGTTAGTGTCTAAGTCACAATCTTCGAACGCTTGGTTGTTGGCCAAAGCTGACAAAAACTCAACGTTAGTGGTTAAGCCGACTACCTGATACTGAGCCAAGGCACCACGTAAGCGGGCGAGGGCAGCGTTACGGTCATGATCCCATACGATTAGTTTCGCAATCATTGGGTCGTAATGTACAGAAACCGTATCACCTTGAAGAACACCTGTATCAATACGAACGTGTTCACTTTCTTCAGGAGTGCTTAAATGAAGCAAAGAGCCTGTAGCTGGCAAGAAATCCTGACGCGGATCTTCGGCATAGATACGAACCTCGAAAGAGTGTCCGTTAATGCTTAAGTCTTCTTGCTTGGCAGGAAGTTCTTGACCCGAAGCAACTTTAAGTTGCCACTCGACTAAATCCTGCCCCGTAATTTTTTCAGTGACCGGATGTTCAACCTGAAGACGCGTGTTCATTTCCATGAAATAGAAAGAACCATCTTCGTCATATAAAAACTCGACCGTACCAGCACCCACGTAGCCGATTGCTTTTGCTGCGCGAATAGCAACTTCGCCCATCTTTTGGCGATTTTCCTCGCTCATACCTGGGGCAGGAGCTTCTTCGATCACTTTCTGGTGACGACGCTGAACCGAACAGTCACGCTCGAACAAGTGTACAGCGTTACCATGTTTATCAGCGAACACCTGAATTTCGACGTGACGAGGCTTCGTAATATACTTTTCAACCAGAACCTTGTCGTCACCGAAAGAGGCGGCTGATTCACGTTTACAAGACGCTAAATTTGATTCAAACTCTTCTGCCTTCCAAACGATGCGCATGCCCTTACCACCGCCACCAGCTGTGGCTTTGATGATGACAGGATAGCCGATGTCGTCCGCTTGAGATTTTAAGAAGTCAGGCTCTTGGTTTTCACCGTGGTAACCTTTAACCAAAGGTACTCCTGCCTCGTCCATGATCTCTTTTGCCGCTGACTTTGAGCCCATGGCGATGATGGCGCCTTCAGGCGGGCCGATGAATTCAATATCTGTCTCTGCTAAGGCTTTTGCAAAACCAGCGTTTTCTGATAAGAAACCGTAACCTGGGTGTACTGCTTGCGCGCCAGTTTCTTGAGCTGCCTTGATAATAAGCTCAGGCTTCAAGTATGAATCTTTAGCAGGAGCAGGACCTAAGTAAATCGCTTCATCTGCCATAGCCACATGGCGCGCGTTTTTGTCTGCCTCGGAATAAACCGCGACAGTACGAATGCCTAGCTTTTTTGCGGTTTGAATCACACGACAGGCGATTTCACCACGGTTTGCAATTAATATTTTTGTAAACATAGATGCTTCCTTAACTGTCGCTGTGTTCAGTTGTGTTTGAAGAGCCGACTGACCAATCAGCGGGGCGCTTCTCTAAAAATGCGTTTAGACCTTCTTTACCTTGTTCGCTCGCACGAATATCAGCGATACGTTTTGCAGTCTCGTCTAAAACGTCTTGATTGATGTCTTTGCCAGCAACGGCCTTAATTAAGCTCTTTGCCGCACGAACCGCTTGTGGTCCGTTGGATAATAATCCAGCGATCATGTCGTTCGATTTTTCAGCCAAATCTTCTTCAGCAACTACCTCGTGCACAAGGCCAAACTCTTTAGCTTGGGGAGCTTTAAAGCGTTCTGCGGTTAAGAAGTAGCGCTGTGCTTGACGCTCGCCAATAGCTTTAACAACGTATGGACTTATCACTGCTGGAATTAAGCCTAGCTTTACTTCCGATAAACAGAAGCTAGCGCGCTCTGAAGCGATGACGATATCGCAACAAGCGACTAAGCCAACGCCACCGCCAAAGGCTGCACCTTGAACCACTGCAACGGTTGGTTTGCTTAAGTTGTAAATGGTGTGCATTAGCTCAGCCAGACCTTGGGAGTCTTTATAGTTCTCGTCCCAGGTATAATCCGCCATACGGCGCATCCAGTTTAAGTCTGCGCCAGCGGAAAAGCTTTTACCTTCAGCTTCTAAGACAACAACCTCAACGCTTGGATTAGCATCCATGCGACGAAAAGCTTGGGTTAAGTCTGCAATTAGTTGATCATCAAAGGCGTTATGAACCACACCGCGAGTCATGGTAATACGTCCAACGCCTCGGCCTTCCGAGCCGACGTTTTTAGTATCAATTGTAATGTTAAGTGCTTCAGTCATATCGTTACTCATATCCAGTGATTCACCTTACATTCTAAAGACGCCGAATTTAGTCTCTTCAGCTTCTTTATTCATTGCAACAGATAGGCCTAAGCCTAATACCATGCGCGTGTCAGCTGGATCGATGATGCCATCGTCCCACAAGCGCGCGCTGGAGTAGTAAGGGTGCCCCTGTTTCTCGTATTGATCTTCAATCGGTTTCTTGAACGCTTTTTCTTCGTCTTCTGACCACATTTCTTCGCCACGACGCTCGAAGTTGTCGCGCTTAATTTGTGCCAGAACGTTAGCTGCTTGTTCACCACCCATGACAGAAATACGTGAGTTCGGCCACATCCACAAGAATTTAGGGCTGTAAGCACGACCACACATACCGTAGTTACCGGCGCCGAAACTACCGCCCACAATCACGGTAAATTTAGGGACTTTGGCACAAGCAACGGCAGTTACCATTTTCGCTCCATGCTTAGCAATACCTTCGTTTTCGTACTTACGGCCTACCATGAAGCCGGTGATGTTTTGCAAGAAAACTAAAGGAATGCCTCGCTGTGAACATAACTCGATAAAGTGAGCGCCTTTTTGTGCGGACTCTGAGAACAAAATACCGTTGTTAGCGACGATACCTACGGGGTAACCATGGATGCGTGCAAAACCACAAATTAGGGTCGTACCGTACATGGCTTTAAATTCATCAAGTTCTGAACCGTCAACGACACGAGCAATAATTTCACGAATATCAAAAGGTTTACGAGGATCTTTGTTGATCACGCCATAAAGTTCTTCAGCCGGATACAAAGGCTCGACAGGCTTTTTCACTGTAACGAAAGGTTCTTTTTTACGATTTAAATTCGTCACTACTTGGCGCGCTAATTTTAAAGCGTGCTCATCATTCAATGCATAGTGATCGGTAACACCAGAGTTTTTACAGTGAACGTCAGCGCCACCCAAGTCTTCGCTTGATACCACTTCACCTGTTGCCGCTTTAACCAAAGGAGGGCCACCCAAGAAAATGGTGCCTTGTTCTTTAACGATGATAGACTCATCAGCCATTGCAGGGACATAAGCACCGCCAGCAGTACAAGAACCCATCACCACGGCGATTTGTGGAATGCCCTTAGCAGACATGTTGGCTTGGTTGTAGAAAATACGGCCGAAGTGATCTTTGTCTGGGAATACTTCATCTTGCTGAGGCAAGTTTGCGCCACCTGAATCAACCAAGTAGATACACGGCAGGTTGTTCTCTTCAGCGATTTCCTGAGCACGTAAGTGCTTTTTAATCGTTTCTGGGAAGTAGGTACCACCTTTGACGGTGGCATCATTCGCCACGATCATACACTCGACGCCAGAGACACGACCGATACCAGCGATTAGGCCTGCTGCAGGAACCTTGTTGTCGTACATGTCCCATGCCGCCATTTGTGAAATCTCTAAAAATGGCGAGCCAACATCTAATAGTTTACGAACACGATCACGAGGTAATAGTTTGCCACGTGATAAATGCTTTTCTTGGTATTTTGGGCCACCACCTTGAGTGATGTACTCCATCTTATCGCGTAAGTCATCGACTAAAGCGCTCATGGCTTCAGAGTTTTCGATAAACGATGCGCTACGCGAATTAATCGAAGATTTAATTACTGGCATATTGAATCCTTAGCTTTTAATCGGAGCTAATTGCACGTGCGATGACCATTTTCTGAACTTCGCTCGTACCTTCATAAATTTGTGCAATGCGAACGTCACGATAAATACGTTCAACAGGGTAGTCCTTAAGGTAGCCGTAACCACCGAGTACCTGTATTGCTTCAGAGCAGACTTTTTCTGCGACCTCTGAAGCGAACAGTTTCGCCATGCAAGCTTCTTTCAAACAAGGCTTTTCAGCGTCACGAAGTTGTGCGGCGTTGAGAACCATATTACGCGCTGCTTCAACTTGGGTTGCCATTTCAGCCAGTTTGAACTGGACTGCTTGGTGCTTGAAAATAGGCTTACCAAAAGAGGTTCTGTCTTTGGAATACTCAAGCGCATATTCATAAGCTGCGCGAGCCATACCGACCGCTTGCGCTGCAATTCCAATACGCCCACCCTCAAGGCCGGAAAGTGCGATTTTATAACCTTCACCTTCTTTGCCAAGCAAGTTTGAGGCTGGGATTTTGCAGTCTTCAAACACGATTTGTGCGGTGTCCGAAGCATTCTGGCCCATCTTGTCTTCAATATTGGCGACAATGTATCCAGGCGTATCTGTTGGCACGATAAAGGCACTAATACCTTTTTTGCCAGCGCTAGGGTCGGTTACAGCGAAAACGATAGCAATATCACCATTTTTACCTGAGGTAATAAATTGTTTAACGCCATTGAGCACATAGTGATCACCTTCTTTGACAGCTTTGGTTTTAAGGTCCGCAGCGTCAGAACCAGCATGTGGCTCGGTTAAACAAAAAGCACCCAGAGCTTCACCCGAAGCCATTGGCTTCAAAAACTTTTCTTTCTGCTCGTCGGTACCAAAATTTAAAATCGGCATACAACCTACCGAGTTAGTGACTGAGATCACCGTTGAACAAGCGCCATCGCCAGCTGCAATTTCTTCTAAAACTAAAGCTGCGGCGGTGTAACCAATCTCGCTGCCACCCCATTGCTCGGGGACTAACATGCCGTAAAAACCTAATTCGCCTAGGCCTTGCAAAGCTTCAGCAGGGAAGGTTTTATTTTTGTCCCACTCTTCAGAGAAGGGCGCTATACGTTCTTGAACATAGCCACGAGCCATGTCCTGAATCATTGTTTGTTCTTCTGTCAGAATCATAGTGTCTAATCGCTTTGGTTTAACTTGTCATTCCAAACCGAGGTATTGCCTCGGATTTGGAATCTAAGATCCTGACTTTCGTCAGGATGACAGGGGTTAATTAATAATTTTAAACCAGCTCAATCGCTAATGCTGTTGCTTCGCCGCCGCCAATACACAGTGACGCCACACCTTTAGACTTACCATATTTACGTAATGCCTCAATCAAAGTCACCACGATACGCGTACCAGAACAACCGATAGGGTGGCCCAGTGCACAAGCGCCGCCGTGGACGTTAACTTTTGCATGGTCAAGCTCTAGCTCTTTCATCGCCGCCATAGTGACCACGGCAAAGGCTTCGTTAATTTCAAACAAATCAACGTCGTCTTTTGTCCAGCCAGCTTTTTCCAAAACTTTTTCCATTGCACCAACTGGAGCGATTGTGAATTCCGCTGGGGTACGAGCGTTAGTCGCGTGCGCATGAATTTTTGCCAGAGGCTTAAGGCCACGTTTTTCAGCCTCAGATTGACGCATCATGACTACTGCTGCAGCACCGTCAGAAATAGAGCTAGCGTTTGCCGCTGTTACCGTACCGTCTTTCTTGAACGCAGGGCGTAGGGCAGGGATCTTGTCTGGACGTGCTTTTAAAGGCTGCTCATCAGTATCAACTTCAACATCGCCTTTGCGCGACTTAACGGTTACCGGTGTGATTTCGTTTTTGAACGAACCGTCTTCAATCGCTTTGTTAGCACGAGCTAGTGATTCGATAGCGAAGTTATCTTGGTCTTCACGAGTAAAGCCGTATTTCTCAACCGTCTGCTCAGCGTAAACGCCCATTGCTTGCCCTTCGTAGGCATCTTCTAGGCCATCAAACGCCATGTGATCAAGGGTTTTACCGTGACCGAAACGTTGACCATAGCGGCCTGTAGGTAATAGGTAAGGCGCTAAGCTCATGCTTTCCATACCACCAGCAACCATAACCTCGTTAGTGCCAGCGACTAATAAGTCGTGAGCTAACATGATAGTTTTCATGCCTGAACCACAAACCTTATTCACGGTTGTGGCACCGGTTGTTTTAGGGATGCCTGCGCCAAGTGTCGCTTGACGAGCAGGAGCTTGGCCAACGCCAGCAGGTAAAACACAACCCATGATAACTTCTTGGATATCTTCTGGCTTTAAGGTCGCACGCTCTACGGCTGCTGCGATTGCGTTAGCGCCAAGTTCTGTTGATTTAACAGTAGAAAGAGAGCCGCCGAAACCACCCATTGGTGTTCTAGCTGCGGAGACTATTACGATAGGATCTGACATATTTTCATTCCTCTTTTTTGAACAGTCTGGGCTTGTTATTACTTTGTTAAATAACTTTTTAGTTCCTTGATTACCTATTTGGTAACCTCCGGTACTAAAAAGTTATTTGCCGCGTCCTAACTGCGCCCAATCTGTTCTCTAACTTTTATGGTGTGAGAAGTTAAGTTCGCACACTTCTCTAGTGAGTGAATTTGAACTAAAGCTTCAGTTGTCATTCCCGCAAAAGCGGGCTTCTTTGAAGCTACTAAATTTCTTACAAATTTTGATTTCTAAAGTACCTAGAAGTTCTTTGAGTGAAGTCTAGGCTGTTTCGTTGAATAGCTCACGGCCGATAAGCATTCTGCGAATTTCTGAAGTACCTGCGCCGATTTCATACAACTTAGCGTCACGTAGTAGGCGACCAGTTGGGTACTCGTTGATGTAACCGTTACCACCTAGAATCTGAATTGCGTCCAACGCTAACTTTGTTGCGTTCTCAGCAGCAAATAAAATCGCCGCCGCAGCGTCTTTACGAGTCGTCTCGCCACGGTCACAAGCTTTAACCACTGAGTATACGTAAGCACGGCTGGCGTTCATGGTCGTGTACATATCAGCGACTTTGCCTTGAATTAGCTGGAACTCACCAATCGCTTTACCAAATTGCTTGCGCTCGTGTACGTAAGGAACCACAACGTCCATACAAGCACGCATGATGCCTAGTGGGCCAGCTGAAAGAACGGCACGCTCATAGTCCAAGCCACTCATTAAGATTTTAACACCTTGGTTGACTTCGCCCATGACGTTTTCGACAGGTACTTCACAGTCTTCGAAAACTAATTCACAGGTGTTCGAACCGCGCATACCCAATTTGTCGAGTTTCTGCGCTGTACGGAAGCCTTTCATACCTTTTTCGATAATAAAGGCTGTAATACCTTTGGAGTGAGCTTCCATATCGGTTTTAGCATAAACCACTAGAACGTCAGCTTCTGGACCATTGGTAATCCACATTTTATTACCGTTTAGAACGTAATGATCGCCTTTAAGTTCAGCTTTAAGCTTCATGCCTACAACATCAGAACCCGCGCCTGGCTCAGACATGGCTAAAGCACCAACGTGCTCGCCCGAACAAAGTTTAGGCAAGTACTTTTTCTTTTGTTCTTCATTAGCGTTACGGCGAATCTGGTTAACGCAAAGGTTAGAGTGTGCGCCGTAGCTTAAGCCGATAGAAGCGCTAGCTCGGCTGATTTCTTCCATCGCCACAACATGCTCAAGGTAACCCATGCCAGAGCCACCGTATTCTTCTTCTACAGTGATACCTAACAGGCCAAGATCGCCCAGCTTTTTCCACATCTCATGAGGGAAAAGGTTCTCTTCGTCAGTTTTTTCAGCGATAGGCGCGATTTCTTTTTCTGCAAAGCCGCGAACCATATCGCGGATCATGTCAGCAGTTTCGCCTAGGTCGAAGTTAAGTGATGGATACATGTTATGTCCTCTACTAAATCTTGAATGTTGATTATTCAGGCTGATGGCTGGTCGTTAGCTTTTCTTCCAGCACATCAAATTCATTAAGTAAGTATTTGATATCTTTAAGTTGTTGCTTCAAGGATTCACGACGAACTTTAATTAACTCCAACAAGCGCTCGGTTTGCTTTTGTTCACCTTCCATGCCATAGATATCGATGATTTCTTTAATCTCAGCCAGCGAAAAGCCTAATCGTTTACCCCGTAATATCAGCTGTAAACGTACGCGATCTCGTGCGTTATAGATGCGATGTACGCCACGGCGTAGTGGGGTAATGAGCTTTTCATCCTCATAATGACGTATAGAGCGTGATGTAATCTCAAACTCTTTGGCTAAGTCACTAATGGTGTATTCGGTATTCTCATCGCTCATGAGCATGGTTCCTTAACAATAACCCCGATATTCTAGCTTACCTTTACGCAAACGTAAACTTCGTATCCGATTCGATCACCTTATTCGAGACTGCTCCGAGGAGTTGGTGCAAAACTTTATAGAACGGTCATCATCTTAACTGCGTCAAAACAATAAGATACAAGACTTTTATAGAGTTCACGTGAATAGGGTGAAGTAAGTTTTTAAGACTGAATTTTTATGATGATTTTGTGAACTTTTACTGCAAATGCCCCTCAAAAGGGTGTAATCTGATTAAAAGGTAAACGATTGTATTAGGTAGGTATGGCTCAAATCATCACCACACAATTACAGCTGAAGCGAAATAGTATTAACTAAAGCCGATCACTCTTATGAGTAGTCGGCTTTTTTTATGCTTATCATTTGTCGATAAGCAACTTAAAACAGCAAGACTATAAATTCATAACTATGTGTAAAAAGGGTATGTATCAATGAAAAGACAGAAAAGAGATAAGCTACAAAGAGCTCACGCCAAAGGTTTTCATGCAGCGATGCAAGGTCAATCAAAAGAAGTTTGTCCGCATGAAGATATTAACGCAAAAGAAGAGTGGCTCGGAGGATGGAGAGAGGGGCGCGAGGCCTTTACGCAAAACGGAATGAAAAACTACTTATAAATACTGTATAGCTACAACCAATATAATTAGCCCAGCATATGCTGGGCTTTTTGTTTGACGCCGTTTGTTGTATATTTTCGTCAGTTTTAGGCTTTTATATTAAAACAATAAATAAGGACTCAGGATGAATTCAACAAAATATATCATTGCGTTTCTAATTCTAATATTCTCACTCAGCTCTCAGGCGACTTTTAAGGAAGCCACGGAGTACTACGATAACAAACAATTTCAACAAGCGTTTAGTGAGTTTGAAAAGCTCGCCAAAATAGGTCATAAGCCGTCTCAATTTAACTTAGGAGTGATGTATTTAGAGGGGAGCGGCACTGAACAAGACTTTATTAAGGCACATGCATGGATCAAGCTGTCGGATGAGAATAGTCAGAAGGAAGGCAAATTCCTAGAAGAGGTAGAAGGTCATTTCAAGGAAGATAACTCAATAGAAGAAGCATCTTTACTATATAATTCGCTCAAATCTCAATATGGTCATAACGCTATCATAAAGAGCTATAAGCCCAAACTGACCAAAGAAAAAGTCATAGAGGCAAATAAAGCCAAAGCCGTTAAGACAACTAACCCAGAGTATCCGATTAGAGCTCAATATAAAGGAGTTGAAGGTTGGGTTACTGTTAGTATGCAAGTGTCTCCTTCGGGATACCCTACCGATATGCGGCTTTTAGAGTCTGTCCCCGAAAAAACCTTCGATACAACAGCTCTTAAGGCTTTAAGAAAATGGAGGTTTGAGCCAACTGATGATGATTTTTCTCAGGTTTATAAGTATCGGATGCAGTTTATCTTGGGGGATGATAATTATGAAAGATTGGGTAGTTTAAAAGAGAAAGCAGTAAAAGGTGATCCTAAATCTCAGTACTTATATGGTAAGTACGGATTTCTTGATAGTAGTGTTAATGAAAGCTTTAATCCTACTCTTTGGTACTTTGAATCCGCTAGAAATGGAGTCGTAAATGCTCAGTATGAGGTCGGTAAAAATCTCCTAGAAGGAAAAGGCTGTGAGCCAGATCTCGAAAAAGCGATATCATGGCTAACGATTTCTTCGGCAAGTGGTTATGCACCTTCAAAGTTTGAGTTGTCAAAGTTGAGCTTTGGTAGTGGTAATACCGATAAAGGCGTTGAGTGGCTTAGAGAGGCTTTTGATACGGATGATTTGAACTTCGCATACCGTCTAATTCACTACAGCTTTGAAAATGACATAAAAGATATTGAGCCAGATCTTATAATCTCAAAGCTTGATTTATTGATGGATAAGAAGATCAAAAGTCCAGTAAATGTGTATCGATATTACGCATGGGCATACGCGATAAAGGGCGATTACGAAAAATCATTAGAATACTTAGAAGAAGCCATTGAAAATTTAGAAGATCTTGGCGAAGAGACTATCCCACAGGATATGCTGGATAGACTCGCTATATTAGAGGCTAAAGTCAGCTAAACTCTTGCCTTTTTATGGTGGCTGAGTAAACTACAGCCACCAAATATCTACTGCGAGTGACCCCGTAAGGTCAGAAGCATCATGCAATTACAAGATTTTCATTTCGACCTTCCTGACGAGTTAATCGCTCGTTATCCTACTGAGCAACGCTCTGCCAGTCGTTTATTGCGCTTAAATGGCGAGAGTGGCGAAGTTGCTCACAGTAAGTTCTTCCAACTGGTTGATTTCTTAGAGCCGAATGATTTATTGGTCTTCAACAACACCCGTGTTTTAGCGGCACGCTTGTTTGGCAAAAAATCCAGTGGCGGTCAGGTTGAGATTCTTATCGAGCGAATTGAGTCGGATACAGAGGCTTTAGCTCACGTCAGAGCTAACCGTAGTCCCAAACCTGGAGCAATCTTGGTGCTTGAGGAAGGGACCGAGTTGGAGGTTTTAAGTAAAGATGGTGCTTTATTTGAATTAAGGCTTCTTTCTGGAGACTGGCACAGTGTGATGCAGGCGGTTGGGCATATGCCATTGCCTCCTTACATTGATCGTGAGGATGAGCTATCCGACAAGGAGCGTTACCAAACCGTTTATAGTAAAGTTGAGGGAGCTGTGGCTGCTCCCACAGCTGGTCTGCATTTCGATGATGAGTTGCTCGACAAGATCGCTAATAAGGGTGTTGATACCGCTTTCGTAACACTCCATGTTGGAGCCGGCACTTTTTCACCAGTTCGTGTGGATAATATCCTTGAGCACAAGATGCACTCAGAGTGGTATGAGTTGAGTGAAGAAGTCGCTGAAAAGGTAAAGCGAACCCGAGAAAAGGGTGGCAGAGTGATAGCTGTGGGCACGACTTCAGTTCGATGCTTGGAGTCCGCCTCAACAGAAGGTGGTATCAAGGCTGGTTCTGGAGAAACGGATATCTTTATTTATCCAGGCTACGTATTTCGGTCTGTAGATGCTTTAATCACTAACTTCCATCTTCCAGAATCAACGTTGATGATGCTGGTGAGTGCATTCGCCAGTAGAAAGCATATCTTGGATGCTTATAATGAGGCGGTGAAAGAACAGTATCGCTTTTTCAGCTATGGCGATTCCATGTTTATTACGGCGCCATTCACAGGACAAGATCCTGACATTAATCGTTAAACAGGTTATTTATGAAGTTTGATTTAAATAAAACCGACGGCCAAGCTCGACGAGGTCAGTTAACTTTCGAGCGTGGCACTATCCAAACGCCTGCATTTATGCCTGTTGGGACTTATGGCACTGTTAAAGGGTTAACGCCAGAAGAAATCAAAAGCTTAGGGGCAGAGATTATTTTGGGTAACACCTTCCACTTAATGCTTCGTCCGGGTACCGATATCATAGAGCAACATGGTGACCTGCATGATTTTATGAATTGGGATAAACCTATTCTAACGGACTCAGGTGGCTTCCAAGTGTTTAGCCTGGGTAAGTTACGTAAAATTACAGAAAAGGGGGTTGAATTTCGCTCGCCAGTGAATGGTTCCAAGGTCTTTTTAGGGCCAGAAGAGGCGATGGAAGTTCAGCGTAAGCTGGGTTCTGACATCGTGATGATCTTTGACGAGTGTACGCCTTACCCTGCGACCGAAGCGGAAGCTCGTGAGTCAATGGAGCTGTCATTGCGTTGGGCTAAGCGCAGTAAAGATGCGCATGAGGCAGGCTTTACAGATAAAGAGCCGACCGCGCTTTTCGGTATTGTTCAAGGGGGCATGTACCCACATTTGCGTAAAGAGTCGTTGGAAGGATTGACGGATATTGGTTATGACGGTTATGCGATTGGTGGTTTATCAGTTGGCGAGCCTAAAGATGAAATGCTTAAAGTGTTGAATCACTTAACACCCGAGATGCCGGATGATAAACCCCGCTATTTGATGGGGGTGGGTAAACCCGCTGATATCGTTGAAGCGGTTAGACGTGGTGTGGATATGTTCGATTGTGTGATGCCAACCAGAAACGCTCGTAATGGCCACCTTTTTACTCGCAAAGGGGTTGTAAAACTCCGTAATAGCCACAATAAAACATTCACAGGCCCGTTGGATGAGGTCTGCGAATGTTATACCTGTAAGAATTACAGCCGTGCTTACTTGCATCATCTCGATAAGTGCAACGAAATGCTCGGTGCTAAGCTGAATACCATCCATAATCTTCATTACTATCAAGATCTCATGGACGGATTGCGAAAGGCTATCGAAACAGGTACATTGTCCGACTTTGTAAAAGAATTCTATGCAGCACAGGATAAAGATGTTCCTGAGTTGTAACTTTTTGATTTTAGTTGTTTTAATTTAAACAGAGGTAACAATAAATGTTATTAGCAACAGCAGGTGGTGCAGCGCAAGGTGGCGGTTTAATGAGCTTCTTAGTGATGTTCGTACCATTAATCTTAATCATGTACTTCATGATGATTCGTCCGCAACAGAAAAAAATGAAGCAGCATAAAGAAATGATGGGCGGCCTAGAGAAAGGCGACGAAGTGATGACTACTGGTGGCATCATCGGTAAAGTGAGCAAAATTAAAGAAGACTATGTGGTTTTGAGCCTATCTGAAGGAATGGAAATTAAATTCCAAAAAGCTTCAATTGCGCAAACGCTTCCAAAAGGCACCATCAAATCTATTGAAGAGTAATACTGTAAGCCCGGCAAATGTCGGGCTTTCTCGTATTTGAAGAGCTTATAACAACAGGCAAAATTATGTTCGTCAATCAACCAAATCAACAGCAACTACCGATCAATACTTACCCAAAGTGGAAGTACGTGTTAATCGTTATTGTGTTGGCTCTAGCGTTTTTATACGCCGCGCCAAACATTTTCGGTAAAGACCCAGCGGTTCAAATATCCGGCTTAAGAGATGCGGTAATCACTCAGCAGCAATTTGAAGACATTGAAGCAGCATGGCAAGAAAATAATGTTGAGCCTACCAGCGTCAAACCTTCAACAGTAGGTGAGGAAGGTGTTCAGCAAATCATAGCTCGTTTCAAAAAGGATGCGGATCAGTTAAAGGCGCGTGAATTAGCTAATGATGTTCTTAACCCAACATTAGAGAATCAAAATTACGTTACTGCCTTAAACCTGGCTCCTGCGACGCCTGAGTGGTTAGCTAACCTGGGTGGCGAGCCGATGAAGCTAGGTCTTGATTTAAGAGGTGGTATTCACTTCTTAATGCAGGTTGATATGGAGCAGGCGTTGAAGCGCCAACAAGACCAGTTACGCCGAGACTTTATTGATACTTTAACGGAGCAAGAGCCGTCAATTCGTGGCCGTGTTGAGCCAATCGAAAATGGCATGTTGCTGAGTTTCCGTAATCAAGATGATGCTGAGAGAGCTTACGAGGCATTATTTAAAGATCATACGGGTCGGATTGATTTACAGTTGTCTGAGAAGGGTGGCCGCCCGATTATACGCGGTACTTTGAACCAGCAGATGCTCCAGGAAATACAGAATAATGCGATTAATCAAAACCGTATTATCTTAAGTACGCGAGTCAACTCACTTGGTGTTGCCGAGCCGTTGATCCAGCGCCAAGGTGCTGATCGCATCGTGGTTCAGTTACCGGGCGTCCAAGATTCAGCATTAGCTAAGCAAATTTTAGGGGCTACAGCGAGCTTGGAATTCCGCTTAGTCAACCATGAGGCGGATGTTGTTTCGGCTCAAAATGGTCGAGTCCCTCCTGGCAGCAAACTATTTGATTCTGAGTATGGCCCAATCGTTGTATTCGACGAAGTAGAAGTGTCTGGTGAACACCTAACCAATGCAACTGCCAGCTATGACCCTCAAACCAACGAGCCTATTGTTTCGGTACGTTTGGACGGTGAAGGCGGTTCAAAAATGACGCGTACCACCACGGCGAATGTCAATAATCAGTTAGCGATGATTCTGAAAGAATCACGACCGATATTCGATATTAAAGATGGTAAGCGTGTATTGGTGGGCTCCGAATTGGAAGAGCGCCTAATCAGCGCACCTAATATCAACGGACCTTTTGGTAGCCGTTTCCAGATTACGGGCCGTTTTACCGAAGCAGAAACTCGTGACTTAGCGACTAAGCTACGCTCCGGTGCCTTAATTGCACCAACATTCATTGTCGAAGAAAGAACTATCGGTGCTACATTAGGTGAAGAGAATATCAAAAAAGGTGTTACTTCAGTCATTATCGGTTTCGCCTTAGTTCTTGCTTTCATGCTGGTTTACTACAAGCTGTTCGGATTAGTGGCTAATGTGGCGTTAACGCTAAACCTTGTGATGATTGTTTGCGTGATGTCGCTCATGGGAGCAACTCTGACGTTACCAGGCATTGCAGGTATCGTTTTGACCGTTGGTATGGCCGTTGATGCAAACGTTCTAATCTTTGAGCGTATTCGTGAAGAGTTACGAGCTGGTGTGCGTCCGGCGCAAGCTATTGATAAAGGTTACGGTCATGCTTTATCGACCATTGCAGATGCTAATATCACGACCGCTATCGCAGCTATTATTCTCTTCGCGATTGGTACAGGTCCAGTTAAAGGTTTTGCTATCACATTATTCATCGGTATTTTGACCTCTATGTTCACTGCGATTTTTGTGAGCCGAGGCATCGTTAACCTGATGTATGGTGGTAGAACCGTTAAGAAGTTATCAATATAGGTAGAGGTGACATATGCAAATATTAAATAAAGAGACCAATATTGATTTCTTGAAATTGCGTAAGTTCGCAATGGTGTTATCTATATTGTTAATTGTGGGTTCCATCACTTCGTTCTTCACTAAAGGTTTAAACTACGGTTTAGACTTTACGGGTGGCACTTTAATTGAAGTAGGTTATGAACAAGATGCAGACATACCGAAAATACATGACCAACTAGAAGCAATCGATATTAATGGTGCGGTAGTGCAAAACTTCGGTTCTGCAAAAATCGTCCAAATTCGTATGCCACAACAAGACCATATCGAAAACGCCAAAGTGGGTGATGAAGTATTAGCGGCTTTACGCTCTGGTGGAGAATCGGTAACTAAACGAGATCAATCGTTTGTAGGGCCTGTTATTGGTGAAGAGTTGAAAGAGAAGGGCGGCTTGGCAATGATTGTTGCTCTGATCTGTATCATGATCTATGTAGCGCTTCGCTTTGAGTGGAAGTTTTCGGTTGGCTCTGTGATTGCTCTTGCTCATGATGTGATCATTATTATTGGCTTTTTCTCAATCACTGCAGTAGAGTTTGATTTAACCGTATTAGCGGCGCTTCTAGCGGTTATTGGTTACTCGTTAAACGATACGATTGTAGTGTTTGACCGTATCCGTGAGAATTTCTTAAGAATGCGTAAAGGTACTTCGGAAGATGTTGTTAATACATCGTTGAATCAAACCTTATCACGCACCTTGATGACGTCTATAACAACTTTGCTAGTACTCTTAGCGTTGTTCTTCTATGGCGGACAAACGATTCACTCTTTCGCTGAAGCATTGATCGTGGGTGTATTTATTGGTACTTACTCTTCAATTTATGTAGCAAGCCCTGTCGCTTTGTTACTCGGTGTCAAAAAAGAAGATTTAATGCCACCGGAAGTAGAAAAAGAAGGCGAAGAGTTCGATATGCCTTAGTTAACAATGACGTAAGTTATTAGGAAGTTTGATATTTTCCTTAGACGGCTTAGAATGAAAGTTCTAGGCCGTTTTTTATAGGAGAGAGAAGCGTGGCAGATGAAGCTTCTAAAGAAGAGTCCGTTGATACGAGCAGCAAAGTCGCTGAGGAAATGTTCAGTGACATTAAATCTAATTTACCAGATGCCATTGCTCCTTTTTGGCAGAGCTTAGAGTCGAACCCTTGGCTTTTAGCCGCTGCAGTCATAGCGGTCGGTATTATCATTGCCAAGCTTGCTCAGTGGCTATTTCGAAGCATTCTTGGAAAACTAGCCAGCAAAACTAAAGGCGACTTTGATGATCAGTTACTGAAAATAGTAGCAAAGGGGCTTTACTCGATAATTTTTTATTTGTCGCTATTACTAGCAATCGAAGCGCTACAGTTCTCTCCTGCATTTGATACTTTCTTGAAACGCTTTGTGGTGACTCTATTAATCATTTCGATGATGACAAAGACCCTAAAAGTCACACGACTCTCTCTAGAAGCATTTTCTCAGAATCATCAGCGCTTTAAATTTATTGAGGAGCGCACAATACCCATTTTGGATATTACCACCAAGATACTTATTGTTGGTGCTGGCTTATATATTCTGATCTTATCGTGGGGCGTTAACCCAACAGCTTGGCTAGCCTCTGCCGGTATTGTTGGTATCGCTGTTGGTTTTGCGGCAAAAGATACATTAGCAAATTTATTTTCAGGTTTTTTCATTGTCGCGGATTCACCCTATAAATTAGGCGACTATATAATCCTTGATACAGGTGAGCGAGGTCGGGTTACGCACGTTGGTATCCGTAGTACTCGCTTGCTAACTCGAGATGATGTCGAAGTGACGGTTCCAAACTCAGTCATGGGGAATGCGAAAATTGTTAATGAAAGTGGCGGCCCTTGGGAAAAGACACGAATTCGCATCGATGTTGGAGTTTCTTACGATAGTGATTTAGAAGAGGTTCACGATGTTCTTATGGAAATGGCTTCTAACCATCCGGATCTGTGCAGTAATCCTGAGCCCCGCGTTCGGTTTAGAAGTTTTGCTGGCTCCAGTATAGACTTACAGTTGATGGCGTGGATTGAAAGACCGGAACAGAAAGGTTTGATTTCTCATAAACTCATCATGAAAATCCATCAGTTATTTAATGAGAAAGGTATTGAGATACCTTACAGTAAACAGGACTTATATGTTAAAGAATGGCCTAATTCTCCTCAGTAGTTTTAGTTTAGTCTTATCGGCGCCAGTGGTCCAAGCGGCTGGTAATAGTGAGAATGAGACTACTGAACAGTATTACGAGGGGTGTGGCTTAAACAAGAAGTCTCGTGCGCTGGCGAAACTTATACGAGAAGACCAAGATCAGTTGAGAAAGTCCCTTAGCTGCAGTAGTTTGTTAAGCAAAATTGCACAAAAGAAAGCTGAAGAGATGGCTGAGGCTGGTAAGGTGACGCATTATGGGGTTTGGGGTTCTCCCAATGAGCGTCTTATCAAAGAAGGCTATAGGCTGGATATTCCTGAGGATGCTGTGGGCTCGAACTATGTTGAAGCTGTGCAGGGTGGCGAAGGGATTCCAGAAACTGTTCTGGATAGGTTTAAAAACTCCTATCAACACAGGGTGCACCTTTTTGGTGAACACGATTTTTTCTTAGCTCAAGATCAAATGGGGGTCGGTTATGCTTATAACTGGGAAAGCCCCCACGTTGATTATTGGGTTGTATACATCGCTAGAGAGAAAGCTTCAGCTGAAAATACTAAAGCCGATGAAAAATAGTCCCTTTGCTATTATGATGTTTTACTAGCCATCGAAGCTGAGTTAACGCGATAACAGGGCACATAGTTTTCAGCATTCAGCTTCATGCGTTTCTGAGTAACAAATGATTCAAGTAACGCATCAAGCTGATCCATAATGTGGGTATCACCGGTAATTTGGTAAGGACCATGCTTACTCACTTCTTGAATACCCTGTTCTTTGACATTCCCAGATACTATTCCTGAGAATGCTTTTCGCAAGTTTGCTGCCAAAAGGTGCAGCGGTTGATCAGCACTTAGATTGAGTTTGCTCATATTCTCATGAGTTGGTATAAATTCTTCTTGGAAGTCCCATAGAATTTCTAGCTGCCAATTAAAGTGGTAAGCATCATGCACCTCTTTTCTATATTGTCTAACTTCAGCGATGCCTTTTTGGATCGCTCTTGCAACAGACACCGGATCATCAATGATGATTTGATATTTTGATTGTGCCTTTTGACCAAGAGTGTCTCCAATAAACCTATCGATATGCTCAAAGTATGCAGCGCTCTCTTTAGGCCCTGTAAAAATTAAAGGGAAGGGGGTATCTGCGTTATCAGGATGTAATAAGATACCAAGGATATATAAAATCTCTTCAGCTGTTCCCACCCCACCAGGAAAAACAACGAATCCATGACCTAGTCTAACAAATGCCTCTAATCGCTTTTCGATATCAGGCATGACAATTAGCTCATTAACGATCGGGTTGGGAGATTCTGCTGCAATAATTCCTGGTTCGGTAATACCAACATAGCGGGCATTATTAATGCGTTGCTTGGAGTGACCAATTAAAGCGCCTTTCATGGGGCCTTTCATGGCCCCAATGCCGCAACCTGTAATTATATCAAAGCCTCTAAGGCCTAATCGATAGCCGACTTCTTTAGTATATTGATATTCAAACTCAGGAATGGCGTGCCCACCCCAGCAAACGACCATATTAGGATCCGTACCTGAGCGCAAAGCTTTGGCATTCCTTAAGATATGAAATATAGCGTTAGTACAGCCATTGCTCGAATTAAAGTCTATTCTAGAGTTTGACTCTAGTTCTTGCTTTAGGAACACAATATCACGCAAAACGCTGAATACTTGTTCTTTCAGCCCTTGGATCATAAACCCATCAACTAAAGCTGTCGTCGGAGCATTCTTTATTTTGAGTTTAACGCCTTTATTAAGAGGGACAACGTCCACGTCGAAGTTCTTTAACTGTTCTTTGTGATAGCTAATTTCATCGGTAACTTGTGTGCTGTTTAAAACGGCTAACACACACTTCTTAAATAATTCATGGTCTCCGTCTTTAGAGTGCTCACTAAGCCGGGCAATCTCATCGTTGGTAAGAAGTTCTAGGCCTGACTCGGCAGTAATTTCAATATCTATATGCTTCATTTATATTATCTAAGTTTGTAATGCTTGCTAGCTATCACTGTAGAGTAATCTAAAACCGCAAGCAACTTCTTTAGTATTAAAGGTTTATGTCATTAACTGGTTACTTTGAACATTTCTGCTGTAACTTTGCAGACTGATGTTTTACCGTTACTCGTCCTGATTTACTGACCACTAAAGCTCGGTTAAAAGAGGGGGTATTATGGCAAAGGTATAAAGTTCCATTTTGATGATGCGTGTATCCTGTAGGCGATATAGTCAGACCTGATTTGTTTTGAAAAGCCGACCATTTAGCAAACAAAAAGTTAGCTTTTAATGTTACTCCATGCAAATGTTGTTTAGACTCGTTGCTTAGGACAATGATCTCTTTCCAGTTTTTCGAGCAAAGTTGTTCACTTGATTTGCCACAGATGGTTATAAATATTTTCTGTGATATAGCCTTGCTTCTTGCTGTTTGGATAATATTTGTAATAGTAAAGACATCACTTTCCACTTTATTCTTTTCTACCATTTGTGATAAAGCCGGTATTGAAAGGGCACAGGTCAGCGAGACAATGACTAATGTGACTAATAGTTCTATCAGGGTAAATCCTTTTACCACGGTGATTCCTTCATTGACAATGTAGTTCGCTAGTTAAGTTAGTCGACTTCTAGGGTTATGTCATTAGGAGATATGAGTGGTCGTTTGTAAGATATCTCGGAGCCGGCTAGGGAGAATTACTGAATTCCCAGCTTCTTCATTTTGTAACGAATGGTTCTAAAGCTTATTTTTAGAATTTTCGCTGCTTCAGTCCGGTTCCAACGAGTTTGTTCAAGGGCTTTTTCGATTTCTTGTTTTTCTATCTCTTCAAGATATTTTTCAAGTGGCATGTTACCTCTGCCGTTACTCTTAATGGAATGCTCTACCTTGTTAGAGGTGCCAGCATTTATCAGTATAATATCTTCTGCTTCTATCCGTTTATTGCTAGCAAGTGTCGTTGCCTTAAAAAGGACATTTTCCATTTCCCTGTAATTGTAAGGGAAACTATGATTTCTGAGCTTCTCTAAAGCCTTAGGGCTTAGCTCCTTGTCGCAATTGAAGTCTTGCAAGTATGAGTTAATGATTGCTTCAAAATCTTGTTCGCGTTTATTGAGGCTTGGAATATCAAAATTAATAACATTAATTCTGAAATATAAATCTTCCCTCAATAAGCCTTGTCCAACCAAGTCACTTAGCTCGATCTCACTACAGACTATAATTCTGATGTCTAATTGAGTCGGGTCCGACTCATTTTCATGAAGGAGGCTTTTGTCTTCTATTAGTTGCAAGAAGCGCTTCTGTAATGGTTGAGAGAGCAGATGTAGGTTACTAATTACTAGCGTACCTTGATCTGCTTCTGATAAATATGAGTTCGTGGCTTGGGTGTTGTTAAATAGAATCTGCTCGTGGTTATCAATAGAATGCGCTTCAAAGTCTAAAAATAAAAGAGGACTATCAGCGCGCGAACTTTGTTGATGAATAACTTTTGCTAGGACTTCTTTTTCAGTGCCGGGCTCTCCAACTATAACGACAGGAGCTTGTGAGCCTTTAACTTTTGTTAGCTTATTTCTTAGCTCCACAGCGTGGCTATCACTTCCAGTCAGGACTTTGTAGATAGGCTCTTTCTTTGGCTCTTGCTTACTCTGGTTAAATTTAAAGGCGTGCTTTAATAATTGTCGCAGGTGGTTGAGATCAATTGGTTTTGAAAGAAAGTCGAATGCTCCAAGTTTCATGGCTTCAATAGCTTTCTCTGTGCTACTGTAAGCTGTTATCACAGCGATGGGCATGTCTGGATAATGTCGCTTGCAGTATTCAACCATTTCAAGCCCATCGCCGTCTGGCAACTTTAAATCTGTTAAACAAAAGTCAAAACGCTCGCTCTCTAAATTCTCTTTCGCTTCTGTTAGATCCTTGCAGCTGATTACATCAAGCTTCATTTGGACCAAGGTCATTGTTAATAAGTGCCGAATATCAGCTTCATCATCAATCAGTATGACTTTTGGTTTACGTTCACTCATTACGAATCCCTGTTAGTTATAACTGTCAAAACTGATTCTAAAGCAAGCTCCACCGAACGCGACAGGTATACAGTCAAGTCGTGCCTGATTAGCTTCACATAACTCTTTTGAAATATAGAGTCCCAAGCCTGTACCGTCATGTGCCGTTGTATAAAAAGGCTCAAATATTTTCTCTTTTTGTTCCAGTGTGACACCTGTTCCTTCATCAATAACATCTAGGAAAAGATCCTCGCTGACCGGATCTTGCCCCGCAGCGATGTGAAGACGATATTCTTTGGTGTTGATGTAACTGAATTTAAGACCATTATCGAATAAGTTGGACAAAACCTGCTTTAGCTGCCCTTGGTCAAAAGCCACCATGAGTTCCTCATCAATTTCTTCTAACGTAATAACAGGCTCAAACTTTAGGCCCTGAGCATATTCTTTGATAAAACGTTTAACGAACCGGTTGAGTACAATCGCTTCTCTGTTTGGCGGCTTACTCTTAGATACTTTTTGTACATTTTCAATGATTTCATTAATACGTTTTGATTGACGTTGAATAATCTCTATCAGCTGACTATCTTCACTCGGAATGTAATCCTTTTCAGCTAATAAGGCCGTTGCCTGACTTACCGCGCTCAGCGGGTTTTTTACTTCATGAGCGATATTAGCGGTAAGTTGCCCTAAGGACGCTAATTTCAATTGATGGGCTCTTTTCATAACTTCAGAATAATTATCTAAAGTAATTAAAATTCGCTCTCCCTCAACCAGGGGTATAAACCGTGGTAGTAACTGGGGGCCCGTATTTGTTGTTCTGAAGGGGAGACCTTCCTCGGGTTCAAGCCCATGAGCCGTAGACTTTTGGTCTTTTCGAACCTTTGAAAGCTGGTAAGAAAGCTCGTCGGCAACAAGCTTCAATGGTTTTCCAATCGGGTTCTCTGGAAGCCCAAGACCGTACCATGCGGTTTGATTAATATGTTGAATCGTATTACCTGAGTCGATGACAATGACACCACGATTCATTTTATCGATAATTTGCTTGTTGAGTTGGTGCATCCTATGAATAGATTGGCTTTGCTCCAAAGTCTCAACCTCATAGTCAGTCATTCGTCTTGCTAATATATTAGCAAGCACTGTAACAGCTAAAATTCCTGCAATTTGTAGACTTAAGTCTGAAAAGTCTGAAATTGAAATGTCGTCTTCACGATAATAGCGAATTAAAATAACGGCTCCACAGGCAAATAAACCATAAAGTAATCCTCCTCTATGTCTCGTCAAGAAGAGGCCAACGATTGAGACTAGAGACATCATTAAAATATAAATGGCGGTATTTTGGTTGCCGGAGTAGGCCAACAAAGCGATAAAGACAATATCAATTAAGGGGTGACTGAGTGCTTGGATTCGAAACTGGTGCTCAACAAAGGCCATAAATAACAGCAAATTAGCTATAATTAAATAGCTAATAGCGACCGAAGTGTAGGTGTCTACATCATATAAGTTCACTTCAGCATTGAAGATATAAGGTAAAAGCAATAACAATAAGGCTAATACCAGTCTTACGACAGAGTAGTACCTGAGAAACTGCCACCCAAACTCAATTTTTTTGTTATTATTTAACACTAAATATCCTTTATAACTTGTTGTCATAGCACAGATTAAGTCTTGTGCCGTTTCTTTTCAAGTTTTGAGTCTTTAAGACTTTGAAAAGCGACATAATTATTAGACAATAGACAGATAACTTTGAATAGAGAAAGTCAATGCGTGTAGCTCTTGCGCAAAATAACTATACCGTGGGCGATATTCGCCACAACCTTAATTTAATTAAATCGTCCATTGAGCAAGCTCAAAGCGCCCAGGCCGATGTCGTTGTTTTTTCTGAGTTAGCACTCTCAGGGTATCCACCTGAAGATTTACTGCTTCGTTCGGACTTGTTTGGACTGATTGAAGATGCGCTGAATGAGCTGGAGTCATTAAACTCAGAGGTAGCGGTTGTTGTTGGCCACCCGAGGCGTGAGGCTGGTAAAACGTACAATTCAGCGAGTTTCATCCATAAAGGTGAAACGCTTCTCTGCTACGACAAGCAACTTTTACCGAATTACTCTGTTTTCGATGAAAAACGTTACTTTACTCCGGCATCTGATTGCCCAGTTATTAGTTTTAAAGGCGTAAATATTAGCATTCTGATTTGCGAGGACTTGTGGTTTAAAGAGCCTGCACAAGTCGCAAAGCTAGCAGGAGCAGAGTTAGTATTAAGCCCGAATGCTTCGCCTTATTATTACGGTAAGGCCCCTGTTCGCGGTGATGAAATGGCTAGCAGGGCAAAAGAAAACAATATTCCTGTCATCTATGTTAACCAAGTCGGCGGGCAAGACGAGCTAATTTTTGATGGTTGTTCTAGCGCCTATAACTCTTGCGGAGAGAGTATTTTTACGGCAGCAGAAATGGCAGAAGACTTCGCTTGTGTCGACTTTGATAAAGCGACCAACAGGCTAACATCTTTGCAGCCCAGCTCACGTCAATGGGATGACGAGGAAGAAATTTGGCAGGCTCTTGTATTGGGTGTTAAAGATTATGTCAAAAAAAATGGCTTTCCCGGAGCGCTATTAGGATTATCCGGTGGTATAGACTCAGCAGTGACCCTTGCGGTGGCTGTGGATGCTCTAGGAAAAGATAATGTTAACGCTGTCATGATGCCCTTCAAATACACGTCGACTATGAGTATCGAGGACGCAAAAGAAGAGGCTGAAGCTCTTGGCGTGGATTTCGATGTTATCTCTATTGAGCCTATCTACGAAGCTTTCATGCAGCAAATGGCTGGGCAGCTTGCCGGTACGCAGCTTGATACTACCGAGCAAAATATTCAAGCTCGTTGCCGAGGCACGATTTTGATGGGGTTATCGAATAAGTTTGGGCGCTTAGTGTTAACGACGGGTAATAAATCAGAAGTGGCCGTTGGCTATTGCACGCTTTACGGTGACATGGCGGGGGGCTTCGACGTTTTAAAAGATGTCTCTAAAACTATGGTGTATAAGCTAGCAAAGTATCGTAATACAGTGTCTGAAGTTATCCCAGAACGTGTTATCACAAGGCCACCTTCGGCTGAGTTGGCGCCGGACCAAAAAGATGAAGATAATTTGCCTCCTTATGATATTTTAGACGGTATTCTTGAGGCTTATGTTGAGAATGATAGTAGCATTTCTGATATTGTTGCATTAGGCTACGATGAAGCAACGGTAAGGCGTGTGATCCGTTTAGTGGATATCAATGAGCACAAGCGCCGCCAAGCGCCACCAGGAATACGAATTAGCTCGAGAGCTTTTGGTCGTGATAGACGATACCCCATCACGTCAGGCTTTGGACGACAATTTAAGTAGGAGTTTCAGGGGAAGCAGTAATGAAAAAGATTGAAGCGATTATCAAACCATTCAAATTGGATGATATTCGAGAGTCATTAACAGATTTAGGCGTTACCGGCATGACTGTCACCGAAGTCAAAGGGTTTGGTCGTCAAAAAGGGCATACAGAGCTTTACCGTGGCGCTGAATATATGGTCGATTTTTTGCCAAAAGCAAAAGTGGAGGTTGTGGTCGACGATGAATTAGTCGACAAGTGTGTTGAGACTATTATTGAAATAGCTCGTACTGGTAAAATTGGCGATGGAAAGATCTTTGTGACGAATGTAGAGCGAGCTGTACGCATCAGAACTGGCGAGGAGAGCAGTGAGGCAATATAGATTCGCCATTAACAAATAGAATAAAAAAAGCGGCTGGCTGGCCGCTTTTTTTAAATGCATTTTTTCTTATAAGTCTGCAAAATCATAGTCTGGATAGTTTAACAATAGTACTTTTCGGTACTGCTCAGCGAGCTCTTGTATTTCTAAAATATTGTAGGCTTTGATTAGCATATCAAGTGCGTGAGGAACTGCTGGTGTTTGTGGAAAGTTTTCAACAATGTACTTGGCTCGGTTAGCCGCAGCGACATAAATATCTCTTTCCATGTAATAACGCGCAATATGTAGCTGATTTTCAGCGAGTAGATTACGGATTTGAATCATACGCTTACGGGCATCAGGGGAGTATTTACTCTCAGGGTACACTTCAACCAGCGCTTTGAAGTTATCAAATGCGGCTTCTAAATTAGTAGTGTCACGCGTTTCCAAGTCCGCTTGGAAGGTTTCTTTAAAAAAGCCGACTTCAGATTCAAAGTGCATAACGCCTTTCATATAATATACGTAGTCAGCATTATCGTGCTGAGGATGTTGGCGTAAGAAGCGATCGGCTAGAGCTTGACCAGCCTCATAATCTGCTTTTTTGAAATAGGCATATAGCAAGTCCATTTTAGCTTGCTCTGAAATGCTGCCAAATGGGTAGCGGGTGTCAATTTCCTCGAGCATTTGAATAGCTCTTGTGTAGTTGCCCCCACGCAAGGAAGCTTTGGCGCGGTCAAACAGCTGTTGAGCGGTCATAACTTCGAGCTTGATTTCTTCTTCTTTCTCTGGAGTGCTAGAGCAGCCAGCAATAATCAACATAAGGCTAGCAATGGATACTAAAACGATTTTTTGCATATTAATTCTTTCTGTTTATATTAAGCCTGATACAATGTGAGTCATTCTAACTGACAGCATGTCATACGCCAATCTTTTTACGCGAATTTACAATGACTACCCAATCTATTGAACTAAGACATACATTTGACGAAAAAGTTTACGGGAAACGCCTCGATTTAGCGCTTTCTGAAACTTTTGACGATTATTCGCGCTCAAGAATCCAAGACTGGGTTAAGCGAGGCTTTGTCAAAGTAAATGATGAAGTCGTGACTTCCAATAAGCATAAAATGGCTGGTTTTGAACTGGTTGAAGTGAATGCGGAGGTTGAAGTCGCGGGGGAGTGGAAGGCTGAAGCTATCGAGCTTAACATTGTCCATGAAGACGATGACCTGTTAGTGATCAATAAGCCTGCCGGGTTAGTCGTGCATCCGGGGGCAGGTAACCCCGAAGGGACAATGGTCAACGCTTTATTGCACCATGTACCTGAGTTACAAAACTTACCGCGCGCAGGTATTATCCATCGTTTGGACAAAGAAACGACAGGATTGCTGGTTGTCGCGAAAACCATTGCAGCCCATACGAGTTTAGTAGAGCAGCTACAAAACCGAGCTTTTACTCGTGAATATGATGCTTTGGTTAACCGTGTCATGGTATCAGGAAGCTCAGTCGACGCTCCAATTGGACGTCATCCCACTAAGCGCACAGCGATGGCAGTTATTCCAGATGGAAGACGAGCCATTACGCACTATCGAGTGGCAGAAAAGTTTTTAGACCATACGCATTTAAAGCTCCGCCTAGAGACGGGGCGTACTCATCAAATTCGTGTTCATATGAGTTATCTTAAGTTTCCTATTGTCGGCGACCCTCTTTACAGTGGCCGCTATCGCGTGCCAACGAAGATTACACCACAACTTAAAGACGCGCTGGATAAGTTTAAACGTCAAGCATTGCATGCCAGCTTGTTAGGGCTTAAGCATCCAGCAACCGGTGAATACGTCGAATGGCGTGCTCCGATGCCGAATGATATGCAAAATCTTCGAGACCAATTAGTTGCTAATCGTGAGTTTTTTGGTAATCAAGAATAAGCCTTATGTCGCTCAAGCTTTTACAGCCTCGCTGGAGTGCTCCTCAGAATATTAGAGCTTTTTGCACGACACGTGTTGGGGGCTTTAGCCAAGAGCCTTGGGATAGTTTTAACTTAGCTTTGCATGTGAACGACGAGCCAAGTGCCGTTAATGAGAATAGGCGTCTATTACAAGAGTCTACAGAACTCCCAAACCCCCGATGGTTAACGCAAACGCATAGCACTAAAGTTATAGAACACAGTACAGATTTAATAGATGCCGACGGTTGCTTTACTACTGAGTCGAAAAAGAGCTGTATTGTTATGACCGCTGACTGTCTTCCTGTTTTGTTTTGTAATGTAGAAGGTTCCTGGGTTGCTGCAGTTCATGCCGGTTGGAGAGGGTTGGTCGATGGCATATTGATTAAAGCGGTTGAATCTTACCGTCAACCATCGAAACTTTTGGCATGGATTGGTCCAGCCATTAGTCAACAGAACTTTGAGGTCGGTCACGAAGTGCGAGAAAGGTTTATCAATAAGAGTAGCTCCTTAGAATCATTTTTTCGGCCTAAGGCAGGGCAAAAGTGGTTCTGTGACATGGTGGCTATTGCTAAGCATGAGCTTGAAGGGTTGGGAGTGGATGTTTTTGAAAGTGATCTATGCACGTATCACAACTCCCAAGATTTTTTTTCACACCGTCGCGCAACGCACCAACAAGGCTCAAACGCAATGACTGGCCGCATGGCATCTATCATTTGGATTGAGCAATAAAAAGAGATACGAGTATCATATGACAGACTGGCTACAGACTAACATGGCTCTTTTGATTTGGCTGGCGGTAGCCTTTATAGCTGTGTGGCTGACTTATTACCTCAAAGTTAAAGCAAGAAAGTACAATCATGTCGACTGGGGGTCAAAAAAGCTAAACTTTATTGATGGCTTGTGCCGTGCTTACTGTGTCAAATTCCATCGACTGAGGCTAGAAAAGTTTGATTTGCCGAAGTCAGGTGGCGCTATCCTAATTTCAAACCATGTTTCAGGCGTTGACCCGCTCCTATTAATTGCAGCCTGTGATCGCCCTATAAGATTCATGATTGCAAAAGAAGAGTATGAGCGCTTCGGATTACACTGGATTTTTAAAGGCGCTGGCTGTATTCCAGTTGATAGAACCGGTAGGGCCGATATTGCATTTCGACAGGCCAAGCGAGCGCTTGATAAAGGGGACATCGTTGCCTTATTTCCTCATGGTAAAATCCATTTAGATGATGTGGAGCCTTACCGAGTTAAAGCTGGAATTAAACGATTAGCCGAACTTACCAAGAAAACAATCGTTGTCGCTCGTATAACCGGCGTCCGCGGACAAGGTAGCGTCTTTAAACCTTTATTTCTTCGCTCGCACACAAAAGTCGCGCGATTTCCCAATATTCCCTACCAGTACTTTGAAAGCCCAGAAGCCCTGCAAGAACTTGGTGAGCTATTGCTTGGGCATCGAGCACAATTAACGCAACTTCCTAGCGCTGATTAATATTTGTACTTGAAAATCTAAAATAAACCCACATTTTGTAAGACATCTAGTTATGTTTAATGTGAGAGTCGATATTAAGGCGAATCACAGTGAGGTCTTACAATGAGAATGGATAAATTTACCAGTAAATTTCAATCGGCCTTAGCTGATGCACAGTCATTGGCTGTGGGTCGCGATCACCAGTACATTGAGCCTTTGCATCTAATGTTGGCGATGCTTCAACAGCAAGGCAATAGCGTTTCTGCGATTCTAAACCAAATCGGCGCAGTACCGTCGGCTTTGTCGCAAGAAATCGAGGCAGAAATCAATAAATTGCCTCAAGTTTCTGGAAGTGCGGGCGAAGTGCATATATCGCAAGATCTAGGTAAAGTTCTGAATCTTTGCGACAAAATTGCACAGCAGCGTCAAGATCAATATATCGCATCGGAATTGGTTTTATTAGCGGTGCTTGAGACTAAATCTGCCTTAAGTAAGCTACTGAACAATCATGGTATCACCAAGCAATTGGTAGAAGACGCGATCAATAAAATTCGTGGCGGACAAGGCGTTAATGACCCCAGTGCTGAGGAAAACCGTCAAGCTTTGGAAAAGTACACCATCGATCTGACGGAACGAGCCGAAAGCGGAAAACTCGACCCGGTTATTGGCCGTGATGACGAAATTCGTCGTTGTATTCAAGTGTTACAGCGTAGAACGAAAAACAATCCAGTGCTTATTGGTGCGCCAGGTGTGGGTAAAACTGCAATTGCTGAAGGCTTGGCGCAACGCATTATTAACGGTGAGGTCCCTGAGGGATTAAAAGATAAGCGTGTTTTATCACTAGACTTAGGGGCATTGGTCGCGGGTGCTAAATTCCGTGGTGAATTTGAAGAGCGCTTAAAAGCACTATTGAGTGACTTGTCTAAACATGAAGGGCAAGTCATCTTATTCATCGATGAGTTGCACACCATGGTAGGTGCGGGCAAGACTGATGGTGCTATGGATGCTAGTAATATGCTTAAACCCGCGCTTGCTCGTGGTGAGCTTCATTGTGTTGGTGCAACGACGCTGGACGAGTATCGTCAGTATATAGAGAAAGATGCTGCTTTAGAGCGTCGCTTCCAAAAAGTATTGGTTGACGAACCTTCAACTGAAGACACGATTGCAATATTGCGTGGTTTAAAAGAACGCTATGAAGTTCATCATGGTGTGGAAATTACCGACCCAGCGATTGTCGCAGCCACGACATTGTCGCAGCGATACATTACTGACCGCCAGCTTCCCGATAAAGCTATCGATCTGATTGATGAAGCCGCGAGCAGAATTCGCATGGAGATAGATTCGAAACCAGAGTCAATGGATCGATTAGAGCGCCGTTTAATTCAGTTAAAGATACAACGTGAAGCCTTGAAAAAAGAAACGGATGAAAGTTCCGTGAAGCGTTTCACGGATCTCGAAGAGCAGATTGATTTGCTGGAGAAAGAGTATGCTGAGCTTGATGAGATCTGGAGTTCTGAAAAAGCCTCAGTTCATGGTGCACAAAACATTAAAGCTGAGTTAGATCGTGCAAGAGTAGAGCTAGAGGCTGCTCAACGTTCAGGCGACTTAACCAAAATGTCTGAGTTGCAGTACGGCAAAATCCCCGAGCTTGAAGCGAAGCTTGAACAAGTATCTGAACAAGATACTGAAGAAATGCAGTTGTTAAGAAATAAGGTGTCGGATGTAGAAATCGCTGAAGTGGTTTCCAAATGGACCGGGGTTCCTGTGTCCAAAATGCTTGAAGGTGAACGCGAAAAGCTTCTAAAAATGGAGGATGCGTTACACCAACAGGTCATTGGGCAGAATGAAGCCGTGTCTGCGGTATCCAATGCGGTAAGGCGCTCGAGAGCTGGTTTGTCTGATCCTAACCGTCCCAATGGCTCCTTTTTGTTTTTAGGACCTACAGGCGTGGGTAAAACGGAATTGTGTAAAACCTTAGCTAAATTCTTATTTGATACAGAAGAAGCTATGGTGCGCATCGATATGTCTGAATTTATGGAGAAGCATGCCGTTGCACGCTTAATTGGTGCACCTCCAGGCTATGTTGGCTATGAGCAAGGTGGCTATCTTACAGAAGCAGTTCGTCGCAAGCCTTATTCGGTCATTCTTTTCGATGAAGTTGAAAAGGCTCACCCCGACGTTTTCAATATTCTTCTTCAGGTGTTAGAAGATGGACGCTTGACTGATAGTCAAGGGCGAACGGTCGATTTTAAAAATACCGTGATCGTCATGACGTCGAATATGGGATCTGATTTAATTCAGCAACATAGCGGTGTTAATATTAGCGACAGCGAAGCTGATGGTAAGAAAAGCTACGATGACATGAAGAATATGTTGATGGATGTTATCGGAAGTCATTTCCGACCTGAGTTCATTAATCGTATTGATGAAATTGTCGTATTTCATCCGTTGGCTAAGGAGCAAATCAAAGCTATTGCCGCGATTCAGGTTGAGCGATTATTGCAACGCTTAGAAGATAATGGGTTTCAGGTTTCGGTGTCTGATGCCTTGTTAGAAAAGTTGGCAGAAGCCGGGTTTGATCCTGTGTTTGGAGCAAGACCACTCAAGCGTGCCATACAGAGCAGGCTGGAAGACCCATTGTCAAAAGCTATTTTGTCGGGACAAATTCAGCCGAATACATCGATAACACTCGATATTAATGATGATGAGTTAAGCATCACGTCGGCATAAGATAGCTATTACAGTACCAACTAAGCCCCATGACTGATTAGTGATGGGGCTTTTTTTCTCGCATCAGCATCAATAAGTCTTATAATTAAGCCAGATAATTTAGGGAACACTATGCAATATCGGTATTTAATTTGGGGACTTTTCATCGTCTTTCTACTATTCGTCGGGACACTATGTTACTTACAGAGTGGAAGAGATGTTGTAGGAATACTTTGGGTGCAAGAACATTTTCCATTCATTGGCCGTTGGCTTGAGTCTCTAGCAGAGCAAAGCCCATCAATCTACCAAGACGGCTGGGTGGCGTATCATTTATCCGATATCATGTGGTCAGCCAGTTTTGCAATGATTATTTGTGGCATTTGGGTTAACCAGTTCTCAATTTTTAATTTATTGCTAGTTGGAATGGGCTGTGCTATTTTTTATGAAGTATTACAGTTAGTTGGGTTTGCAAGGGGCACTTTCGATATCTTGGATTTACTTTACTCTTTAAGTAGCGGACTTCTAGGCACTCTTCTGACGTACAAGTTATTAAAAAAACATAATATTAAGGAACAATACAATGAAAGCTCACTTAATGGGGATAATGGTTAGCGCTATTGTGTTGCAGGCGTGTGGCGGAAGCCCAGCGTTTCATGCTCCTCAAAAGCCAACGTACAAAGGTATCTTCCCTCTACAAAAACTTTCGGATGATTCTATTAAACAGCGTCCCCCCTTAATTACTATTAATGGCGTTAACTTTGGGTTGCCAGAGCCATGTTCTATGTCTAGGCAGTTTGGTAATGCGCAGGGTTCTAGACAGTTTGGAGATGATGCCGATTCACGCCAGTTCGGCGATGATGCGGGCTCTAGGCAGTTCGGTGACGCTCAAGACTCTAGGCAGTTTGGTGATGATGCTGATTCACGCCAATTCGGTGTTGACGCCGATTCTAGACAATTTGGTGATGCCCAAGACTCTAGGCAGTTTGGAGACTTAGCAGAAAACCGTCAATTCGGTGATGATGCTGATTCTCGCCAGTTCGGTGATGACGCCGACTCTAGACAGTTTGGTGACGCTCAAGACTCTAGGCAGTTTGGTGATGACCAAGACTCAAGACAGTTTGGTGATATGGCCGATAGCCGTCAATTTGGGGACGCGCAAGACTCTAGAGAATTTGGCAATCAATCTAATCAATATAAGTGTATTAAAGTTCCAGCTATTAATTCTGTTGTCATTACAGGTTTAGTTGGGCATGAGGTTGTGACTGTTCAAACAGGGGACGACTTCTTAAATTATCAACAAACTAACGATAGCATAATTTTAAAGTATTAAATCTGAGGAGAAGAACATGAAAACCTGGTTGAAGATAACCTCCAGCGCTATTGCTGTTTCAGGAATGTTATTACTGGCGGTGGGCTCGGATGATCCATCCCCAAGGTTAATCAATTATACCAATAAAGCGACAATGCCCATTATGCACGGAGTAATGGAAGAGGGGCTAACTATTGTTGCTGAAGACGAGTCATTCGAATTAAAAGGGGGGCAGCGGTTCCTTTCACCGTTCCAGTCTAATTTATGGGGCTATGGATGTGATTTAAGCAGTATCAACGGCAAGAATGTCTTAAACAGCTCTGACAAAGGACTACGTTGTGGCGGAAAAAAGGTTCATGTTTTTCACGGTAATAATCCTGAGCCTTTATATGGTGTTTTAGTTTTAAATTCATCTATTGCCGCAGCAAAAGGGCCAGCGTCTCGCTCTTACATGATAAAAGTACCTGATGATAAAATTGAACATGCGAGAGAAGGTAATACTGCGGTTGCATTTGAGATAATGAAGTGGGACGAAAGCCAGCGATGGTCCCATACTGGTCGAACAGTTACCAATGAGAAAACGGCTTACGGTTGGATCCTTTGGGTTTCGGCATATCCACTTTGATACGGCCTGAATAAAAAAGCCCTCGTCTTGAGGGCTTTTTATTAGTCACAGTATTTAACCATATTGGTCTTCGCTTCATTGAGCCGAGCAATTCTGTCTTCTCCAGAAAGCATCGTCTCTTTACCGTCAACCATGGTCATAATTCTTTGGTTGTTTTCTAAAGTTTCAGCATTATTCTTTGCAATTTGGCAATTTTTGCGACGAATTTCTGCATTGGCCTTTTCGGCTTGCTCTCTAGCGGCAGCCTGTTCTGTCAAAATATTGTCCTCTTTGGTGGTTGAGCTTTGTTCAGCTTCGCTTCCAGTATTGACCGTTTCTGCCCCTGCTGAGGTTCTTTGATAGATTGTCTCGTAGTCTGTGCCACGAGGTGGCTTTGACTGAGTGTACTTGATGTTTCCTTGATTATCTTTCCACTTATAAATCGGCTTATCAGCGCTAGCGTTGAAGCTAACCATCAAGGCCAGAACAGCGCTGACAATTAATAACTTTCTTTTGATCATAATAGCTCTCTTTTAATCATTTGAGAATTACGCAGTTGTGATACCTTCTTCTTTTACCACTAATTTATTAGTTTTGGCAAATTCCAGTAACTCTTTATATAGCTTTGGGTGTTGTATTGATAACTGGTTAGACATTATGACAGATTTGACGCCTTCATGGATTGCTGGGCGCAAAAGAGGGGAGTATATGATGCGTCGGTTACGAAAAGTACATAGGTTGCCACACATACGCTCAGCCCAGTCGCTTGGCCGAAATTTTTTTCCGCTTTCGGTAATGCCTAAGATAATGGTTCGCGTCTCTGTTTGTTCATCACTCATATAATTTTACTGAAATGATTTCCACTATTGCTAGTTATGATAAGATGTAATGCATTGATTATAACGCGTTTTTATTAGGTAATACCATTCTATGAAAGTGAAGAAGCCATTAGCCAGTCGTCGAGGCATATATTTGCTACCCAACTTACTGACTACTGCGGGGTTATTTGCAGGCTTTTATGCTGTTGTAGCTTCTATGCAGGGGCATTTTGAAAATGCTGCAATTGCTATTTTTATTGCTATGATCATGGACGGCCTCGATGGGCGGATGGCAAGAATGACGAATACGCAGAGTGATTTCGGTGCGGAATATGACTCCATGGCCGATATGGTGTCTTTTGGTATTGCACCATCGTTAGTCGTTTATAACTGGGCTTTGACTGATATTGGAAAGTTCGGTTGGTTAGCGGCCTTTGTTTATGTCATCGGTGCTGCTTTGCGACTTGCGCGCTTTAACACTCAAGTTGGAACGGCGGATAAACGTTACTTCCAAGGCTTGGCCAGCCCGTCTGCGGCAGCTGTACTGGCTGGTTTAGTGTGGCTAGGTGTCGAATATCAGTGGGATGCTAAACCGTGGGGCGTCTATGTCGGTATATTAACCCTTATTACTGGACTCTTAATGGTGAGTAACTTTCGTTACTCCAGCTTTAAAGAAGTCGACTGGAAAGGCAAGATACCTTTTATAGGCGTTTTGATTATTGTCTTGGTCTTCATCTTTATAGCTATGGATCCACCTTCAGTATTATTTGGTGGTTTTGCCCTTTATGCCTTATCTGGACCAGTGATGACACTTTGGCGCATAAAAGATATTAAAGAAGAGCGTCGTCAGCGCAAAAGAACCGAACCCGTGGATAGTCACGAGGAAGATTCAGACAAGGCAGCAGAAGATAATAAAGAAAGTAATAACAGTAAACCGTAATTGTGAACAATCCCCACCCCAAACTTGGGGTGGATTACAACGCCTAATACCTTCGTACAAATATATCTAATAAATAACGTTAATTCTGCTTAAAATATGAGCGTATTGGCGTTATACTAGTCAGTTCCCCCGTATCTTTTATGAGCAGTAAAATTAATTTAAAAAAAGATTCAAAAAGGGGTTGCGGGTTAGGATTTAGTGTCTATAATGCGCATCACTTTCGAGGCAAACGAAACATTTGAACGGCCTTGGGAGAGTTCAGGAAGAGCGGTTTTTAAGACGGTTTAAAAAGTTTTAAAAAATGTGTTGACAGGAAGTTGAGGCGCTTTATAATGCGCGCCGCTTCGAACGAAAAGTTCGGGCAAGCCGCTCAGGGAATTGAGGGTTCGTTAAGAGGTTTTAAGGTTTTGAAAATAAACGTTAAAAAAGATTATCGAAAACGGTTGACAGGAGGTTGGGGCGATATATAATGTGCGCCCACTTGAGTGAAGCGAGTTCTTCGCCAAGACGTTCTTTAACAGATTGATAAGACAATTTGTGTGGGCACTTGTGTCAATGTTGAAACACAACAACGATGCAGTGACCAACACCCTAAAAATTAATTCGATTGATTTATTTTTTAAATAAGTTGGTGATTCATCGAGCAAAGATTTAAAGGTACTTCGGTACTTTTGTAAAACTTTAAACTGAAGAGTTTGATCATGGCTCAGATTGAACGCTGGCGGTATGCTTAACACATGCAAGTCGAACGGTAACATGAAAGAGCTTGCTCTTTTGATGACGAGTGGCGGACGGGTGAGTAACACGTGGGAATCTACCGAATAGCGGGGGATAGCCCGGAGAAATCCGGATTAATACCGCATAAGCACTACGGTGTAAAGGGGGCCTCTTCTTGAAAGCTTCCACTATTCGATGAGCCTGCGTCAGATTAGCTAGTTGGTGGGGTAATGGCCTACCAAGGCGACGATCTGTAGCTGGTCTGAGAGGATGATCAGCCACACTGGGACTGAGACACGGCCCAGACTCCTACGGGAGGCAGCAGTGGGGAATATTGGACAATGGGGGCAACCCTGATCCAGCAATACCGCGTGTGTGAAGAAGGCCTTCGGGTTGTAAAGCACTTTCAGCGAGGAGGAAAAGCTAGTAGTTAATACCTGCTGGCCTTGACGTTACTCGCAGAAGAAGCACCGGCTAACTCCGTGCCAGCAGCCGCGGTAATACGGAGGGTGCAAGCGTTAATCGGAATTACTGGGCGTAAAGCGCGCGTAGGCGGATGATTAAGTCAGATGTGAAAGCCCAGGGCTTAACCTTGGAACTGCATTTGATACTGGTCATCTAGAGTACAGAAGAGGGGGGTGGAATTCCAGGTGTAGCGGTGAAATGCGTAGATATCTGGAGGAACATCAGTGGCGAAGGCGACCCCCTGGTCTGATACTGACGCTGAGGTGCGAAAGCGTGGGTAGCGAACAGGATTAGATACCCTGGTAGTCCACGCCGTAAACGATGTCTATTAGCTGTTGGGTATATTAAGATACTTAGTGGCGCAGCTAACGCTTTAAATAGACCGCCTGGGGAGTACGGCCGCAAGGTTAAAACTCAAATGAATTGACGGGGGCCCGCACAAGCGGTGGAGCATGTGGTTTAATTCGATGCAACGCGAAGAACCTTACCAGGTCTTGACATCCAGAGAACTTTCCAGAGATGGATTGGTGCCTTCGGGAACTCTGTGACAGGTGCTGCATGGCTGTCGTCAGCTCGTGTCGTGAGATGTTGGGTTAAGTCCCGTAACGAGCGCAACCCTTGTCCTTAGTTGCTAACATTAAGTTGAGAACTCTAAGGAGACTGCCGGTGACAAACCGGAGGAAGGTGGGGACGACGTCAAGTCATCATGGCCCTTACGACCTGGGCTACACACGTGCTACAATGGGCAGTACAGAGGGTTGCCAACCCGCGAGGGGGAGCTAATCTCACAAAGCTGTTCGTAGTCCGGATTGTTCTCTGCAACTCGAGAACATGAAGTCGGAATCGCTAGTAATCGTGGATCAGAATGCCACGGTGAATACGTTCCCGGGCCTTGTACACACCGCCCGTCACACCATGGAAGTTGTTTGCACCAGAAGTAGCTAGCTTAACATTGGGCGGTTACCACGGTGTGAGCAATGACTGGGGTGAAGTCGTAACAAGGTAGCCGTAGGGGAACCTGCGGCTGGATCACCTCCTTAACGACAGTGTTCTCATTACATAAGTGTTCACACAAATTGTCTTATTAAAATCATCTGGAATAGTGATCGGTTGTGCAGGCCGTTAGTGTCTGTAACAAGACAGATTTATAGGTCTGTAGCTCAGCTGGTTAGAGCGCACCCCTGATAAGGGTGAGGTCGGCAGTTCAAGTCTGCCCAGACCTACCAAATTGGCTTTATGCTTTGTTAGTTACTTGGTCGTTTATTTTAAATAAACTCCCGCGTAACTGCCGCGCCTAAAGACCAATTGAGCACTAATTAAATGGGGCTATAGCTCAGCTGGGAGAGCGCCTGCCTTGCACGCAGGAGGTCAGCGGTTCGATCCCGCTTAGCTCCACCATTTATTGGTTCACTATGATGCAGTGTTTAGATGTATAAGAAGGCTTATACATCTGGATATTGACCAGAACAAGTTCTTTAACAATTTGGCAGAAGCGAGTAATAAATTTGTAAGCGAATAGTATTCATCATGTTAGAAAACGTAGTTAGTTATCGAAGTCGGATAGCTAGCAATTATGTTTGCTGATTGTATGGTCCTAATATTTTTGGGGTTATATAGTCAAGTGAATAAGAGCATGCGGTGGATGCCTTGGCGACAGAAGGCGATGAAGGACGTAGTAGTCTGCGATAAGCCTCGGGGAGTTGACAACAAACGTTATATCCGAGGATTTCCGAATGGGGAAACCCAGCCAGTACAAGCTGGTTATCTTGCACTGAATACATAGGTGTAAGAGGCGAACGCGGGGAACTGAAACATCTAAGTACCCGTAGGAACAGAAATCAAACGAGATTCCGTTAGTAGCGGCGAGCGAACGCGGATTAGCCCTTAAGCTTCTTTTGAGTTAGTGGAAGTCTCTGGAAAGTGACGCGATACAGGGTGATAGCCCCGTACACGAAAACAACTTAGAAGTGAAATCGAGTAGGTCGGGACACGTGTTATCTTGACTGAATATGGGGGGACCATCCTCCAAGGCTAAATACTCTCTGTCGACCGATAGTGAACCAGTACCGTGAGGGAAAGGCGAAAAGAACCCCTGTGAGGGGAGTGAAATAGACCCTGAAACCGCATGCTTACAAGCAGTGGAAGCCAGATTTAGTCTGGTGACTGCGTACCTTTTGTATAATGGGTCAGCGACTTACTCTTCAGTAGCGAGGTTAACCATTTAGGGGAGCCGTAGGGAAACCGAGTCTTAATAGGGCGTCACAGTTGCTGGAGGTAGACCCGAAACCCGGTGATCTATCCATGGTCAGGTTGAAGGTTGGGTAACACCAACTGGAGGACCGAACCCACTTATGTTGCAAAATGAGGGGATGAACTGTGGATCGGAGTGAAAGGCTAATCAAACCGGGAGATAGCTGGTTCTCCTCGAAATCTATTTAGGTAGAGCCTCGCGTATTACCCTAGGGGGTAGAGCACTGTTAAGGCTAGGGGGTCATCCCGACTTACCAACCCTTTGCAAACTCCGAATACCTAGGAGTACAGCGCGGGAGACACACTGCGGGTGCTAACGTCCGTAGTGGAAAGGGAAACAACCCAGACCGCCAGCTAAGGTCCCAAAGTCATAGCTAAGTGGGAAACGATGTGGAAAGGCTTAGACAGCTAGGAGGTTGGCTTAGAAGCAGCCACCCTTTAAAGAAAGCGTAATAGCTCACTAGTCGAGTCGGTCTGCGCGGAAGATGTAACGGGGCTAAGCTATGCACCGAAGCTGCGGGATACACTATGTGTATCGGTAGAGGAGCGTTCTGTAAGCCGCTGAAGGTGGATTGAGAAGTCTGCTGGAGGTATCAGAAGTGCGAATGCTGACATGAGTAACGTTAATGCGGGTGAAAAACCCGCACGCCGGAAGACCAAGGGTTCCTGTTCGACGTTAATCGGAGCAGGGTGAGTCGGCCCCTAAGGCGAGGCAGAGATGCGTAGTCGATGGGAAACAGGTTAATATTCCTGTACCGGTGTTTATTGTGATGGAGAGACGGAGAAGGCTAGGCCAGCGCGGCGACGGTTGTCCGCGTTTAAGGTGGTAGGCTTGAGACTTAGGTAAATCCGGGTCTCTTTAAGGCCGAGAGCTGATGACGATCGCCCAAGGGCGAGAAGTGGTTGATGCCATGCTTCCAGGAAAATCTTCTAAACTTCAGATAAACACCGACCGTACCCCAAACCAACACTGGTGGTCAGGTAGAGAATACTAAGGCGCTTGAGAGAACTCGGGTGAAGGAACTAGGCAAAATAGCACCGTAACTTCGGGAGAAGGTGCGCCGGCTTTGGTGATGGGACTTGCTCCCTAAGCTGAGGCTGGTCGAAGATACCAGGTGGCTGCGACTGTTTATCAAAAACACAGCACTCTGCAAACACGAAAGTGGACGTATAGGGTGTGACGCCTGCCCGGTGCCGGAAGGTTAATTGATGGGGTTATCTTCGGAGAAGCTCTTGATCGAAGCCCCGGTAAACGGCGGCCGTAACTATAACGGTCCTAAGGTAGCGAAATTCCTTGTCGGGTAAGTTCCGACCTGCACGAATGGCGTAACGACGGCCACACTGTCTCCACCCGAGACTCAGTGAAATTGAACTCGCTGTGAAGATGCAGTGTTCCCGCGGCTAGACGGAAAGACCCCGTGAACCTTTACTACAGCTTCACACTGGACTTAGAACCTGCTTGTGTAGGATAGCTGGGAGACTTTGAAGCATTGTCGCTAGATGATGTGGAGTCGTCCTTGAAATACCAGCCTAGTAGCTTTTGAGTTCTAACTCAGGTCCGTTATCCGGATCGAGGACAGTGTGTGGTGGGTAGTTTGACTGGGGCGGTCTCCTCCCAAAGAGTAACGGAGGAGCACGAAGGTTGGCTAATCATGGTCGGAAATCATGAGGTTAGTGTAATGGCACAAGCCAGCTTAACTGCGAGACAGACACGTCGAGCAGGTACGAAAGTAGGTCATAGTGATCCGGTGGTTCTGAATGGAAGGGCCATCGCTCAACGGATAAAAGGTACTCCGGGGATAACAGGCTGATACTACCCAAGAGTTCATATCGACGGTAGTGTTTGGCACCTCGATGTCGGCTCATCTCATCCTGGGGCTGTAGCCGGTCCCAAGGGTATGGCTGTTCGCCATTTAAAGAGGTACGCGAGCTGGGTTCAGAACGTCGTGAGACAGTTCGGTCCCTATCTGCCGTGGGCGTTTGAGATTTGAGGAGAGCTGCTCCTAGTACGAGAGGACCGGAGTGGACGAACCTCTGGTGTTCCGGTTGTCACGCCAGTGGCATTGCCGGGTAGCTATGTTCGGACAGGATAACCGCTGAAAGCATCTAAGCGGGAAGCCCCCTCCAAGATGAGATCTCACTGAAACTTTAAGTTTCCTGAAGAGCCGTTGTAGACTACGACGTTGATAGGCAAGGTGTGGAAGCGTTGAGAGGCGTTAAGCTAACTTGTACTAATTGCTCGTGAGGCTTGACTATATAACCCCAAGAGTTTTGGGATTATGTAAGTCAGCAAACAAAGAAACAAAGCGTGTTGAATACTGCAACATCTTACAGATTTAAAACTTCTTCTGCCAAATTATAAGACTTAGGTCAATATCCAAACATTTTTGCTTGGCGACCATAGAGAGTTGGAACCACCTGATCCCTTGCCGAACTCAGAAGTGAAACGACTCATCGCCGATGGTAGTGTGGGGCTTCCCCATGTGAGAGTAGGTCATCGCCAAGCGCTTATACTGAAAACCCCAGCCGTTAGGTTGGGGTTTTTTTATGCTTTCAATTTATGACGTTTAACCAGATGTCCTGGATAAAGAACACTTTGAAACAAGCTATTTACTCTTCCCGAGATGAAAAACTTTGCTACCCGTGAATGGGGAAGCACCTATATTCACTTTAATGGGCTGGTGAGGGTGCACACTGAAAGCAAAATCTGGAAGTTAGTTTTTGTCACTCTTCAAGTTCATATTTTGTGTTATATTAAAGTAGGAATTATATGGAGGGTCGTATATGAGTGTGAGTTTGTTAGAGTTATGGTTGCCAATTTTATTAAGCGGCTTATTTGCTTGGATTGCCAGTGCCTTAATTCATATGGTAGTTAAGTATCACAATACCGATTACAAGAAATTGAATGATGAAGGCGGTATTTCTGATGCTATAGACAAGTCTGGTGACGCTGTTGGTTTTTACACACTACCGCACTGCGCCGACTTTAATGAGATGAATGATCCAGCCGTTCAGGCTCGTTTCAAAAAAGGACCTATTGCTATCGTTACCGTTATGGAAAATGGTCTCCCACCTATGGGAAAGCTGTTGACTCAACAGCTGATATTCTTTGTGTTGGGCAGTCTTTTAATGGGGGTTATAGGTTGTTTTGCTTTGACAAAGGGTGCAGTGCCCTCGGAAATTTTTCAATTACTTTTCGTCGTAGGCTTCTTTGGTTTCGGCTGGGCTTCTATACCTTACAGTATATGGTTCGGTCACCCTTGGAAAGTGACCATTAAGTATCTCATTGATGCCATAATATATAGTGTGGTCATAGCGGCAACATTCACATGGCTATGGCCAGCTGCTGTGTAAGAAACTACTACTTCAAGCCCCTGATTCCAGGGGCTTTTTTATTATATTACCTAGACTTTATAGAATACACTGGCTACTATATTTGTGAATTATATCACATTTAGTAGGGGTGTCATGGTGAGAGGTTTCATTACTTGTCTTTTATGTTTTTTTACACTGGGTTGCTCAGATGCATTTTTGCGCGCAATGGATGAGGTTAATGCTGGTATGGGAGGCCAACGAACCTGTTTGAAAGAAGCTGACTATGAAGTTGACTCTTATGATGGTTTTTCTTATAAAACTGGCGGGTTATGTAATGACTGGCAAGGACAGATCCGAAACTATAGCGACTATACCATTCGTTGCACCAACACCATTAATGGCTCTAGAGCCAATACCATATATGCGAAACCTAGAGCTACAACAGAACTCAAGTACATCGGCCATATGTCAGGAAGATTGAAATATAATTGTATGAAATGGGCAAAAAGAGCTGAGGTCTGGAAAGATTATCACCAGAGAGATTATCAAATTCTCCTTAAAGTTGATTCTGGAAAGAACTACATAAGCGTGAAAAACCTTTCTCCGTATAGCCGAAAATGTTTTATTAAGGATAAGAGTGAAAAAGTGCTAGTTCAAAGTGTGATAGGTAACGGTCAAACTCTTCGGTGGATAAAAGCCCCTTCAGGCGATTTTTATACAAATTGTATTGTTACTTAAATAACGCCTACTTTTGTCACATTCGTTAAACTAGACTCGTCTTATATATAAATGGTTAAGTGGAATTACTTTGTCTTTTCATCAGAATTGTCCAAAGAAGGTCATCAACAAAGCTCAACAAGGAGATAAGTTTGCCTTAACGCAAATTTATGATCTTTATAAGGGGCCCATTTTCCACTTAGCGTTTCAGATGTTGCGAGACGAACATAGAGCCAATGATGTGTTACAGACGGTTATGTTAAAAGTCATTAACTCAATTAAAGACTTGTCTAATATTAAAACTTTTAATGGTTGGATAAAGAGAATCACTTACAATACTGTCATAGATATTATTAGAGCTAATAAAAAACTTGTCGATATCAGTCATGAGTCTGAATTTGAGTATTCGGAGGACGACATCCTCGGTAGCCTTAATAGTCCCAGCTGGGACTTGGAGCAGTTCTTAAGCATCTTAAACGAAAGAGAACGCCTTGTTGTCTGGCTTTATGCAGTTGAGGGACTTAGTCACTCAGAAGTTGCAGAAACTATTGCGATTAGTGAACAAAACTCACGAATCATATTTAGTCGAGCAATGAAAAGCTTAAAGTCTTTAGCCCAAGACCCACGTTATAGTGGTCAGCAAGTGGGAGAGCCGCATGAATGAACATGATGATTCTTTAATTCGAGAAAAAATTAGTGTCTCTGCAAAAAGCTTGGAAGTTAAGCAACCGTCAACGGATCAAGACCGTATTTTTCAACGTAACCTAGATGACTATTGTGAGGAGGCGAGAGGTCCGTTAGGAATAAAACTCTCTCGTTGGTTAATTGCGGCAACAGTAGTCCTGTCTATTGGTATCGCCTCTATTTTTAATGGTTATTCAATTAACGAGTCAGCGACAGGGAAGCAAGAGCTGTCCGAGTTAATTGCTTCTTCGAATAAACTTGAGAAGCAGTTGGCGATGTATGATGAGTATAGTCTTGATGCAAAACAATTTGCAGCTTTTATAAGGTTACGCTTAGAAGTCGAACTGATTGATGAGAAGCTCAATCAGTATTACATAAGCAACAATGGAAACTTTAACTCTGAGGTCAATTCATTGTGGAGACAAAGAGTTAATGCCGTTAAAAGCCTTAAGTCGATTTACGAGTCAGAAACGCTTGTAGCTAGGATTTAGTATGAAGAGTGCCATTAAAGCAGCTTTTTATTTACTCACGTTGATTATAGTTGCTAATAGTCATGCGGGAACACTTAAAAACGACAAAAGCGAGCAATTATTAAATGATATACGTGAGGACATATCAGGGACATTAAATAGTATCGCAGAAATCGAGTCTCAAGGGGACTGGACTGTTTATTTATCACAAACTGATGGAAGACTTGTGCGAATGGGTATGGTTATTGAGCCTTCAACCGACACTGTTCTATCCGTAGCAGCAGATGGTGCTGCAAAATCCATGGGGTTATTGGCAGGAGATGTGATAACCAGTATTAAAGTTAATGGAAAAAGTTTTGACAAGAACCTTTCCTCCGCCCAGTTTACTCACGGCGATGAACTTGAAATTATAATTTTGAGAAATGGGGATATGTTCACTTTTGCTCAACAGATAGAGTCCAGTTTTGTACCAAAGTGGCAGCTTTACTCTTCAACTCAAGATTCTTTAGGAACGACAATAAAAACGACCAGTTCAAAGCGACTTTCAATGAACCTTCAATCTCAACAGTCTATTGCTCTACTTCAAAAACTAAAAGGGCGTATTAACTATATGCTCAGCGAGATATATAAGCTAGAGTCACGAGAGGGAAACGTACTTGATCTTGATTTGAGCAAAGTAGCTCGAGTTAGCACTGAGCTTGGAGTTACGGTCGATAGTAATAACAAAGTTTTAAGTGTGAAAAAAAATAGTAATGCAAAAAAAGTGGGTGTTCAAATAGGAGATATTATCGAGGGCATTAGTCTTAATGAAGACTCTCAGTTTAGTAATAAACTGACATCGGTCAAATTAAAGCCTGGCGATAACTTTAAATTAGATGTATTAAGAGGAGGCCGCCGTGCCTTGCTTAGGGGTACTATAATACCAATCGTTAACCCTAGCTGGAGTATGAGCGTAAAGGAAAGACCTGAATATAACGAAGGAGATTGCGGAACCATTACAACGATTTATGATCCGCCTGCTTCTTGGTTTTTATTTACAGCGCGCATTGCAAAAATTAATGGGGACAGGGTTATTGGAAGTGGTTTGTCATACACGCTTCGCGCAGGAATGAATCAGTTGAAAATTTTTGAGGAGATACCAGTCTCTGAAACGGGATTCTCGTTATCAAAGAGTTACCGAGCATACCCAAGAAGTAAAACCATTAACTTTTATGTAAAACCAAATAAGAAGTACTATTTGGGGAGTAAGTTGATAAAGTCTAAAAGGCAAAAAACTCGAAATGGTGAGTATTGGGAACCCTATGTTTGGAAAGTTGAGGATTATGAGTGCTCTTTAGATGAATGAGCACTCATGCAGTCGTTAAGTTAAGCTAAAAAAGCTTTAGCAGTATCAATGATCTTGGCTTTAGAGAATAAAAAATGACGCTTTTTACCACCAACTTGGTGCCAAAGAACAGCACTTCTTATGGCCGAAAGTAGTAGAGCTCGAATTTTTGATTGATTCGCAGCTTGCTGCAAATATTGACTGTTTCCAGTCACTTGAACTTTTGTCGGATAAGTCGAAATGGTGTCTTTATAAATATGAGCAAGTTGCTCGATTAAATCCTGATCAATTTTTTCCTGATATTCATACATTCTCTTGGCCTGAGTTATTCTAGAAGCCATGACTTTCTGCATATTGCTATCATTTGAGAAGCGCTTTTGTAAGCTCAAGACGCTAACGAGGTAACGACTTAAGTCAGCATCCGTTTTCGGTCCTGACAATAAGTCGATTAAAATGTTCAAACCAGTCGTTAAGTATTTGTGGCTATTATAAATGGATTCAGTACTATCTGACTCTGTTATCAGCAAACTCTCAAGCATCACTTCCACATCGACTTGATCTGCTTGTCCATCTTTGGAAATATCCTTTACGCAACTAATTGCCTGACAAATGCCAGCCAAGGCTATTACTGAATCTGAAAAATTATAGTGTGTCATATTATCGTTGAGTGCTTTCTATGATACCGCCACCAAGGCAGATATCGTCATCATAAAATACTATGGATTGGCCAGGCGTGACAGCGCGTTGAGGCTCATCAAACGCTACCAGCCATTCTTCATCGCTTACGCGGCTAACTTTACACTGTACATCTTCTTGCCTGTAGCGGGTTTTGGCGGTGCAACGAAATTCATTCGCAGGGGGCTCTTTGGCGACCCAGTCTAGCTGCTTAGCATTAAGCGACTGACTCATTAAAAGAGGGTGGTCATGCCCTTGAACGGCGATTAATACGTTACGCTCTAAATCTTTTTCGGCGGCAAACCAAGGAATTTCTGGTGCGTCTTTAAGACCACCGACACCAAGCCCTTTTCGTTGACCTAAGGTATGATACATCAAGCCGTTATGCTGACCAATAACGTCACCTTCTGGTGTTTCAATATTACCGGGTTGAGCAGGTAAATACTGTTGAAGAAAATCTGTGAACTTACGCTCACCAATGAAGCAGATACCGGTACTGTCTTTCTTCTCAGCCGTTACTAAGTCCTGCTCTTCTGCTAGACGCCTAACCTCAGGCTTTTCTAACTCTCCGACTGGGAATAGGGTTTTGGCGATTTGTTCATGTCCTACAGCATAAAGGAAGTAGGACTGATCTTTATTGTTATCTAACCCTCGTAGCAGTGTTGCTTTGCCGTCTTTTTCACCACGACGAACATAATGTCCGGTAGCGATATAGTCAGCGCCTAGTAACGTCGCGTAATCAAGAAATGCCTTAAATTTAATTTCTTTGTTACACATAATATCGGGGTTAGGCGTTCGACCGGCTTTGTATTCGGCTAAGAAGTGCTCAAAGACATTATCCCAGTACTCAGCCGCAAAGTTGATGGTTCGAAGTTTAATACCAATTTTATCGCAGACCGCTTGGGCATCTGCCAAATCTTCGGCAGCCGAGCAGTACTCAGTATCATCGTCTTCTTCCCAATTTTTCATGAACAGGCCTTCAACTTGATAGCCTTGCTCTTTTAATAGGTAAGCAGAAACTGATGAATCTACACCGCCGGACATACCCACGATAACTTTTGTTTCTTCAGGTGCTTTTGTGTCTGTAGTCATATATCTCTATAGATGGTCGTGCAAAAAGTTTAAACTTTGTTGCTGTAATAAGTCTTCGTCACCACTGTAATGTAAAGCATCCAGCGGGTAGCGGTAACCGCTTAGGTAATCCTGTAAACACTTTACAATTAATCCGCTGCGGTGTGCATTTAGGCAACCCACAATTTCTTCTAAGGTCATCCAATGCGCAGCAATAATATCGGGGTCTTGTGGTGCAGTTTCAAGGCTACCATTAACCGAGCCAGTAAAGCAGAAGCGCTGATAATAATTGCCGTTCCCTGCAGGGTTTAATGTGTATATTCCAACTAACCCTTCAGGCTCAAAGTCTAATCCAGTTTCTTCTTTGACTTCACGTATGACGGCTTGTTCAATACTTTCATCTGGATCGAGGTGTCCTGCTGGCTGGTTAAAAGCAATACCACCGTTTGAGGTATGCTCTTCAACCATTAGAAATTTGCCATGAGACTCAATAACGGCGGCAACGGTTACATGGATTGGTAACATAGGGGGTACCTGATGAGATTAAGCGCGTATCATAGCTTATTTACGGCTTTTACTGAACCTTTTGCTGGGTTTATGTGGGGACTTAAAGGCAGACGCTTTAGGGGCTTCGACATCGATGACCTTGTATTCACCTGGAGCTAACCCCTCCAAACCCCAAGGCCCGATTTGGGCTCTTATTAACCGCAAAGTCGGGAAGCCGATAGCTGCGGTCATGCGTCTGACTTGCCTGTTTTTTCCTTCTTTAAGGGTGAGCTCTAACCAAGTGTCAGGCACGTTTTTGCGCTCTCGCACCGGCGGGTCTCTACGCCAAACGTTGGGTTCTTTTATTATTTTCACTTTAGCTGGCTTTGTGGTGTATTTTTGGATTTCCACGCCGTGGCGCAAGGGCTCCAGATCCTTTTCGTTAGGGGCACCCTCAACTTGAACCCAGTAGGTTTTCGCCATTTTCTTTTTAGGGTTAGCGATTTGGTGTTGCAGTTGTCCATCGTCAGTTAATAACAGTAATCCTTCGGAGTCTTTATCTAATCGTCCAGCAGGGTAGACTTTAGGGATGTCCATGTAGTCTGCCAAGGTTGAATCTCCCGGCTCGCCTGTGAATTGACACAAGGTATTAAACGGCTTGTTAAATAAAACCAACTGGCTCATGATTGTTCGAAAATTATACAGTTTTACAGTGTGCATGCATTGTAACGACTTATGCTGACATTTTCATACTTATTGTGTTTAAACTTTAATCTATTGAGCATGCAGGAGTTTTTGTTTTCGCGTATAATGTCGCGCACTTCATTCATAAAGGTAATGCCAATAGAGGGCTTACCGTAATCAGTTTGGATTGCAAAGACCTTAGGAAACTGTATGACAACATCAAAGATTATTTATACTCACACTGATGAAGCGCCAGCATTGGCGACTAAGTCATTCTTGCCAATTATTGAAGCTTTCACTCAAGCCGCTGGCATCAGTGTCGAAACTAGTGATATTTCCCTCGCTGGTCGTGTTATCGCTAATTTCCCAGAATACTTGAAAGAAGAGCAGCGTATTCCAGATGCTTTGGCACAACTTGGCGAAATGGTTAAAAAACCTGACGCGAATATTATCAAGTTACCAAACATTAGCGCCTCTATCCCGCAGTTGAAAGCAACGATAAAAGAGTTGCAAGATAAAGGCTACGCATTACCAGATTACCCAGACAGTCCTTCAACGGACATAGAGCGTGATATTCGCTCTCGCTATGACAAGATTAAAGGTAGTGCGGTAAATCCTGTTTTACGTGAAGGTAACTCTGATCGTCGTGCACCTAAAGCAGTTAAAAACTTTGCTAAGAAAAACCCACACAAAATGGGTGCTTGGTCTGCTGACTCAAAATCACATGTCTCTAGCATGACGTCAGGTGACTTCCGCTCGAATGAGAAGTCGATAACTTTAGACGCAGCGACTGACGTTAAGATTGAGTTTGTTGCTGAAAATGGTGACGTGACTGAACTAAAGCCCGCTTTCCCATTACAAGCAGGTGAAGTGATTGATTCATCGGTTATGAGCAAAAAAGCTCTAGTGAGCTTCTTGGAAGAACAAGTTGCTGATGCTAAAGAGCAAGACGTCTTATTCTCGCTACACATGAAAGCGACCATGATGAAGGTTTCGGACCCAATCATTTTCGGCCATGGCGTTAAAGTATTCTTCAAAGATGTGTTCGCAAAGCATGCGCCAGCGCTAGAGCAAGCGGGCGTTAATGTTAATAATGGTTTTGGTAATTTAATCAGTAGCTTAGATAAAATTCCTCAGGATGTGCGTGAAGCGATTGAAGCGGATATTAAAGCTGTTTATGAGCAAAACCCAGAGCTAGCGATGGTAGATTCTGATAACGGAATTACCAACCTTCATGTTCCAAGTGATGTGATTATTGATGCTTCAATGCCTGCAATGATCCGTAATTCGGGTCAAATGTGGGGGCCTGATGGTGGCACGAAAGACACTAAAGCCGTTATTCCAGACAGCAGTTATTCTGGCGTTTATAAGGCAACTATCGACTTCTGTAAAGAACATGGCGCCTTTGACCCAACGACGATGGGTACTGTTCCAAACGTTGGTCTAATGGCGCAAAAAGCGGAAGAGTATGGTTCACACGACAAAACATTTGAAATGGCCGGTGATGGCTCGGTTCGTGTGGTAGATGCTTCAGGTAATACCTTGCTTGAGCACAAGGTTGAAGAAGGCGATATCTGGAGAATGTGCCAGGTAAAAGATGCGCCGATTCAAGACTGGGTAAAACTCGCAGTAAACCGTGCTCGTTTATCGAATACTCCTGCGGTGTTCTGGTTAGACAAAGATCGTGCCCATGATGCAGAGTTGATCAAGAAAGTAGAAACATACTTGAAAGATCATGATACCGATGGCTTAGAGTTGCATATTCTAGCGCCAATTGAAGCGACCGAGTTTACATTAAAGCGCGTCAAAGAAGGTAAAGACACAATCTCTGTTACGGGTAACGTACTACGTGATTACTTAACTGACTTGTTCCCGATTCTTGAGCTGGGTACGAGTGCTAAGATGCTTTCGATAGTTCCTTTAATGAACGGCGGTGGCTTGTTCGAAACGGGCGCTGGTGGCTCTGCACCAAAGCACGTTCAACAATTCGTTAAAGAAAACCATTTGCGTTGGGACTCGCTGGGTGAGTTCCTAGCTTTAGGCGTATCGCTTGAGCACATGGCTGAAAAAAATGGCAATAAGAAAGCACAAGTGCTCGCGGATACTCTTGATGTAGCTACAGAAGCTTTGTTGCTTAATGGTAAATCCCCATCACGTAAAGTGAATGAGCTTGATAACCGTGGTAGCCACTTCTATTTAGCAATGTATTGGGCGCAGGAGCTTACTAAGCAAGATCAAGATGCTGAACTTAAGTCTCAATTCGCTCGGATTGCTGAAGAGTTGACCAGCAAAGAGCAAGCTATTGTTGAAGAGCTAAATGGCGTTCAAGGCCAAGCAATGGACATCGGTGGTTACTATTCACCCGATGACAAGCTAGCTTCGGATGCTATGCGTCCTAGTGATATTTTGAACGAAGCGCTGAAGCTTATCGATTAATATCAGTTAGCTTTTAAGAAGGGCGCCGTTTGGCGCCTTTTTTATTGGTTGGATATAACTCCCGTCCTGCTTTATATTGTTGCAATTGCATAAATAACTGATAGTATTTGTTTACTAGAAGAAATAAGAGAGAGACAAGATGCAGGAACACGACAATATTATCCTACCTGATTATAAAGAGTACCCACCGGAAGAGATGAAGGCTCGCTCTAAACAGTTTTATGATGAAATTAAGCGTCGTCATACCGTTCGAGAGTTTTCCGAGAAGCCTGTACCGAGAGAAATCATTGAGAATTGCCTTAAGGCTGCTGGGACAGCTCCTAGTGGTGCCAATCATCAACCGTGGTTTTTTAGTGTCATTGGCAGTTCTGAGGCTAAAAAAGAGGTGAGAGTTCATGCTGAAAAGGAAGAGCGAGCTTTTTATGATGATGGAAAAGGTGGTGAAGTTTGGCTTGATGCATTAAAGCCCTTGGGGACTGACTCACATAAGCCGTATTTAGAAACAGCACCTTGGTTGATCGCTATTTTTGCTCAGCGTAAAGGTGGGCTTCACGCAGGAGAGCAACGAAAGAATTATTATGTGCCGGAGTCGGTTGGAATTGCTACGGGGTTTTTGATTAATGCATTGCACTCCAGTGGTCTTGCGACGCTTACGCACACACCTAAACCGATGGGTTTTTTGAATACTATTTGTGATCGCCCAAAGTCTGAACGCCCCTACATTCTTTTGGTCACGGGCTATCCTGCAGAAGGTGCGACGATACCAGTACACGCAACTATCAAGAAGCCATTAGAAGACATCGCTGAATTTATTGAGTGACTGCTTTTTAGGCTGGGGTATGAGGTGTTAAAGGTTGGACTAAACGTTAAGCTTAGTCCAATTTATTGTACCAGCGAATAATTTCTTTTTGATCACCCGAAATCTCGTGGCCGGCATCTTGCTCGTTGAGGGCGTGCTGAGCCAGCAACTCCACCGCTTGTAGCTCAAGTTTTTTTAAGTTGTCCGTTAATGTTTGACGCTGCTTTGGTGTTAAGAACGATGCCAGCTGTTCGTCACGCTGCTGTAGGCTATCGGTGACTTGCTGATATAGCTCTTGGCCCTTGTCGGTAAGGTAGAGTAGTTTTTCTTTTTTGTTATTTGGTAAAGAGCGCTTATCTATTAGCTTCTTGCCGAGCAGGGTTTTCACGCCACGACTCACTGTGTAGCTATCGAGCTTTGTCTGGAAAGCGATCTGAGCGGCTGAAACCGGCGAGTAGGTGCCGACATTGAGCAAAACACGAAGCTCCCTAGAGCCAAGGTCGGTAATTTTGCGTATGGCTATATCTCGACCTAATTGTAAGATGTTGCTGATGACTGCAATGCGGTAGGGCAGGTGGTCATCTAGCTCATACGGTGTTTTTTGTTCAGTATCTGTTGGTGGCGATTTCATATTATGGTGATTTCTTTTTATGTTCTGTCATTGTAACTCAATTGTTTTTATTAGAGAAATCTAACATAGACGTTTGAATAAAGTCACTTTTTGATTTCAGCTTTTAAATGTCGCTAGAGTCAATTATAGTCAGACCATCTTTTAAAGGTTTTAAGCAAATAGAACCATTTCAACCTAACTATAACAACAAGAGGCAATCATGATTGATTTACGAAGTGATACTGTGACTCAACCCACTGAAGCAATGCGCAAAGTTATGGCTAAGGCCGCGGTTGGCGATGACGTGTTTCATGATGATCCTACGGTAAACCGGTTGGAGGCCTTGATGGCAGAAATGTCAGGAAAGGCTGATGCCTTGTTTGTTCCTTCTGGAACCATGTCGAATTTGGTTGGTTTGTTAGCGCACTGTCAACGCGGTGAAGAATACATCGTAGGGCAAGATTATCACACCTATCTTTATGAAGCGGGCGGGGCGCCGGTATTAGGTAGCATAGTGCCTCAACCCGTTCCAGTTGAGCCTAATGGCACTTTGGATTTGAATAAAGTGGCCGCTGTTATAAAAAAAGACGACTATCACTTCGCACGAACCAAGCTGTTGTGTTTAGAGAATACCCATAACGGTAAAGGGATCCCCCTTGACTATATGCAACAAGCATATGACTTTGCTCAGTCAAAAGGGTTAGGCTTACACCTGGATGGTGCTAGAGCCTTTAATGCCACGGTGGCTCTCGGCTGTGAGTTAACAGACTTGGCTCAATACGCTGACTCAGTTTCAATATGCTTATCAAAGGGCTTAGGTGCACCAGTGGGCTCAGTATTATGTGGCGATAAAGATACCATTAAGTGGGCGCGTCGCTGGAGGAAAATGGTGGGTGGTGGTATGCGTCAAGCGGGCGTGCTGGCCGCTGCTGGTATTTATGCGTTAGAGAACCATGTGGAGCGCCTTGCTAAAGACCATGCCAAAGCTAAAATATTGGCCGATCGTTTGGAGCAATATGATGCTTTATCGGTAAAGCCTGATTTGGTACAGACTAATATGGTCTTTATTAAAACTACAGCAGACACTGCACAAGGACTTGCGAATTACTTAGCACAAAAGGGCGTGCGGATTATAGCTGGGGAAACGATGCGCTGGGTAATGCACTTAGACGTTACCAGTGAACAACTTAATTATGTCTGTCAGCAAGTCGAAGAGTACTTTAGTTAGCGTCGACGGTTCCTTGCTGTGAACCACCAAAGTGTACGGCTTTTGCACCATAAGTGATATAGCGCAACTGCATGGTCGTGCGCTCTTTAAGCGCGCTACGTTCAGCGGGCTCTAAATCCAACGCCTCCGCGCCTGCGTTAAATACTAGAGTGACTAACCCCTCTGCTAACGTAAAAGCTTGATCGTCCGTGTACCCCGACTCTTGAGCTAGATAGTCACTTAACTCTTCTTTAAAGTGTGTTATCTCACGCGCGACGGCTTCACGAAAAGCCGGTGAAATCCCGGTTCTTTCACGAAGCAGTAACCTAAAGATGTTAGGATTTTTCTCAACAAACTCCATGAAAGTGTCGACTGATGTCTGAATCACGCTTCCGTTGAGTTCAATGCGACTGCGTGCTTTACGCATCAGTTTTCGCAAGGTTACGCCGGATTCATCAACCAGCGTTAAGCCCAGCGCTTCCATGTCGTCGAAGTGACGATAGAAAGAGGTTGGAGCAATGCCTGCTTCGCGTGCGACCTCGCGTAGGCTCATGCTTGAAAAGCTATGGTCGGCTGATAAATGGGCAAAAGCCGCTTCAATAATAGCTTGACGAGTTTTCTCTTTCTGTAGTGCGCGAGTGCCAGACATCATGTAGTATTTATAGGTGCAGAGTATTCCTAGTATAGAAAACAATGGCTTAAGTGTACAGCTGTACGCTGGATTGCAAAAGCTCTGATCTATCGTTATACTGTGCTCAGTTTTAGCGTACAAGTGTACGCTGTAGTAAAGAGGTAAGTAAATGTCAGTATCAAAATCGGTTTCTGAACAGCAACCGAATCAGCAACCTACGCAAGAAGGCCGTCCTATTTGGACGAATATCATTTTCTTTGGCTTAAGTTTTCTAATCGCAGTAACCGTCGTACCTTGGTATGGTTTCGAATATGGTTTCCACTGGTCTACATGGCTGTGGGCTACAGGACTTTGGCTATTTTCAAGTACATCTATTTCTATGGGTTACCATAGATTATGGTCACACCGAGCCTATGAAGCGAATGGCTTGTTACGTGGATTTTTAGCGTTTGGTGGCTGTTTAGCTTTACAGAATAGTGCTTTGCACTGGGCTTCGGATCATCGTATACATCATAAACATGTTGATCATGATGAGAAAGACCCTTACTCAGCGAGCTTAGGCTTTTGGCACTCACACATTGGGTGGATTTTAAAACGCCGCAACGAGGCGCGTTATGATGAGCAATACGACCGTTGCCCAGATTTAAAGCGTGATCCTATCGTAATGTTTCAACATAAGTATTATTGGATTTTAAGTGTCGCGCTGAATGTTTTGATCCCTGCGATTTTAGGACTTGCATACGGCATGTTCTGGGAGATGATGTTAGTAGCGGGTGTGTTCCGCTTAGTATGGTCACATCACCTAACGTTCTTTATTAACTCGCTAGCTCACATTTGGGGCTCACGTCCTTATACTGAAGAAAATTCAGCGCGTGACAATTTTGTCCTTGCCGTTTTAACGGGTGGAGAGGGTTATCACAACTACCACCACAAGTTTCAGTATGATTATCGCAACGGCATTAGCTGGTGGCACTTTGACCCATCAAAATGGTGGATTAAAGCCTTTAGCTGGGTTGGTATCACAAAGAATTTGAAAGTTGTACCAAAAGATAAAATTGAGCGTGCGAAAGCTCAAACGTTACTACTCAAGGCAAAAGAGAAAACAGCTCACTTGCCGAACGCTGAAGAAATTATGCAAAAGCTACACGATGAATATGACAAGCTGGTGCTTAATATGACTGAGTTCTATGAAGCCAAGAAAGCTTGGGTTGAAGCTAAAAAAGCTGATATTGCTCATGAGATTGCAGAAGAGAAGAAGCACCTTATCGAAAACTATGAGCAGTTCAAACTTAAGTTAGAAGAGCAAAAACTTAGCTGGATGAAATTGGCCAAGCAATACGCTTAATAGCTTGTTTTATTAAGTCATAAAAAAGCCCAGCGTTTGCTGGGCTTTTTACATTACGGATTCAGCTTACTGGTCAAGAAACTTTTCAGCATCTAGCGCGGCCATACAGCCGGTACCGGCAGAGGTCACTGCTTGGCGATAGACGTTATCTGAAACATCGCCCGCGGCGAATACACCTTCAACAGACGTAGCCGTTGCATTACCTTTTAAGCCACTTTGTACCTGAATATAACCATCTTTCATTTCAAGCTGACCTTCAAAAATATCGGTATTTGGCTTGTGACCAATGGCGATGAAAACGCCTTGTAATTCTAGCTCTTCAATGGAATCGTCTTTAGTGCTTTTCATGCGTAGGCCGGTAACACCCATGTCATCGCCGACAACTTCTTCCAAGGTGCGGTGCCAGTGTAATACGACATTACCGTTTTCAGCTTTCTCGAAAAGCTTGTCTTGTAGAATTTTTTCTGCACGCAACTCATCCCGACGGTGAATCAAGTGAACTTCGCTGGCTAGGTTAGACAAGTACAGTGCTTCTTCGACTGCCGTATTACCACCACCAACGACGGCAACTTTTTGGTTCTTATAGAAGAAACCGTCGCAAGTTGCGCAAGCTGAAACCCCTTTACCCATGAATGCTTCTTCAGAAGGAAGGCCAAGGTATTTAGCAGAAGCACCTGTACAAATAATTAAAGCGTCACAGGTATAAGTACCGCTATCGCCTTTTAAAGTGTAAGGCTTGTTCTTTAGGTCCACTTCATTGATGTGGTCAAAGATCATCTCCGTCCCGAAGCGCTCAGCGTGCTTTTGCATGCGAATCATCAAGTCAGGCCCTTGAACACCTTCGTTATCGCCAGGCCAGTTATCAACGTCAGTGGTTGTGGTTAGCTGACCACCTTGCTGTAGGCCTGTGATGATGGCTGGTTCGAGGTTCGCACGTGCTGCGTAAACAGCGGCACTGTATCCTGCTGGACCAGAACCAAGAATTAAGCACTTTATATGGCGCGTATCGCTCATAGGTCGTTATCTCCGAAGTTCTAAAATATTTATGACAATTTGGGCTAAATTGTAGGTATTTGTTAGCAATAAATAAACCTTTAATTGATTACCATACTCTATGGAGTCATAGAGGAGGGAGTTCAAGGTTGTTAAAATGTAAATTAATGCATATATGCATTGCCCTTGATGCAAATTAGAGTTATTCTAAATCTACACCAGATATTTGTGCGAATTATGAACAACGATACGTTTGACAAGAGCTATGAAACGGATAAAGACATCGATGAAGTGATCCAACAGGTTGCGAATGATGCCTCTTTATACGGATTGGACGCGGAAAAAGTCAAAGAAATTTGGTTCGATGCTTTATTGCGCCAAGTTGCGGATAATGAACTTGAGCGTAAAGCACACTAGCTTCTAATTCTTTCAGGCATCAGCATCCAGACTGATGCTTCGCCGTATATTGCGCTGATTTCTTAATAATATCCTCTAAAACCGATGTATCAACGTCCGCTAGTTTATTAATGTATAAGCAGGCTTTACTGGTTTTATGCTTACCTAGCTTTTTCAGTAGTTCTGGGTATTGGTTGATACCTGCCATAATATAAAGCGTTAGGTTTTGTTTCCTGGGCGAAAAGCCCACTAAAAACCAGTCACCCTCACGCCCACTGGCGTACTTATACCGGTAATCTCCAAAGCCGATAATGCTATCTCCCCACATTTTAGGCTCTAAGCCAGTTTGCGCTTTCATCATTTCCAGAATAGCGAAGCTATCAGTGCGCTTTTGCTTATGCTCGACTTGATTTAAAAAATCTGTGACCGACTGCTGTGTAGGTTTGGTTTTGTTGTCTGCTTTAGCCATACATTACTTAAGTTTTTCTTTTAGGGTGTCTTTTATCATAGCAAACATGGTTTCATCGCGCTGGTAATCGATTGCTATAGGAATAAGCTCTGAATCAAAGGCTAGCACTAAGGAAGGGAAGCCGTTTGCTGAAAGATTTCTATATTGCTCAATTTGTTGCTTAAGTAATTGCTCGGTCTCTGGGGAACGCAAGTCTCGTGCAAATTGTTCGGTGTTAAGTTCAAGTTCACGAGCTAATTGCTCCAGTGTGGAGGTATCAGATGGGTTCATAGCCCTTAAATAATAGGCTTCCTGTATGGCGCGAATCATGTGTTTTTCATGGTTTTGTTGGCTAGCGGCAAGTACCGCGCGACAGGCAGGGTAGGTGCTACGTCTCGGCTGGCATTTGGTCCAAAAGTCATAGTTAAACTGGGTGCCTAACAATGTTTCGATATGTCGCCAGTAGCTTTGTAGGGTTTCCTGCATCTCTTGAGGCATGGGAAGGTCGCTATCAGGGGCCAAACCACCAAGAATATATTCAATATTTAAGCTATACTCGAGTTCTTGAGTTAAGCGTGCTTGCAGGCGCTCCCACGTTGGTGCAAACCCCCAGCACCAACTGCACATAGGATCATGAAAATAAAAGAGTTTTACAGTCATATTAAAATAGTGACAGTTGCATGAATCTACAAAATAATACTTTACTTCCCCTGTGTATATAGTATTCTACACACGCTGGTTAAAATAACAGCTAACACGAAAGATACATATGTTCGATGCTACACCCGAGTGCTAAAAAGTACAGACTTTGAATCACTTACTGTCGTACCACCGCTATTTGTTATCTAAGTTAATGCCGTTTTTATCTCAGTAACACCCGCGTTAGTGACCCATAGGGGGTTTTCGACGCAAACATTAATTTTTAAGCAAATTAGCTTTGGAGAAATATCATGTCAAAAGTAACTGGTACAGTTAAGTGGTTCAACGAGTCTAAAGGTTTTGGTTTCATCGAGCAGCAAGCTGGCGAAGACGTATTCGTACACTTCCGCGCTATTCAAGGTGACGGCTTCAAAACTTTAGCAGAAGGCCAACAGGTTGAGTTCGAAATCGAGCAAGGCCCTAAAGGCGCTCAAGCTGCTAACGTTACTAAAGTATAATTATATACTTTAAACGTTTCTAAGAAAGCCGCTCAATGAGCGGCTTTTTTTATGTCTTCACTTAATCCATCAATTTCATTTCTCTTTTAGTAACTATATTGTTGCATTCGCAATATTTAGAAATATCTAATCCGTATCAAACTGTACAAAATATACACATATCTCAAAATCAGACTTATTAACATCTAGATGGCCAAAAAATGTTTTCTATTACTGACTTTTATGTAATTTTGCAAAAAGTCTAGCGTCGCTGGACTCATTCTTTACATTTTAGGGGGTAAAATGAAACTACAACATGTCTATATCAGCTTAGGGCTGGTTAGTGCTATAGCTATCGGCACCTACACACCAGCAAGTGAAGCATATACAAAAACATCGATCGCGGTAACTGACAATAAAACAGAAGTCACACAAGCCGTTAATGATGCTTTAACCAAGCAGCAAATCGTCTATGATTATGACGAAATGCTAAACTTCGATCTAGAAAGTTATTTGCAAGAAAAAGCTCCGCATTTATTGGAGCATGCTGAAGTGATCTCCCATTATGCAGGGTATTCGTCAATTAGCCCTAAATTGCTTATAGCTCTAATGGAGCAAGAGAGCGGTGTTGTTACTGACAGTAAAACCGTGGCGAAACTGGATCGTCCTTTTGGTGTTTTATCCAGTAAAGTCGGTTTTCGTCAGCAGGTGGAAGATATCAGTTCAAAGTTGGCTGTAGAGTTCTATAAAGGACACTCGTTCGCCGATACCGGAATTAATGAAAAACTGACAACCGACCGCGATGCAGTTAAAGCCGTTAAGGCGATTTTGTTGCCAAAATACAGCTCAAATGCAGACCAAGCGTTGAAGCCCAATGAAACGGCACACAGTAAAGCCGTGATAGCGGTCGGCCAAACTTACAATAAACTGTTTGGCAATGCCGATTATCAAGTCAAGGCCACCACTGCGAGCCAGTCGAAAATTGCTAATATCGACAATTACTTTCAATTACCTTATCTGGTCGGTGAAACGTGGCGTAACGGTGGTACTCATACCAATACTGGTAGTGGTAGTTACCCGCAATCATCGTTAGACTTTAATGACGGTGGTCGCTGGGGCGATAACTTAAATCATATCTGGGTAACTGCGGCAGCACCTGGCACAGTGAAGTATCACTCATCATGTTTCATGGAAGTGATCCATGATGATGGTTGGTCTACAACTTATTATCACCTTGAAAATATTCAGTACGGTAGTAACACCAGTGTTAATCGGAATGCTAAAATTGCTAATTATGCTGATAGCTACAACCAAGCCTTGTGTAATGGAGGCCAATCGAGTGGCCCACATCTACACTTTTCTTTAAAGCGAAACGGTCAGTTCTATCATTTAGACGGGATTAAACTGTCTGGCTACAAGGTCGATACGGGGCGTGATAGCTATGACGGTGACTGTAACTATTTTTGGCTAGAAAGAGGCGGGCAAAAGTATTGCGCTTGGTCAAATGTATACAACTATGGTGTGTCTGCAACCCCTCCAGGTGGTGGTGATACCTACACAGGTTATCTCAATAATGGCGGCAGTGCTATTGAGCCTGATGGGAGCTGGTTCTACTATAATGGTGGTACTATATCGGTCGATATGACGGGGCCAAGCAGTTCAGACTTTGATATCAAGCTTGAGCGCTGGAACGGTAATGGCTGGTCTCAGGTGGCTATATCTGAAACACCGACCTCTGTGGAGAGTATTAACTACAGTGCTAACGCTGGCTATTATCGAGTTATTGTTTACTCGTATTCAGGAGCTGGCAACTACAGTGTCACTATTGATAAATAGGGGTACTCAGCGTGTTGTAATAAGGTGCATACTCAAAGCCACTCATCCGAGTGGCTTTTTTATGTTATAAATAACCTCAATAACCCAACGTCATAGAATAACCAAAGAAATCATGAAAATAGCTTATCACGCTGATGATGCCATAGATGCACAGCTCATATCAGATCTACTTAATAATAGCGGTATTTTTGCGCAAGTTCGCGGAGCCCACATGCAAGGAGCTGTTGGAGAAGCTGCTGCAATGGGTAACGTTAAGGTGTGGGTTAATGATGAGGAGCTTGAAGATGCCAAGTCGATTATTGATGAATGGGGGAATGCGGCATTTGTCGATGAAGAAGACGCTGAGCTATTTGATGACAATGATGGTGATGATTCTGAGCAACACTCAGGGCAGTATGAGAAAGAACCGCAGTATAAGGTTTTAACCACAAGTTTCTTTATTATTGTGGTAATTATGGTATTTGCTGCTTTGATAAAGATATAAAAAAAGCCGCTCAATGAGCGGCTTTTTTATGGGCACTAATTATAGCGTGTCATAACTAATTTCTAGAGCATCTTTAGGATCGACATACTCAAATCCTAGGTTCTCTGCGACTGATTTCTCAGTAACTTTGCCTTTGTATACATTAAGACCATTCAATAAGTGTGGATCACGCGCTAATGCTTCGTGATAACCTTTATTGGCAATAGTGATGATGTAAGGTAGCGTCACGTTATTCAATGCGAATGTTGAAGTACGTGGCACTGCGCCAGGCATATTAGCGACACAGTAATGAACTACATCATGCTTAATGTAAGTTGGTTCTGCGTGTGTTGTCGCTTTTGAAGTGGCGAAACAACCGCCTTGGTCAATCGCTACGTCAACCAGAACTGAGCCTGGCTTCATGTTTTTAACCATCTCTTCAGTCACAAGCTTTGGAGCTGCTGCGCCAGGAATCAGAACGCCACCGATAACTAAATCTGCTGTAGTCACTTCTTGCTCAAGCGACTCTTGACTTGAGAATACCGTTTCAACGCGTGAACCAAACTCTGAGGTTACACGGCGGAGGGCATCAACATTACGGTCAAGAACCACAACGCGTGCGCCCAAGCCTACTGCCATGCGGATTGCGTTACTACCGACAACACCAGCACCAATGACGACACATTTGGCTGGTGATACACCAGGAACACCACCAAGCAACATACCTAAACCACCACGAGATTTCTCAAGGCATTGTGCACCTGCTTGAATCGACATGCGGCCAGCAACTTCTGACATTGGAGCTAGTAGTGGTAAACCACCCGTACGGCCAGTTACCGTTTCGTAGGCGATACACACAGCGCCAGAATCAACCAGATCCTGAGTTTGTGGCATATCTGGAGCCAAGTGAAGGTAAGTGAATAGAATCTGGTCTTTACGCAGACGCTTGCGCTCTTCTGCTAAAGGTTCTTTCACTTTTACAATCATTTCAGCTTTAGCAAATACTTCTTCAGCGGTATCAACAATTGTGGCGCCTGCCGCAACATAATCGTCATCCGTAAAACCAATGCCGCTACCAGCATTTGTTTCAACGATCACCTCATGACCATGTGCGATAACTTCACGAACGCTGCCAGGTACCATACCGGCGCGGTACTCGTGATTTTTGATTTCTTTAGGTACACCGATCAACATAATATAGCTCCAAATTGACGGTTAAATTAAGCCCTTTCTGGGGCAGTAAAAATCGCTATTATAGTGCTGTTTCATCAGTTTTATTTGCTAATGTTTGGCTTTTTATAGTATAAGTATCTTTATTAATTCAAAAAACAGTGTTTTTATTCTGTGAAAGTTAAAAGTGCCAGTAAGCAGATATTAGACCGAATTGATCGCCGAATACTGCGTGAATTGCAGAACAATGGTCGGATCTCTAATGTTGAGTTAGCGAAGCAAGTCGGGCTTAGTGCAACACCTTGTTTGGAGCGAGTCAGAAGACTAGAAAGTGATGGCTTTATCGAAGGCTATTTAGCAAAGCTAAACCCTAAGAAGTTATCTGTCTCCTTGCTGGTGTTCGCAGAGATCCGTTTGATGCATACTTCACCGCATATGTTCACTGAGTTTAATAATGCGGTAGCTAATATCCCCGAAATCTTGGAGTGCCACCTAGTTTCTGGTGACTTCGACTATCTATTGAAAGCGCGCGTTGGCGATATGCAGGAATATCGGAAGCTACTTGGGGAAACGCTACTCACCTTACCGGGGGTTAGAGCTTCGCGCTCATACATGGTGATGGAAGAGGTTAAAGAGACCAGCTTATTACCGGTAACTGACCAAAAATCAAACGACTAGTGGTTGTTAAGGCCTTATTGGCGTTTTTGCATTATGATGCTTGAGATAGCTGAAACTTCGATTAGAATGGTGGTAGAGAATACTTAGGATAATATTTTGAGTAAAACTAAAACAAAACAAGCAGCAACAAAGAAAAAAGATACTCAGTTAGATTCGAAAGCCATACTCCGTAAAAGACTTAGCGAAGGCGGAATGATCATTCTGGTCACTATTGCTTTGTTCTTATTATTGGCCTTGCTGAGCTACAACCCTAATGATCCCGGTTCTTTTACCAACGGTAGCGGTGCGCCTGTGCAAAATGCAGCGGGCAAAGGTGGCGCTTGGTTTGCCGATTTCTTTTTGCATCTTTTTGGCTATTTAGCCTACTTGATTCCTCTGGTGGTGGCTTATTTTGGTTACCTTGTTTACGCCGAGCGTAAAGAAGAGGTTTCTCATCCTAAGAGTTTTTGGTTGATTAAAAGCGCAGGTTTAATTATTGCGATTATTGCTGGTGCTGGTTTGTTATATCAGCACTTTGGCGATAAATGCATCGCCGGACTTGACGTTTGTCACCAGCAAACCGATATCGTTTATTTCTCAGGCGGTATTTTGGGTAAAGCTATCGTAGGACTGATTATTGGCTCATTAGGCTTGTATGGTACTACGCTAATTCTACTTGCCTTATTTTTATCAGGCGTGACCTTATTTACGGGTATTTCATGGCTTAAAATTATGGATACCGTTGGTCGCTGGACCATTACTACCATTAACAATCTAAAAGATTGGTATGCTTCCTTTAAAGAAAAGAAAAAAGAAGAGAAAGAAGTTAAGCAGGTAGTGGTTAAGCGCAAAGAAGCTATTAAGCAAGAAAAGACTAAGCGTGAAACCCGTAAGCCGGTCAAAATTGAGCCAAAAGTAGCGTCTGTACCACCAAGCGCAAAAGTCGAAAAGAAAACACGACAAAAGCCGCTGTTCGAAGGCGCAGGCGAGGGGCCTTTACCCAGAATGGAGCTACTCGACGAGCCGGAACCACCGAAGAATCACTTTTCTGAGGAAGCTTTGGAGGCAATGTCCCGTCTTGTCGAGTTGAAGCTAAAGGACTTCAATGTCGATGCTGAGGTGATGGAAGTGCACCCAGGCCCTGTGATTACACGCTTTGAGCTTGAGCTGGCGCCTGGCGTAAAGGTTAGCAAAATCTCAAACCTGGCTAAAGATTTAGCGCGCTCCTTGTCGACCATATCGGTTCGTGTGGTCGAAGTGATTCCTGGCAAAACCTATGTTGGTATCGAAATCCCCAACGAAAGTCGTGAAATTGTACGCTTGCGTGAAGTGTTAGCGTGCGATGAATTCGAAAAGTCAAAGTCACCTCTCAGTATGGCGCTGGGCAAAGATATCGCGGGTAATCCTGTCGTGGTGAACATGGCGAAAATGCCACACTTATTAGTCGCCGGTACCACGGGTTCGGGTAAGTCGGTTGGTGTGAACGCGATGATTATCAGTATGCTCTATAAGTCATCGCCTGAAGATTTACGCATGATCATGATTGACCCTAAAATGCTTGAGCTAAGCGTTTATGAGGGGATTCCTCACTTGTTGTGTGAGGTGGTGACTGACATGAAAGATGCGGCTAATGCTTTGCGTTGGTCAGTGGGCGAAATGGAACGACGTTATCGCTTGATGTCTGCGTTGGGTGTTCGTAACTTAGCGGGCTTTAATAAAAAGGTTAAAGACGCGATTAAAGCCGGCGAACCCATTAAAGATCCATTATGGCAGCCGACTGATGATTTAGAAGAAGAGCCACCAACCTTAGATAAGCTACCATCGATTGTTATTGTGATTGATGAGTTGGCCGACATGATGATGATCGTAGGTAAGAAGGTTGAAGAGCTGATTGCTCGGATTGCTCAGAAAGCTCGTGCAGCAGGTATTCACCTCATTTTAGCCACCCAAAGACCGTCGGTTGACGTTATTACGGGCTTGATTAAAGCGAACATCCCATCACGAATTGGCTTCCAAGTATCGTCAAAAATTGATTCACGTACGGTTCTTGATCAAACCGGTGCTGAGCAACTTCTGGGTATGGGTGACATGCTGTATTTACCCGGCGGTAGCAATATCCCGACTCGTGTTCACGGTGCTTTCGTTGACGATGACGAAGTTCATCGCGTGGTTGAAGACTGGAAAATGCGTGGTGAGCCGGATTATATTGAAGAAGTGATCAGTGGCACCTCTGAAGTCCCAGTACCGGGTATGCCAGGAATGGACGGTGGCGATAGCGAGCAGGATGAACTGTTTGATCAAGCTGTAGCCATCGTTACAGAAAGCCGTCGGGCCTCGATTTCCGGGATTCAGCGTCGCCTGAAGATTGGTTATAACCGAGCAGCGCGCATGGTTGAAGCAATGGAAGCCGCTGGAATTGTGTCTGAGATGGGCAGTAACGGGGCGAGAGAGGTTTTAGCGCCGCCACCTCCCAAGGATTAATTTGAGCTAGCTTACTTGTAGCTACTTTGTTAAAAGATATTTTCCAATGCTCATTTACTGTCTGTAAACTGCGCGTGAAAAATATCTTTTGCCGCGTATCTACAGCGCCGCTAACGCTCAAGTATCATTTGAAAATACTCATTATCTGCTGCTAAATGTTAAGGTCAAATTCAGTCTCAGGGCTGTATAACAGTAGATAATTAATAAAGGCTCAAAAGGTTTTATATGAAAACACTCTTTGAACAGGCAGTTAGGATTCTTACTTTAGGTATTAGCTTGTTGGTGGCCAGCTTGAACGTTCAGGCTGATGCTGCACATAAGTTGCAAGAAAAACTAAAGAATATCAGTAGTTATAAAGCGAGCTTTAGCCAAGAGATCCGAGATGAGTTTAATACGGTGTTAGACAGTTCATCAGGTTACTTTGAGCTTCAACGTCCAAAGCAATTTCGTTGGATAGTGGTTGATCCGTATGAGCAGGAGATTGTGGCTGATGGTGAGAACTTATGGCAGTTTGACCGTGACATTGAGCAAATCAATGTTTCTGAACTGACTGCTAGTCTTGAAACCACACCTGCAGCAATTTTAACAAAAGATCAGGTTGATATCGTTGATAACTACAATGTCGCTGAAATCGCTACGAGTCGTGACGATACCACCTTATTCCAACTCAGCTCCAAGGCTGAAGATTCATTGTTTGAACGGTTACTCATGGAGTTTGAGGGTGAACAACTGATTGCACTGCAAGTTAGTGATAACCTTGGTCAAACGACATCGATTGAGTTTTCGGAGATCAACCTAGACCCTGGCTTTGCAAGTGACCATTTTGCATTTAGTCCTCCTGAAGACATCGACGTTATTGATAATCGCAACAAAGTCGCGGACAATGCTAAGGATGAACCTTAGCACCAAAACTTTTTAATGAGTCAGCAGGATCAGCTTTTTAACGATTCACACGTTTATGTCCCTTTGGCCGACAGAATGCGTCCTTACCAAATTGAGGACTATGTTGGCCAAGAGCACTTGCTAAGTCCCGGTAAACCTCTTTACCAAGCCATTGAAGCAAAAAAACCTTTCTCCATGATATTTTGGGGGCCTCCCGGCACCGGCAAAACAACCTTAGCGCGACTCATTGCTAATACTTCAAATGCACACTTTATTACCATTTCAGCAGTTTTGGCTGGTGTTAAAGATATTCGTGCTGCCGTTGAAGAAGCTAAGCAATACCAGGCGCAAGGCAAGCAAACACTCCTTTTTGTGGATGAAGTTCATCGTTTTAATAAAGCACAACAAGACGCGTTCCTACCTTATGTTGAAAACGGCACGGTCACTTTTATAGGCGCGACCACTGAAAACCCATCCTTTGAGTTAAATAACGCCTTATTATCCCGAGCCAGAGTCTTTGTTTTAAAAGACTTGTCCAGCTCAGCCTTGAGGAAGTTACTCACTCGTGCGGTCAGCGACCAAGAGCATGGATTAGGAGCTATCAATTTATCGGTTGAAGAAGAGGCTACCGAGATATTAATACAAGCCGCGGATGGCGATGGAAGAAAGTTACTCAACATACTAGAGTTAGCCTCTGAGTTGGCTCTGGCCGATGATGATCAGCAGCCAGTCGTTAACAATAAAATATTAGAAGAGACGCTCACTCAGTCTTTACGTCGCTTTGATAAAGGTGGTGAGCACTTCTATGACCAAATTTCCGCACTTCACAAGTCCGTTCGAGGGAGTGACCCAAATGCTGCGCTGTACTGGTACTGCCGTATGCTTGATGGTGGTTGTGATCCCTTGTACGTTGCTCGTCGAGTGGTTCGAATGGCCAGTGAGGATATCGGTAATGCCGATCCAAGAGGCTTAACCTTGGCCCTAAATGCATGGGATGTTCAAGAACGACTTGGTAGCCCAGAAGGCGAGTTGACGATTGCTCAGGCCATTCTTTATTTAGCATGTGCGCCCAAAAGTAATGCTGTTTACAATGCTTATAACCAAGCGCGCAAGGACGTTAGCAATGAACCGACTTACGAAGTGCCGATGCATATTCGTAATGCTCCAACACATCTGATGAAAGATTTAGAGTATGGTAAAGGGTATCGGTATGACCATAATGAGCCTGACGCTTTTTCCGCGGGCCAAAGTTACTTTCCAGAGGAAAAGCAAACCGTCGACTACTACCAGCCTGTGCCGCGTGGTTTAGAGAAAAAAATCGCAGAAAAAATGGCATGGTTGAGGCAAAGAACTGAAGAAGCTTTAAAAAGGAGCTGAAGGGCATGAACTGGACAGTAATTGGAGCGATTGGTGCCGGTGGTGCTTTAGGGGCAATTGCTCGATTTAAAATTCGCGACTTATCCGAGTGGCTACTAGGCGAGCAATTCTTGTATGGAACCCTAATCGCTAACGTTGTCGGCTGTTTCCTTGCCGGATTTTTAATCAGCTACTGGCAAAACGCACAGGTCTCCATGACCCTAAAAGAGGGCGTAATGATAGGCTTTTTAGGCGCATTGACGACTTTTTCGACATTTTCACTCGAAACCTTGTATCTTCTGCAACAGCAGGTTTGGCTGAAGGCAGGCATGAATATTCTTGGAAATTTAGTACTTTGCATGCTTTTCGTGTTTGTTGGGGCTTGGCTTGGTGGTAGAATGTCGGGCTAATAATTCATAGAACCATTAAATTCAAATGCTTGATCCAAAACTATTACGTAATGACATTGACGCTGTAGCCGCAAACCTAGCCAAGCGTGGCTTTGAACTGGATGTTGCGACTTATCAAAAACTGGAAGATGAACGCAAAAAAATCCAGGTTGAAACTCAAGAGTTACAAAACGAACGTAATACGAGTTCCAAGTCTATTGGACAAGCAAAAGCTCGTGGCGAAGATATCCAGCCTTTATTGGATCAGGTTGCCGATTTAGGAAAGAAATTAGACTCCGGCAAAGAACGTCTGAATGAAATCATGGTGCAACTTGATGATATGTTGTCTGGTATACCTAATTTACTTGATGAGTCTGTACCAGAAGGTAAAGACGAGAATGACAACGTTGAGATTCGCCGTTGGGGTACGCCAAAAGAGTTCTCTTTTGAGCCAAAAGACCATGTCGAGATTGGCGAAGGCTTGGGCGGTATTGATTTCGCCAGTGCCGCTAAGATTTCGGCAAGTCGTTTTGTGGTTAAGAAGGGCATTGTAGCAAAGCTTCACCGTGCCTTGATCCAATTCATGCTGGATTTACACAGCAAAGAGCATGGCTATGAGGAAATTTACGTTCCCTACATGGTCAACGCTGAGAGCTTAACCGGCACCGGACAGTTGCCGAAATTTGAAGAAGACCTTTTTAAAGCCCAAGGCAAAAACCAAGACGGCAAACAGCTTTATATGATCCCGACCGCGGAAGTCCCTGTGACTAACATGGTACGTGATGAAATTATTGAGTCGGACGATTTACCATTAAAGTTTACTGCCCATACGCCTTGCTTTAGAAGTGAAGCAGGTTCATATGGACGAGATGTTCGCGGTCTAATACGTCTACACCAATTCGAAAAAGTCGAGCTGGTCCATATGACTAAGCCACAAGATTCGATGCAGGCGCTAGAAGAGTTGATTGGTCACGCTGAGAAAGTACTTCAATTATTAGAGCTTCCTTATCGTGTGGTTAATCTGTGTTCTGGTGATATCGGTTTTGGTGCGACTAAAACTTATGACATAGAAGTGTGGTTACCAAGCCAAAACACATACCGTGAAATTTCGTCATGCAGTAATACCGGTGACTTCCAAGCCCGTCGTATGCAGGCTCGCTGGCGTAATCCCGAAACGGGCAAGCCAGAATTATTACATACTCTCAATGGTTCAGGATTAGCCGTTGGCCGTACTCTGGTAGCCATTTTGGAGAATTACCAAAACGAAGATGGAACCATCGATATTCCAGACGCATTGAAAGCTTACATGAGTTAATAAAAAAGCTGCCTTGTGCAGCTTTTTTTATGTCTGTATTATTTTGTTGAGATGGTAAGGAGAAAGGATTCAGTTATGATTTTCCTTAAAATTGAATAATTTATAGTCATAAGTGATACACTTAATATCAGACTTTGATTCCAAAACCTAACCTTAAGGAATGACTATTAAGTTAATGAAACGTGTTATTAGCCTGCTTTTATTGCTTCTTATTGCTGGTGCTAACTTGTCACCGAGCTCTCTTAATGCCGCTTCTAGCCAAGATCCACTCAACCTTCTGGGGAATGAAGAAGAGTCAAAAGATAAAATTCCAAACTTTAAAGATTTGAGCAGCCGTTGGTGGAACCAATACAAAGAGCTGGATCAAGCAAAGAAGTTTGAAAGTGAGTTTAAAAAGTTTATTGCTAAGCTTGAAGATGCAGTTAACGAGGTTGATGGGGAAAAGCGAGGTGAGCTACTAGAACGTATAGCTATCATACGGAATTTGGCTCAGGAATTTAAAAAACTTAAGTATTCAAAAAGGGATGAACTCGACATCCCAAAAGCTCTGGTGTTGAAGGATACTTATACGATACAAGAGTATTTGGATATTAATCAACTTCGACTGCAAGTCGATTTTTTACTGCAACAAACCCAAGAAGAAATCTCTAGAGTTAGCGACAGTATACGGCAAACATCCAACACGCTTGATGTACTTAAAGTATCTTATTTAAACAGTGACGCTGGCAGTGTCGAGCAGCTTTCAATTGTTCTTAACTGGATTAACAGCCAACTGAGCAAAGTCATCGAAGAGGAGCTATTGGATAACCTTAAGGTTAGGGAAGATAGTTTAAATACAGAGTATAAAAGTTTAGATGAAACGTTAGAAGAAGCGCGCGAAAGGATCTCGTTTGAACCGTTTCCAGATGATAAGCGTAAGAAGTTACAAGAACAGAAAGAGGAGCTTGATGAAGACCTCAAACAACTCAACTTAAAGCTGAGTCGTGATATCTCTGAAACCAGCATCGGTTTCACCAGTTATGAAATTCTAAAATTGGATTTGGCGTTATCATTACTGTCTTACCATGAAGTTCTGTTAAAGCTTCAGCGGGCTGATGACCAAGACCGTTTAGCTCTTATCAAACAGCTCGAAGAAGGTGATAAACCAGACTTGGATGAACTGCGAAACCTTATTGCCGGATCAGAAAGAGCGATCCAACTTGCAGAGGATGAAATCTCTAAAGCGGAAACCTTAGCGCGTGACACGCTATTGTCTTCTGATATTAACCTTAGACAGCAATCGTCGGAAGAAAAGAAAAATTTGCAAAAACTGTCTGATGAAAGACGACGTAAAGCCCAACTGATTTTGAGAGCTATGTCCGATGTTCGGGTCACTATCAGCGACAACGAATTACTGTTATCGATCCTAAAAAGTATTGAAGATAAACAACAGTCTGGTTTAAACAGAACCTGGGATACGGTCAAAGAGTTTACAGAAGACGCGTGGGATTCAACCGTTAAGCTGGTCAATAAGCCACTTTTTAGTATCAATGAGCGACCAATCACGTTGCTGCCACTGATTAATTTGTGCTTCATTATTCTAATCGGTTACCTCGTTTCCAAGCTAGTGAGCTTCCTGGTTCATCGTTTTGAAAAGAAGCATAAAATCAAAAATAGCTCGTCGCTATATTTGCTTCACCGCTTAATCCATTACTTAATTATCTTTATCGCAGCCGTTGCAGGCTTTAGTGCGTTAGGGCTTAACCTAAGCAATTTAACCCTGATCGCTGGTGCATTATCGGTTGGTATCGGTTTTGGTTTGCAGAACTTGGTCAGTAACTTTGTGTCTGGCTTGACTATCATGTTTGAGAAAACACTGAAGGTTGGGGACTATATAGAGCTTGAGGATGGCACCACTGGTCAAGTTCGTGAAATTAAGACTCGAAGCACTCGAATTAATACTAATGACAATATTGATGTCATCATTCCTAATTCCTACATGGTGACGAATATTGTCACCAATTGGACCTTAAAAGAGTCGACCCGTCGAGTACGGATACCTTTTGGTGTGGCTTACGGCACTGATAAAGAAATTGTGAAAAAAGCAGCCATTGAAGCGGCTAACAATGTACAGTACACCTTAAAAAACATCCCTGGAAAAGAGCCCGATGTGTGGCTAACCGAGTTTGGTGATAACAGCGTTAATTTTTTACTACTGGTTTGGGTCGCTCATTACGGTGTCCGCAGGCCTACTCGCATAAGCAGTATCTATATGTGGGAGCTTGATACGGCGTTTAAAAAATACGGCATTGAGATTCCGTTCCCTCAACGTGATGTCCATCTCAACATAGTTAATGAGGAAGATAAGCACTCTTTGCCGTTACAGTCGGTAACCGGTGAGTCGCTGCCATTAAAAGATGACAAAAGCAAAAATAACGACGATAAGAAATAAATAGAGAGGTGATAATGAAGATTAGATTACTATTCGCGCTAATAATAAGCATTGGAGTTTTTCCTAGTATTTCACAAGCAGAACAATTGAAAGCGTTTGTCGGTGGTACTTTGGTTGATGGTACGGGCGGTAACGTCATACACGATAGTGTTATTTTAGTTAAAGATGAGCGTATTGTTGCCGTCGGCACAGAGAAGAGTCTGTCTGTGCCAGACAGTTATACCGTTATTTCAACCGAGGGTATGACTGTATTGCCCGGTTTATGGGATATGCATGTCCACCTAATGATTAATGGTCACTCAGACTACGCCTATTGGGATAAAGCTTATATTGATAAGTTGGGCAACGAAATTATGCCTGCCTCGGCTGAGCAACTGTTGCTCGCAGGAGTCACCAGCGCTCGCGATCTCGGTGCTCCGTTAAAAGAGTCAAAAAACATCAAAGAGGCGATCAATAATGGTGACTTAAGTGGTCCTAGGATGTATATGTCAGGACCTTTTTTACAACATAAGCCTTACCCTGGAACCGAAGCATTTCGTTGGGGCATCTCTAGCGAAAGAGACGCTCGTCAAAAAGTTCGAAAGCTAAAAGACGCGGGTATGGATGTGGTCAAGCTCATTGATCATGATGTTATGCCGTTGTCGCATGCAAAAGCAATTGTTGATGAAGCCCATAAGCAGGGTATGAAAGTGGTAGGGCATTCGCACAAGCCTGACGAAATTCGTATTGGTTTAAAGATCGGTATCGACAACTTCGAGCATACTGGGTTAACTACAGCACCCGAGTACCCGGAAGATATTATGACCATGCTTAAGGAAAGAACGGCTAAGGGTCGTATTAGTGGTGGGCCACTGTATTGGACGCCTACGGTAGAGGGGTTATGGAATTATGAATACACTCGCGGTAATTCTGAAGAGTTAGATAATCAGTGTTGGAAGCGTGGCTTAACCAAAGAGACCGTTGCTGATATTAAGCAGTCTATACAGCATCCTGAACGACTGGATTATATGCAACTAACTCCTAAACGAAAACCGACCCTGAAAACGAAGTTTAATCAATTGCGTGACTCAGGCGCTATTCTATTAGTCGGCACCGATAGTGGCATTCCGATGAAATTCCACTGTCAGTCGACATGGCATGAATTACAAGTATGGGTTGATGAGTTTGACGTGCCTGTCATGGAAGCTATTCAAGCTGCTACCTATTGGCCTGCGAAGTTCATGGGCGTTGATAAAGACCTAGGAACCATTGTACCAGGCAAGTACGCGGACATTATTGCGGTTAAGGGCGATGCTTTAAAGTATATCAACCTTCTGCAGCACGTTGATCTCGTGGTGAAAGGTGGCACTATTTATAAAGAGAATGGCCAACCGAAAGAGGAAAACTTCCCGCGTAAGTACCCAGGAAATTAAGTTCTATAAATAGACTTATAGCTAAAAGGCCGGATATTCCGGCCTTTTTTATAAGTTTCTTAACAAATGCTCTGTGGTTCCCCAGTCGATACAACTATCGGTAATTGACTGACCATACGTCATATTGGTTGATAACTTTTGATTACCCTCGATAAGGTGGCTTTCAAGCATGAGCCCCTTGATACTGCGGTTGCCAGCCTTTATTTGCTGCATTACAGCTTTGGCGACGCCTGGCTGTTTGGTGAAGTCCTTACTCGAATTTCCATGGCTAGCATCGATAATGATACGAGGCTCTATGTTGGCTTTTTCTAAGTTTGATATACATTGCGAGACACTTTGCTCATCATAGTTGGGTGATTTACCGCCACGCAAAATTATATGTGAGTATGGGTTGCCTGTAGTGTGTAAGAGTGCCGTGTTTCCGCCGTTATCAATGCCGATAAACGTATGCGGTGATTGAGCGCTAATGATGGCGTTAACTGCTGCAGTTAATGACCCATCCGTACTATTTTTAAAGCCTACTGGCATGGATAAGCCGGAGGCCATCTCACGGTGGGTTTGTGATTCGGTGGTTCTAGCGCCAATAGCCGACCAACTGATTAAGTCTGCTATGTACTGAGGTGTTACTGGGTCTAAAGCTTCGGTCGCAGTGGGTAAGCCGAGCTCTGCTATCCAAGCTAATAACTCTCTGGCTTTAGTCAAACCTAGATTCATATCATTTGAACCGTCAAGGTTGGGATCATTAATTAAGCCTTTCCAACCCACATTGGTTCTGGGCTTCTCAAAGTAAGTTCTCATAACAATAAACAGTTTGCCTGATAACTCATCGTGCAGCGACTTAAGCCGCTGGGCATATTCCTTAGCGCTTTCTATATCGTGAATTGAGCAAGGGCCGGCGATTATTAAAGTGCGATCGTCTTTACCATCTAAAATGTTTTGAATGGTGTTTCGTCCATTGATGACTGTATTGGCTGCTTGTTCAGTCAGCGGAGTTTTAATTTTAAGCGCCTCTGGTGTTTGTAGCAGATCGAGCCGGTTAATGTTGGTGTTGTTGATCGTGTTGTGTGTCATAGACATTGCCTGCTCCTTAAAGTGTATTGAACTGATTGCTCAGCGCATGGTGGTCGAGCTTGGTCGCTAAAATATCATGCATCGGGTAGCTACCCAGAACAGTAACTTCAGAAGCTAAGTGTTTAAGCTCTGTGATTGCTTTTTCAATAATAATGTCCGATGCATTACCTTCAAAATCAATATAGAACAGTTCTTGCCATGGTTTTGTTGGGATAGGGCGGGACTCAAGTTTCATCATATTGATACCATGGCTTTTGAATACCTGTAAGCAGTCGAGCAGGGCACCTGGTTTTTGTGGTGTCTGAAGGGTTATGGTTGTTTTGGCTGGTATCGCATTGGGAACTGCAATATCTTTCTTCGCGATGAGTAGGAATCGCGTGTAATTTTCTTGATAGTTATTGATACCATAACTCAGTACTTCTAAGCCTGAGTTTTCTGCCGCTTGTTCGCTAGCTATAGCTGCGATAGTTGGATTCTGATATTCAGCTACGAGCTTGAGCGCAGAGCTGGTGCTGCTACGGAAATGGCTATTAATAAACGGGTGCTGATTGAAGAAGCTTTTACACTGAGCGATGGCTTGTGGATGTGAGTACACGTCCTTTATACCATTTATCGTTGCGCCTTTGGTTGCCACTAAGCAATGCTTTACCTTGAGCTTTTCCTCACCAACGATTTTTAGTTGATATTGTAGCAATAAGTCATAGACTTCGGTGATGTTGCCGGCTGTTGTGTTCTCTATAGGGACAATACCGAGCTCGACTTGTCCCGATTCTATCGCTTTAAAAATGGATAGGAAACTAGGGCAATGCTCCGGAGTAAAACAGCGTTTTTTTGTCGCAAAGTGTTGCTGTGCGGCAATGTGACTATAAGAGTCAGGTTCTCCTAGAACGGCAAGTTTCAAAGGCTCTAACTCTTCTGCCTTTGAATTTTCCAAGAAAAAGTCGTACTGGCTACGGACCGAATCCTCAATAATGTTATGGAATAAGCTTAAGGTCACACTGGGATCAATGCCAAGCTTTTGTCCTTTTTTCGTCAGGTTACTGAGAAGGTTCTTTTCTTGTGCCTGATCTCTCACCTTTTTGTTAGTGGTTAATTTATTAGCCGCAACCGCTAAACTTAATTTTCGGCGTTCGGCGAAGATTTTTAATAGCTCTTCGTCAAGCCTCCCGATAGACTGGCGCAAATTATCTAGGCCGTTTACTCCCTCAGATACTGCACTACTTTCTTCACTCATCTTAATGTCTCACTAGTTCTATGTTATTTAGGCAAAAAAAAACCTCCCAACTGGGAGGTTTTTGTGATGTTCGTTTTACTTTTTTCTAGGCGAACACAGCTCCTCCCAATGATTTTGGAGTAAAAAAGTAAAAATAATATTGCTGTGCCAAGGTGTTCATGGCTTTGATAATAGCCTTAATGTCAAAAATAAGTCAATGTCTATTTGGTTATATTGATAGATTTACGGTAGTCGCCTTTATCTAGATACTATAAAAATACTAGGAATGAATGTATCCTACGCTCAACTGATGACCCCAATATATCCTAGAGTGGCCACATGACAATTTTTTATTACGTTGCATCTTTTATAACGCTTGCTCTCATCATATATGCAGGCTATTTATTGTTAAAGTTGCGGAAACTTAAAGCACAGCAAAAACTTACAGCGGATGCGTTTGCTAAGAAACAGCAGGCACAGATGAGCTCGGTTGTTGAAAGTATTGTTGATATTTCAAAAGCTATGCAACAGGAACAGTGTCCGACTATCGAAGGGTGTGTTCGTTTAAAAGTATTGATTGATCAATTACGACTGAGTGAAGAAGAGCGCAAGCCGTTCGACATTTACTATACCGTCTATGATAAAACTGAGCATATCCCAACTCACAAAGCCTGGACTGATTTAGAAAAGCGCCAACAAATGAAGTTCACTAGAGATATGATGCTGATCGAGCAGGAGCACCATGTTGAAATAAAGACAGCCGTCGATAAAACAGTTGAGCACTTTAAGGAAGTGTCAGAGAAACAAGAATCTCAGTAAAATGGCGCACCCGGCAGGAGTCGAACCTGCGGCCTTCGCCTCCGGAGGGCGACGCTCTATCCAACTGAGCTACGGGTGCTTAACTAAGTCCGCGGTATTCTGACAAGACTTGCTTTTTTTATCAAGTTAAAAAGCGCAGGCTACCTTAGCTGTAACCGGTTTACCTGTCTTCGGATCTGTAATTGTAAGTGATTCGGCGTGTAGCAATAGTCGCGGTGCTTTATGCTCAGAGCCATTTTTAGAGTAAAGGTTGCAGCCCAATATTGGGTGACCGAGTTCTAAACAGTGTAGTCTCAGTTGATGGCTGCGCCCAGTTATCGGAGTCAGCTTAAGCCGTGTACGATTATTCTTGGTATCTCTTTCCAGCACTTGCCACTCGGTTATCGCTTTCTTTCCATCGTCAAAATCAATCTTTTGTTTGGGACGGTTTGGCCAATCGGCAATCATAGGTTTGTCAATGACACCTTGGTCCTTTTCGACCAAGCCATCAACCACCGCAATATAATGTTTTTGTGTTTCACGGTGCTCAAACTGTCGACTAATTTCCCGGTGAGCCATCTTGCTAAGGGCTACCACCATAATTCCAGAAGTCGCCATATCGAGCCGATGGACAACTGTTGCGGTTTGCGACTTTGGGTGGTTTTGTAGCCTTGTAATCAGGCAGTCCTTGTTTTCTTCATGTCTACCCGGGATGGTTAATAAGCCCGCAGGCTTAGCAACAAATAGGAAGTTTTTGTTAGGCCTAATGATGCGTACGGGGGCAGAGCAGAAAGGCACTATATGGTAATCTTTGTCAGGCATGCTACGGCTTCTTGTTCTTCTGAAGAGGCTTTTGCGCAACCATAAAGGCTCGTTTTGGTGCAGGGTAGCCTTCGATTGTTAGGCCTTTGTCGTGTGGGTCGAGATAGTCTTCAAGCGATTGGAACGTCATCCAATCAGTAGCTCTTTGTTCTTCAGTACTGGTAGTCGATACATTGGCCACTTGCACATCTTCTAGACCACACTTGCGCATCCAGTTCTTAAGCATACCTGTTGTTGGTAAGAACCACACATTATTCATTTGTGCGTAACGATCCCTGGGAATCAGGCACTGATCATCTTCACCGTCAATGACTAAAGTTTCTAATACCAACTCGCCACCGGGCTTCAGTAGGTTTTTGAGGTGAATAATGTGATCGATAGGAGAGCGACGGTGGTAAAGAACACCCATAGAAAAGATGGTATCAAAGCCTTGCTTACCCATGTTTTGTGGCAGGTACTCTAAACCAACCGGTAAGTAGTGTACGGGGTGGTTAGAGAGGTATTTTTGCATGATGGCGAATTGCATCAGGAAAAGCTGGGATGGGTCAATGCCTAATACCAGTTTGGGCTCTTGTGCCGCCATTCTCCAGCAGTGATAACCGTTGCCACAACCTACGTCTAGAACAATTCTATCTTTTAAAGGGCTAATGTGATTTTTGATTCGATCCCATTTCCAATCTGAGCGCCACTCGGTGTCAATGTGCTGACCAAAAAGATGGTAAGGACCTTTTCTCCAGGGGTGGAACTGTTTTAATAGTTGCTCTAATTGTTCAAACTCACTGTCCGATAGTTGCTGACGGCTTCCAATCGCGACTTTGTTAGTGATATCGATTTGATCGGGTGTAATATCAGGGAGCTGTTTGAGTAGCTCGATCCACTGGGTGATATTGCCATGAGTGTAGTCAGCCATCCGTTTGTGGACGGCGTCTTTAAATTGATCGACCCACGGGTGTAGGCGGGTATCTGATAGAGCGTTATAAGTATCGTTAAAACTAAACATATTATTTTACGGCAATAAATGATGCGAAATTATAGTGTTGGAACCAAGTGTCAAACTGCTTAAAGCCTGCATTTTCAAAGCGTTGATAATGTTGTTCTCGCGTGTCCGGGATTAGCACGTTTTCTAAGGCCGCGCGCTTTTGAGCAATTTCCATATCGCTGTAGCCGTTTTGCTTTTTAAAGTCGTGATGGATATTGATGATGCTTGCATCAAGCTCTTCAGAGCTCATGGTCAACTTTTCTGATAAAACCAGCGCTCCACCTGGGTTTAGCCCCTGATAGATATTATTGAGCAATGTCTGGCGTTGCTCTCTTGGTAGAAACTGAAGCGTAAAGTTTAAAACAACGAAGCTTGCATTTTTAAAGTCTAAGTCATTGATGTCTGCTTCAACCATCTCCACTGGCATGGAAAAGTTATAGCCAGACTGGATGAGTTTACAACGCTCAATCATTGCTGTTGAGTTATCGACTGCGATGATTTGGCAGCTTTCATCATTAACAGCCTCACGGATAGAGAGTGTCGCCGCACCAAGGGAGCAACCCAGATCGTAAACCGAGCTGTTCGCTTGTGTATATTTTTTAGCTAGCTGGCCGATGCCATCAATGATTGCAGTATAACCGGGCACGGAACGTTTAATCATGTCGGGAAAAACTTCCACGACCTTTTGGTCAAAGTTGAATGACTCGACTTGTTCCAGCTGATCAGCGTAGATGTTATCTTTTTTGCTCATAAAGATCGTTGCTATAAAAGAGTTGGCTCAACACAATGGGCGTAATTCTACTATAATAGCGCTAGGTTACCATGATTTATTCAAGAGAAGGCAGCGATGGAGTCACTTGAGGCAATACGAGCAAACATTGATGACGTTGATGAACGTTTAGTTCAACTGATTGAACAGCGAGCAGAACTGGTCCAGTCTTTGATGGCAGTAAAAAAAGAGCAGGGGGTATCGGCGCGGATTCCAGAGAGAGAGGAGGCTGTGGTCAGCGCGCTACATAAGCGCCATGGTCATCATTTCACTCGTGAGGAACTTCAAGCCATTTACCAACCGATATTTGAGGCTTGCGTTAGGATGCAGTTAAGTGATTGATTGTGCGAGTCTTATAGCCATAAAAAAGCCCCCAAAGAGGGGGCTAAAAATTGCGTCTCAAAATGAGAAGGAGATATTTTGAGATGCGAACACACAGTTAGGGGGTAGTTAACCGTTGTGTTCAGGAGTACTTTAATTGAAGCCATTATGTTTTACTATACGCCAATTGTAACAGTTTGTAACATTGTTCCCCCCGTATTTCTTACCTAAAGTCACAAACCAACCTAGACCTGTTTCACATTTTTTACTATGCTAACCGAAATTCAAAACACAGAGTAATTGTATGAAAAAAATACTATTTTTCATGGGGTTGTCTTTGTTCGGAACAGTTGGCTCAATGTCGGGCCAAGCTGCTGAGAACAAAGGCTTAACGTTAAAAGATATTGCGAAGATAGAGTCAGTTGGCTCAGCCAAAGTTTCTCCTGATGGCCAATGGGTTGCTTATACTAAAAGTAATAAGCGAAAGCCTTATATTGATAATGATGGAACAGCTTGGTCTGAACTGTATGTAAAGCCGATTGGTGGCGAAGCAAAGCCTTTTATCACAGGCAAAGTTAACATTGGTTCCGTTCGCTGGTCGAAAGACAGCAAGACGATTTATTACATTGCGATGCGCAACGACGATACATTCGCTGGGGTTTACAGTATTCCAGTTGATGGTGGTGAATCGCAAAAAGTAGTTGGTACGAACAACAACATTCTGAGCTATAGCTTGAATAGCGCTGGTGACAAGTTAGTCTTTATCGCTAAAGAAGGCGCTCCTGAGCATAAAGAGAAGTTAGTGCAGAAAGGCTTCCAAGCTAAAGTTTACGAAGAAGACATTCAGAATGTTAAAGCATGGCTTTACAACTTAAATGACGATGAAGCCAAGCCGGAGAGCATCAATATTGAAGGTAGCGTGATTAGCGCCAAATTTAGCCCTGTCAGCGATCAGCTTTTAGTACAAGTATCTCCAACACCATTGATTGATGATATCTACATGAAGAAAACGCTTCAAGTCATTGATTTAGATGGCGATGTTGTTGCTAAATTCAAAACTGAAGGTAAGCAAGGCAAAGCGGTTTGGTCAACTGATGGTGAGAACATCGCCTTTATCGGTGCGAATGATTATAACGATCCAACTGCTGGTGCTTTGTACATTGCGAATGTTGATGACGAAACTGTTTCGAAGCGTGTAGCTAATGATGACAGCCACGTGATGGATGTTGAGTGGCATGATGACGACTTGATTTATATTGAGCATAAAGGTTTAGAAAGTCGCGTAGTCAAGGCTGCTGTTAAACGTCGTATCGCGGCGATGCCTCTTGTTGATTATGGTAACGGCATTCAGCGCAGCTTATCGGTAGCAGATAATGGCTCTGTTTATGTTCTTGCCGATACTGCCAAGCATCCTCGTGAACTATTTGCGATCACAGGTGCAGGTATGCAGCGTTTAACTAACTCTAACCCTTGGCTGGATGATGTTGCATTAGCCAAGCAAGAAGCGTTTGAATATGAAGCTCGTGATGGTCTGACAATTCAAGGCGTTCTTGTTTATCCGCTGAATTACAAAAAAGGCAAACGCTACCCAATGATTGCCTTTATTCATGGTGGTCCAGAAGCGCATCGCTCAAATGGCTGGAATACGCGTTATGCTGACCCAATCCAAGCGGTTGCAGCAAAAGGTTACTTCGCTTTCATTCCAAACTACCGCGGTAGTACTGGCCGTGGTGATGAGTTTGCTCGCTTAGATCAGCACGCTTATGCTGATCCTGAGTTTACCGATATTCTAGATGGTAAGTTGGCGCTAGTAGAGAAAGGCATGGTGGACAGCGATAGAGTCGGTATTACTGGCGGCTCATACGGTGGTTATGCAACAGCCTGGTCAGCAACGAAGTTGTCAGAGCATTATGCTGCCGCAGTAATGTTTGTGGGTATTTCGAATCAGCTGTCTAAGTTCGGTACAACGGATATTCCAAACGAAATGCACGCCGTACATGCTCGCGCTTGGCCTTGGGATGACTTCCAGTGGATGTTGGAAACCAGCCCAATTTATCACGTGAAAAACGCTAAAACCCCTCTATTGATTATGCATGGTGATTCCGATACGCGAGTTCACCCATCTCAATCTATGGAGCTTTACCGTTACGTGAAAACCTTAGGGCAAGCGCCGGTTCGTTTAGTATTGTATCCAGGTGAAGGTCATGGTAACCGTAAAGCCGCGGGACAGTACGATTATTCTTTACGTTTAGTTCGTTGGATGGACCATTACTTGAAGGGTGATGGCGGAGAGCCACCAGCTTACGACTTGAAGCATGAGAAAACATTAGAAGAAATAAACGCGGAAGATAAGTCTGAAGACAAAGACGACTAATCTAGCGCTCTAGGAGACGGCACGGTATTAAAAGTGACTAAAACTCCTAGTTCTAGCCCCGTAACACGCTATATTATGAGTGTGCTACGGGGCTTTTTTTTGCACCTTGAGGATATTGTTTTATGGCGATCAAAGAATTGAGTGCTTTATTGTCGGATCTTAAACCAACTTTAGATCCTGAAGAGTATGTATTTTGCCTACTCGAAAAGGTGCCAGTGACACTGCATCCTTTGTCAGTTTTTCAAGAAGAAGAGGGGGTCAGTATCATTTGTAAGAAGCAGGATGCCGAACTGCATAAGCTTGAGTTTGAAGGTATATATAAACGAATCACTTTAGCCGTGTATTCGAGCCTCGAAGCTGTGGGGCTGACTGCCGTGGTTTCTAAGGTATTAACTGAGGCAAACATCAGTGCGAACGTGGTAGCTGCTTACTGTCACGACCATGTTTTTGTGCCAGAGGCAAGGGCAGTAGAAGCACTAGAGCTGATTCGAGGGCTTGATAGAACTAATCTCTGACTGTATACATCGGCTTTCTCTTTTGGGGCTGATAAAAGTTTCCAGTATTCAAAAAATTAACAATATGTCGCTTAACTTTGCGCTTGTTCATGATAAAGGTATGGCCGTGCGACACAGTAATTAAATCCTTCATTTCTGACAGCTTGGCATCATTGACTGAGACCTTGCCATCATGTTCACCCTCAAATACATGATTAAACCATGGATCCGATGAGCTGGTTCCGGCGATAACGCCGACCTCTGTTTCTACTGGCTTCAGTTTTTCCAAAAGCGCATTGCCACTCTTATGGAGTTGCTGGCCTGGAGCGCCGGTCATCCAGCGGTACCAGAAGTGGTTACGATAGCGTTCAGCCACTTCGGAGCCATTATTCGGTGGCGCTAACATGACGATACGACCAAGCTGCTTAATTTTATGGTTAGAAAGATAATACCTTACTAATAAGCCACCAAGGCTGTGGGTGACAAAGTGAATTTTTGAGACGTCATCTCGAGAGATATTGGCCAGCGCTGAATTGATGTAATGAACCGCTGAGCGCTCGATATTAGCGACGGTAGAAGGGTAACTACGGTTGTATGTTACGTAGCCTTTTTGCCTGAGGTAATTTTCTAAGCGCTTCATCGAGCGTCTACTGCGACCCATGCCGTGGATCAGTATAACTGCTTCTTTTTTCAATACTTTCTGTCTTATCTCAATGGCTATCTGGTCTGACTTCAGTGTATCAGCTTGATAATATTCGTCAAAGGAGTCCATGAATATGTTTTGTATGAAGATTATTAGGTTTGATGTGCTTTTGATGTTAATGTTTATGTATTTGTGGCGCAAATGCCTAACCTTGTTCAGCTAAAAGGAGATTAAATGGTAGAATCATCGAAAATGAAGTTAGATGCTTTGGATAAAAAGATACTGAATGTTTTGCAAACGGAAGGTCGCTTGACCAATGCCGAGCTGGCAAAGCGGGTCAATTTATCGCCCCCAGCGACTCATGCGAGGGTCAAGCGGCTAGAGCATGAAGGTATTATTCGCCAATACGCTGCGCTGCTTGATCGACACAAACTTGGGTTTGATAACTTATGTTTTGTCGAGTTTAACCTCCAGTTACACAGTGTTGAACAAATCCAAAGTATTCTAGCGACAGTAAATTCATGGCCTGAAGTATTGGAGTGTCATAACGTCACTGGCGAGTATGATTATCTATTGAAAGTGGCGGTACGAAATACTCAGGCGTTAGAAAGTTTTATTTCTCAGAAAATGATACCGCTGGATGGTATTGCCCGGATTCATACCAGTTTGGTCGTGAAAGAGGTTAAAACCACCACAGCCATAAAGCTTGAGGAATGACTTTCAATAATAACCATAGGTAGTGAAGTTATGAAGTCGTCGAACAAACCGCAGCACTTTAATCATCTTGAAACACGAGCTATACATGCGGGTCGTGTCGGTGATCCAAGCTTTGGTTCATTAGCAACACCAATCCATCAAACCTCAACCTTTATCTTTGATAACGTTCAACAAGGCTCAAACCGGTTTGCGGGTGAAGAACAAGGTTATATTTATAGTCGCCTTGGCAACCCAACGGTTCGTGAGTTAGAGCAAAAAATGGCCGCGCTAGAGAATACTGAAGATGCAGCGGCATTTGGTTCAGGTATGGGAGCTGTCTCGGCGACATTGTTAGCTAACCTCAAGCAAGGCGATCACTTGGTGGCTTCGTCGGCTTTGTACGGTTGTAGTTTCGCGTTGATTAATCATAAGTTTGCAGACTTTGGTATTAACGTGACTTTCGTTGATATCACTGATGAAGAAGAAGTTGAAGCAGCGATTAACGACAACACCAAGTTGATATATTTTGAGACACCAATTAACCCGAATTTAGTTTGTGCAGATATGGCGAAGATTAGCGAGATTGCTAAAAGACATAAACTATTAACCGTCATGGACAATACCTTTATGTCACCGGTGCTTCAACAGCCGACTGATTACGGTATGGATTTAATCATCCACAGTGCGACTAAATACTTGAATGGTCATGGTGATGTGATTGGCGGTATTGTTTGCGGTAGTGAAGAGAACATTACGCATATTAAAATGACCACTCAAAAAGACATGGGTGCGACCATGAGTCCGAATGATGCATGGTTAGTCACTCGTGGTTTGAAAACGCTATCGGTACGAGTTGAGCGTCACTGTGATAACGCAGAGAAGGTAGCGGACTACTTAGAAGCGCATGGTGATATTGAGCAGGTGTATTACCCAGGTTTGAAAAACCATCCGGCGAATCATTTAATTGGCACACAGATGAAGCGAGCTGGTGGCATTATCGCGTTTGAAGTAGCTGGTGGCTTTGATGACGCGGTTCGTTTCATGAATCACTTAGAATTGTGTCATATCGCGGTAAGTCTTGGTGATGCTGAGACGTTAATTCAACACCCGGCATCAATGACGCATTCAACCTATACCCCAGAAGAGCGCGCAGAAGCTGGAATTAGCGAAACATTGATCCGCATATCGGTTGGGTTAGAGCATCCAGAAGACATCATTGCAGATTTAGAACAAGCATTGCAAAAGATGAAGATTAGAGTTGCTTAATAGTTTAGCGCTTATGAAATCAATGTAGTGAGCAAAAAAAGCCCAGCATTTGCTGGGCTTTTTTGTCGTTCTGTAAACTAGCGTTTATTACTTAGCTTGGTAAGAGCTGCTAGTTACAATGCCTTCATCAGTAATGTCAAATTTACCTTTGACAATACCGTCAGCTTTCTTCATTTCAGCAAACATTTCTTGTTGCTGTTGAAGCATCTCTTTTTCACTACCGTAAGCATTTTCAGCAGCAGAGGCCATCATTTCTTCAAGAAGCCCCATGTACTTTTTGAAGTCCATTGAGAATGTCATCAAGCCATTCTTTTCTAAACTTCCGTTGCTTTCGATTTTGCCAATCAATTGATCCGTTTGGCCCATCATCAATACTAAGTCATGACCACGAAGAGCGATTTTTGTCTCTGCGCCCATGCCTGCAGGCAATACTTGTGGCTCACCACCATCTTCAAGTTTAATTTGAGCAAGCTCTGGAGCATACATGCCTAATGATTGAAGTAGGTTTTGTGGCTTTTCAGCAGTAACCGTTAACATGAACTGGCCGTCTTGCATGAATGCCATTGGGTTGTTGTCTACGTTAGAAAGTGCTTCTTCATTTACGTCTACAACGCTGAAGCCAACACCTTTAATGCCAGCAACCATGCCAGACATCATACCTAGCATCATTGGGTTTGATTGACGTAGACCCGCTTGCATTTCTGCCAGAGGAGGACAAGTGAAGTCTTCTTTCGTTAAGTTTTCCCAAACGGTAGTGATAACAGGAACAATCTGATCCATGTCTAAGCCAATACCAAAACTCATGGCGAAGTCATCACTAGAAACGTTATCAGAGATATGACCACGCATTTTGCCTAGAGTATCAAGTAAGTCAGCATTACCGCCTTTTAAAACCATTTTATAGCTAGCATTGCTATCGCTGAACTCAGTATAACCTGCTGAAAGCATTGGCCAGTTTTGAGTCAAGCCTGTTAGTTCAGTGTTACATGCAGGAGTTTGAATGTCCTTCATGTCGTTACCAGCACCGTATGCGTCTAAAACGTCTTGTAAGCTTTTACCAAAAGCATTAGCAGAAGGTTTAGTCAGGCCATCAACAATCGCTAAATTATCTAATAAGAAGATAGAGTAACCTAAGTAACCGTTGTCAGAAGCTAGTTCGTTAAGAACACCACCGCTTAAGATGTTAGTCGTAGGCTTTTCAGAAAGTGTGCGTTGAAGATCTTTCGCGTCATCCAAGGCAGTATTAACAGTAATGACTGCTTGGTTGTCGTTAACCGCGATAACCATAGTAGGAACCTGGTCATCATGATTATCAAGAGCGTATTCGCGATACTCAACACCGTTTACCGTATTAACGGTAGCTGCGACATTTTGCTCAGCTTCGATCTTGGCGATTGACTGCGCAAAAGTATCAGTGCCATCAAGCTCAATACGAACAACCGGAAGTACACCGACTGTATAAATAGCCATGTTAACTTCGTTGCGCAAACCTAACTCTTTTACAGATTTAGTTTTCACAGCATCTAAATAGTTGCCATAAAGACTAATCAATACTTTAGCTGCATCAGGAGAGTCACTTAATTCAGATTTCAAATCGTCAAAGCCAGCGCCCATCATTGCTGAATAATCGAAACCCATTTTGCTGCTCATTTCTAGAGTTTTAGCAAAATCTAAGGGCTCAACGCTACCAGCAAAGAACACGGTATCGGCTGGTACATATTCAAGTACAGCATTTTCTGATGGTAAAGAACCGCCAGAAAGGCTCAAGCCACCAACTTTCCCTCCTTTAAAGAAATAAATCCCTGCCGCAATAGCAATTGCTATCACAATAACAATGAGTAGTTTTTTCATAATAGTCCTTCTATATATATCGTTGTGTTTTCAGCGGAAATTATATGTCATGATAGAGATTAGACCAATGAATTTTGTGTGTCCATCGCATAGAATGGGTAAATAAATGTTTCAAAGGTAATAATTATGAGTCAATCAGAAGTAGAGAGTTCTAAACTAACTCACTTGGCTGATGAGCTTCTTACCGAGCTGGACGGCCGAGAAAACCTAGAAAAAGAGGAAGTTTTAGCGTTAGCAAAGCTAGAGCTGATCATCGAGTCGAAGTTGTTTCAACAAGATGCTGAAGGGAATCCAGAAGAGTACTTGATAGAGCGCTTTCAAGAGCGTTTATACAACTTTGAGCGCGAATATCCTTCCTTAAGTAGCTTTATTCGTCGCATTTCAAACAGTTTAAGTAATATCGGTATCTAACTGATAACTAAAGTTATTTAAGCCTTGTGTAAAAAGGCTGTTTACAAATTGTTACCCTAAACAGCCTTTTTACACACTAAATAGCTAAACCTTTCCCCATAAATCCTTAATCTAAGAATATGTGTTACCCACATTTTAATTGATTAAGGAGTTCACCATGAAAACCATCTTCAAATCAGCTACCGTAGCTGTTGCATTGAGTCTTTCGTTAGGTACCGCTGTTGCGCATTCGGATAATATGACCTGCGACGCAGACTTTGCCTATAACATCGAGATACAAGACAAAGGCTTAAGCTTTTCTAGCAAAGATCAAGAAAAAGTATTGATCACCGCTTCATCAGAACTTTTTCTGGATGGGCAGAAGCAACTGTTGTCACCGGAGCAGTTAGAGTTGCTAGAAGAGTACAACCAGAAAGTTCGTGACCTTTTGCCGCTAGCTTCTGGTGTAGCTGAGGAGGCAAGCTCGATTGCGATAGAAGCAGTGGGTAGCGTTGCCGCCGCATTGTTGCAGGACTCTCCTGAGAGAGCTGAAGAGTTCGTGGCACGTGTTGAAACGATTTCAGCAGAGTTGAAACAACATATCAGCAGTTCGCACCTGCGTCCTGAGGCCCTTGTCGATTATGTCGAGAGCTCCGACTTTGAAGCGGAATTTGAGTCACTAATAGAAACTGCTGTGACTGAGTTTATGGAAAACAATGTTGGCGAGATGATAGCTGCGGCCATGAGTGGTAACGAAGAGAAGGTTAAAGCCTTTGAAAAACGTATGGAAAGCTTCGGCAAAGATCTGGAAGACAAAATGGAGCGTCGCGCTGAACAGCTAGAGCTTCAAGCCGAAAAACTGTGCGATTTGGTTCAAAATATCGACAAAACTGAAACGCAATTGGTGAAAGCATTCAACAAGTTTGATTCGTATCAATTAATTACGAATTAATCCCTTCGTAGGCAAACAAACCAGTCATGTCAGCCCATGACTGGTTTTATTCTTCATTATCTGGCTTTTATATTTTACCTATCAAGCTCTAGACAGCTGAAACCACCAGTTATAAGCTGTATGACACATAAAAACGCAAGGGAACTATTATGTCATTAAAACATTTAAGCTTGTCTGTTATTGCGCTGAGCATATCTTTAGCGATTACGGGGTGTGATTCTAGTGATAAAGACTCGCAAGAAACCGAAGTCGAATCTGCTAATCAAACCGCTGCATCACAAAGCACACCGCCTCTAGTCGATTCGGAAGAGAGCGTTCAAGCAAAAGATAGTAAAGACAAAAAAGCAGTTGAGCCACCGATGGTCTTTAATATCTACAACAAAGAAGATACCGCTGGCAAGGTCACAATCGAGCAAGATGATAATGTGGTTAAGTCAAATCTCGAGTTGGGCTGGAATAACCGTAGGGTCAATATCGACGAGAAAATAGTTCTCGGCGAAGATGGTTATGTGATTAGCCAAGAGGTATCGGGTACTTCAGCGTTCGGCGCCCCAATCAAAGAGTCGTTCAATATGAATGGCGGCAAAGCTGAGTGGAAAAGCTTGAATGAGCAGGGCAATGCGAGCGCTGAACAAAGCAAATTTTATATCCCGAGTGATAGTACTGGGGTTTCATCAAACTACCTTGTTAAAGCTTTATTAGAAGATGACGATAACAGTATCGAGTTGTTACCAAGCGGTAAAGCGTCTTTAATTGAGCTAGACAGCGTCACCCTAACTAAAGGCGAAGAACAAAAAACGGTTCGCTTGATCGGTGTGGTTGGTTTAGGTTTTACCCCAGACTTTAGTTGGTATGACGAAGATAACAACTTCTTCGCTTCTGACAGTGGTGGTTGGTTTGGCATTATTGCGGACGGCTGGGGGCGCGATAACCTCGAGAAGCTACAGAAGATTCAAAAAGAAGCAGAAAATCAGTACCTAGAAGATTTATCAACAAAACTCACCCACGTTTCTGAAAAGCCCATTCTGGTGACTAATGCTAACTATGTCGATGTCGAAGCTGGAGAGTTGATCGAAAGCAAGTCTATTTTGGTTGTCGATGGCAAGATCGACAAGGTTGTCGATGCAGATGCCATCAAAGCATCAGACGACTACACGGTGGTCGATGCACAAGGCAAAACCCTGATTCCTGGACTGTGGGATATGCATGGTCACTTATCGAAATCTGATGGCTTATTGAATATTCCAGCGGGCGTGACCAACGTCCGTGATATGGGCAATACCCATGACAATATTGTTGCTGTTGAGCGATTAGCTGAAGATGCGGACATTATCGGAGGAGATGTCTATCGCGCAGGGTTTATGGATCGCGAAAGCCCTTATGCCATGAAAATGGGGCAGACGGTCGATTCGCTTGAAGACGCTAAAAATGGTGTCGATTGGTACGCTGAGCGTGGTTATATCCAGATTAAAACTTACAGCTCGATGGAGCCAGAATGGGTCAAGCCACTAGCTGAGCATGTTCACAGTAAAGGGTTACGCTTAAGCGGTCACATACCTGCGTTTATGACTGCGGAAGAAGCTGTGGATGCCGGTTTTGACGAAATCCAGCACATCAATATGATCTTCCTTAACTTCTTAGGAAAGAACATTGATACGCGTAAACGTTTACGTTTCTCTATTGTCGGCGAAAAAGCTCACGAGTTGGATTTAGACAGCAAAGAAGTGAATGACTTTGTGGCTAAGCTGGCAGAGAAGGGTATTGAAGTTGATCCAACGGTTTCGACTTTCAATAGCCTGTTCCGCAAAGGCGGCGTTATTGATCCTGAAATTAAACCGATCTATGACCACTTGCCAATTAACGTTTCCCGCGGATACCTAAGACCAGTCATGGATATTACGCCTGAGCTTCGTGACGACTACGATAAGTCGATTAAAGCGATGTCTGCAATGGTGAAGAAATTACATGAGAGCGGTGTGCCAATTGTACCGGGTACAGATGCCATAGCTGGTTTTACGTTGCATCGTGAGTTAGAGCTTTATGCTGATGCGGGAATCTCGAATGCTGATGTATTAAAGCTTGCGACGATTGGCTCTGCAAAAGTAGTGGGCAATGAAGCCAATGTTGGTTCGATTACTGAAGGTAAGCAGGCTGACTTAGTGTTTGTCGATGGTAATCCGCTGGAAGACATTGGTGAGCTTCGGCAGATCGCGTTAGTGATCAAAAAACAACGAATCTATAAACCTAGCGAGATTTACCGAGCGATTGGGGTTAAGCCTTTTACAGCCTCTATCGACTTTTAATTTTTCAGGCATCTCTACAGAAGCCACTAACGGTCATGGTTAGTGGCTTTTTTATTCACTCCATAATTCCATACTATCCTTTGCAACAACCGTGTTGACTTTGAGTTTGTTTGAATATATGGTTATGCGTATATTCAAATGTTGCGAAGTCAGGTTGATTCAATGATTGCTCCAAATGAGTTTTTTAAATGTTTAAGTGATGAAACAAGACTGAAGACTATCTTGTTGATATTAAATGAAAAAGAGTTATGTGTTTGTGAGCTGACAGAGGCCATCGCTGAGTCGCAACCAAAAGTATCGCGACACCTGGCCCAACTAAAGAATATGTCGGTGTTAAGCACACGCAGACAGAGTCAGTGGGTGTATTACCGTTTGAACGATGATCTACCGAGCTGGGCGCGCAGTGTTCTCGAAACAACTTTGGCCGCGCAGAGTGAGTCTATTCAACCGTATCTCAATAATTTAGCCGCTATGGACAATCGTCCAGTGTGTTGTAACTAATTTCACCTAAATTTTAATAGGGTACATTTATGTCGATCAAAATTGGTATTAATGGTTTTGGGCGTATGGGAAGACTGACCATGCGCGCGCTTTATGAAGCTGGATTTGTTAATGATGCCATCAGCATATGCCATATCAACGATCCAGCAGGCGATGCTAAAACATTTGCGCACTTGCTTAACTTCGACTCGGTTCATGGGCGTTGGAAATTTAACGCAGAAGAGGGTAATGAAGCGATCACGATTGATGAAACCGAGATTCCTTTTACCAAGAACCGTTCAATAGAAGACACCGACTGGTCGTGCTGTGACTTAGTCATCGAAGCATCGGGTAAATTTAAATCACAGGAGGCGTTACAGCCGTATCGTGATCAGGGAGTTAAAAAAGTTGTGGTTACAGCGCCAGTTAAAGAAGAGGGCGTACTTAACGTGGTCATGGGTGTTAATCATGACTTGTATGACAGCCAGCAGTACCCGATTGTCACTGCCGCATCTTGCACCACCAACTGTTTAGCGCCAGCGGTGAAAGTGATTCACGAGAACCTTGGAATCAAACACGGCAGCATGACGACGATTCATGACATTACTAATACTCAGGTTATTTTGGATTCAGCGCACAGGGACCTGCGGCGTGCTCGTGCTTGTGGCATGAGTTTGATTCCAACCACCACAGGCTCGGCCACGGCGATTACGCATATCTTCCCTGAATTGAAAGGCAAGCTCAATGGTCATGCGGTACGTGTGCCATTAGCAAACGCCTCGATTACGGACTGTGTGTTTGAAGTTGAAAAGGCAACCACAGAAGAAGAGGTGAATGCCTTGTTTAAGCAAGCCGCGAAAGGCGAGCTAAAAGATATTTTGGGTTATGAAGAGCGCCCACTAGTGTCGGTTGACTATAAAACTGACCCACGTTCGACCATTGTTGACGCCTTATCAACCATGGTGGTTAATGGAACACAGGTTAAGTTGTACTTGTGGTATGACAATGAGTGGGGGTACGCGAACCGTACCGCTGAGCTGGTCAAAATGGTGATAGACAAAGGCCTCGACTAGTGATGACCTTGCTAAAAGGCTTGAAAGGGCTTGCGCCAGAAGTGCGCCAATACATGGTAGTGACGAGTAATTATTGGGCATTCACACTGACTGATGGCGCCTTACGGATGCTGGTGGTGTTACATTTCCATCAGCTCGGTTATAGCCCTCTACAAATCGCCATGCTGTTTTTGTTTTATGAATTCTTTGGGGTGGTGACTAATTTAGTCGGCGGTTGGCTAGGGGCGCGACTTGGTCTCAATAAGACCATGAACATCGGTCTTTTCTTGCAAATCATTGCGCTGGGAATGCTGTTAGTACCGACAGCTTTATTAACGGTACCGTTAGTTATGTCGGCTCAGGCTGTGTCAGGTATCGCCAAAGATTTGAATAAGATGAGTGCCAAAAGCGCTATTAAAAGTCTTGTTGCTAAAGGGCAAGATGGCACCTTGTATCGCTGGATCGCGTTATTAACCGGTTCTAAGAACACCCTAAAAGGCGTTGGCTTCTTTATGGGTGGCTTGCTTCTATCCCTGTTAGGGTTTCAAGGGGCGATCTTATTTATGGCAATAATGCTACTGGCTGTCTGGGTGTTTAGTCTCATCAAACTCAAGCAAGACTTAGGACGGAGCAAAGCCAAACCTAAGTTTTCACAAATATTTTCGAAGAGCGCAGCAATTAACTATTTATCGGCAGCACGCATGTTTTTATTCGGTGCGCGAGACGTCTGGTTTGTAGTTGCTCTGCCGGTTTATTTGTCGAGCCAGTTTGATTGGTCGCATACCTTTGTCGGCGGCTTTTTAGCCTTATGGATCATCGGCTATGGGGTAGTTCAAACCTTAGCACCTAAAATTACTGGCAGTAAAACAGGGAGCGTTCCGACAGGAAGCACTGCGTTTTCATGGGCACTGATTCTAGCAATGATCCCAGCGCTCATTGCATCGGCGCTCTATTTCAATGTATCACCACAGATTGCATTACTGGGTGGCTTACTCCTGTTTGGGGTTATTTTCGCCATCAATTCTTCCTTGCACAGTTTCTTGATCGTACACATGGCGTCTGACGATGGGGTGTCGTTAGATGTGGGATTTTACTATATGGCCAACGCTATGGGACGTTTAATCGGCACGGTACTTTCGGGGTGGATATATCAAGCTTACGGACTAGAAATATGCTTAATGGTATCTGCCGCGTTTGTGATTGCTGCAGCGTTTCTGTCATTATTGATTCCAAAACCCGCCAGTCTACAGACGTAAAAATCTATAAGCACAAAAAAGCCCTCGCGATGAGGGCTTTGCTTTATTTTATTCTTGAGATTGAAGTATGTTACTTCTCCAAAAGCTCAAACTTTCCTTCTTTGCCATCCCACTCAGCGGCGTCTGGTAGCGGATCTTTTTGTTCCGTAATATTCGGCCATTCTTCAGAAAGTTCAGCGTTGAGCTCAACAAAGTGTTCCATGCCTTCTGGCACTTCGTCTTCTTCGAAAATAGCTTCGGCAGGGCACTCAGGCTCGCATAATGCGCAGTCAATACACTCGTCTGGGTTAATCACCAGAAAGTTTGGCCCTTCGTAAAAGCAGTCCACCGGACAGACTTCTACACAGTCAGTGTATTTACATTTAATGCAGTTTTCGGTTACTACGAACGCCATGAATGTCTCCTAAATTGCAATTCTTTCGGCAAACTCATTAACGATTACTCGCTATGGTCATTGCCTGTAGCAGCGTTATTTTAGCGATTCTTTTAACTTATACAATAGTTCCAGTGCTTCGCGTGGCGATAAATCGTCCGGCGCGATGTCTTCAAGCAGTTGCAAAGCTTCGTTTGGCACCTGGGTCTGAACCTCGGTTTCTTCCAGTAAGTCCAGCTGCGGCATGACTTCTTGAGCTTGCTCGTTGTGAGTACCATTCTGCTCGAAGTAGCTCAACAGGGCTTTGGCATTATGTATGACTGCATTCGGTAATCCCGCCAATTGTGCGACTTGAATACCGTAACTTTGGTTCGCTGGTCCTTCGGCGACTTGATGCGAGAACACCAACTTTGTAGAGCCAGTTTGTTCGGATTCGTACTCGCTAGCGCCAAAGTGGACGTTAGCGCAATCTTGCCACTCTTGTATTTGTTGCGTTAGCTCGAAGTAGTGAGTCGCGAACAGCGTCAAAGAGTTAAGTTTCTCATTGATATAACGCATGGTTGCCGAGGCGAGGGCAAGTCCATCGAAGGTGCTGGTACCACGGCCAATTTCGTCGAGTAATACAAGGCTGTTTGCAGTTGCGTTGTTAAGAATATTTGCGGTTTCCGACATTTCGACCATAAAGGTTGAACGACCGCTGGCCAAATCATCAGAGGCCCCAATTCGTGTGAAAATGCGATCAATAGGACCGATAGTGGCGCTTTCTGCTGGAACAAAAGAGCCTGTGTAAGCGAGCAAGGTGATTAACGCTGCCTGACGCATGTAGGTCGATTTACCGCCCATGTTCGGGCCTGTAATAATTAACGAGCGTCGATTGGGTGAAAGCTCTAAGTCATTTGGGATAAAAGGTTCTTTACTGTGATACTCGACCACTGGGTGTCGACCAGCAGTGATACTGATACCTGTATTATCACTAAATTCAGGGCGCGATAGGTTAAGGTTCTCTGCGCGTTCAGCGAAACAGGCGAAGACATCGAGCTCAGCGATAGCAGCAGCTGTCGATTGGATATCCGCAACATGCTCTTGTAGTTGTTGCACCAGCTCATCATAAAGACGTTTCTCAAGCGTTAAGGCGCGAGTTTTGCTGCTGAGCACCTTTTCTTCGTATTCTTTCAATTCTGGCGTGATAAAACGCTCTGCGTTTTTCAGCGTCTGACGACGTACGTATTCCGCTGGCGCTAAATCGCTTTGCGCGCGTGAAATCTCAATGTAGAAACCATGAACCTTGTTGTAGCCGACTTTTAGCGTATTAATGCCTGAGCGCTCTTTTTCACGTTGCTCAAGTTGCAGCATAAAGTCGCTGGCATCATTGGCGAGATTTCGCAGTTCATCGAGTTCGGTATGATAGCCTTCAGCGATAACGCCACCGTCGCGAATGACCATCGGTGGCTGCTCGATAATGGCGCGCTCTAATAACTCCTGAACATTCGGCAATGGTTTAATCGACTCGACCAGTGGCAACTGAACTTGATGAGACGATAAGTATTCTTTTATGTCTTCAGATTTTCGTAAGCCTTGTTCTAAACGTTTTAAATCGCGCGGACTGGCGCTGCCAAGCGCTAATCGAGTCACGATGCGTTCGATATCGGCAATCTCTTTCAGGTGCGACTGGAGGTCGCTATAAACTAAATCGTTTTTCAGTGCTGAAACTGCTTCAAGTCGCTTTTCAACAGAGGTTCTTTTACTCAGAGGGCTGTGCAACCAACGCTTAAGTAAACGACCGCCCATGACCGTTTTTGTGCTGTTCATGACTTCAAACAGCGTATTGTGCGACTGGCCTTGGATGTTTTCGGTCAACTCTAGGTTTTTACGCGTCGCAGGATCGAGCACCAAGTGATCCGCGTCGGAAAGTCGTTGCAACATACGAATATGAGGCAGGGCATTGAGCTGAGTCTTTTTGGCGTACTCCAGCACCACGCCAGCGGTTGAGACCGCTAAGCGATAATCCTCACAGCCAAAAGAAGCTAAACTTTTGACCTTGAAATGATTGAGCAGCTTATCGAGGTTTTGCTCGTAATCGAACTCCCAGTCAGGTTGCCACTGAACCGAACTTTTAACTAAGTGGCTTAAATCCTGCTGATTGTCGGCGAGCAGTAGCTCGGCGGGCTTAACGCGGTGAAGCTCGGCCTGAATTGCCAGTTCATTATCGAATTCTGAAAGCCAGAAGCGACCGCTCGCCATGTCTAAGCAGGCGAGACCATACTGTTGATGCTTTTTATAAACGGCAGCCAGAATATTTTCTGAAAGGGCATCTAACAGGTTTTCGTCATACAGCGTTCCAGGCGTGACAATTCGAACAACCTTACGCTCGACAGGCCCTTTGCTGGTGGCAGGATCGCCCACTTGCTCACAGATTGCTACTGACTCGCCAAGTTTTACGATTCGAGCTAAATACGAATCCACTGCATGAAAGGGAACGCCTGCCATTGGAATCGGCTCACCAGCGGATGAACCACGCTTTGTTAGCGTAATGTCGAGTAACTCTGCCGCACGCTTAGCGTCGTCATAAAACAACTCATAAAAGTCGCCCATGCGGTAAAACAGCATGTAGTCCTTATGGTCCTGCTTTAAACGCCAATACTGACGCATCATCGGGGTGTGATGCTGTAAGGCTTCGTCGTTAATAATTTCAGCTTTAGACATGCTTGAGTGATTCGTTCTTAGGTTGCGTTAGTGACGGTTAGCGCCTATTCTTAGTTCTAATATTGGCTAGCGTCGGCTACAAATTTATAGCCCATAGCTTAACGGATTTGAGTCAAAAGAGGTAGACGAAGATTGCCCGATTTACAAAAAGAAGTAGATTCTTCTGACTTAGAAAGCTTATTAAAAGAACTCTCTAACCTATTAATGAAAAAGAACTTAATGCTAGTCACAGCAGAATCCTGCACGGGTGGCCTAATCGCCGCTTCCTGTACCGAATTGCCCGGCAGTTCACAATGGTTTGATCGTGGCTTCGTCACCTACACCAATGAAGCGAAGCATGACATGCTTAATGTTCCAAAGGAGCTTATCGAGCAACACGGCGCTGTTTCAAAAGAAGTCGTCGAAGCCATGGCTGTTGGCGCATTTAAAAAAGCAGGTAGTAAAAATCGAATCGCCATATCTGTCAGCGGTATCGCAGGCCCCGACGGCGGTACACCAGATAAACCTGTCGGCACTGTTTGGATTGGATACGCCGATAACGAAGGCGTAGAAAGTAAGCTATTGCAGCTTAAAGGCTCAAGAGCTGATATTCGGCAAGCGACGGTTGAATATTCTGTAGGGTGGGTCTTGGAACACTTTTAATAGGTTTAAAGCAGTGTGCTTAATGCAGGAGCTGCTTCATGGTGCTGCCTTTACTACCTGCAAAGCTATATGATAAATGATTTTAGTAACGGTGAAAGGAGAAAAGGTGAGATTAGGATTGTTAGGGAGTGCTGGACTCGCAGTCATGTTAACTGGGTGTTCCATGGGGCATGATGAGCTTGAAAAACTCTGTAAGGAAGATGCGGGGACTGTGATCAATAAGCAAGTAGAAGCTGAAGGTTTATATTATGAGTCTTGTAACGGGTTGTGTTGGTTGAACATGATATCATACGGATTTGAGTATGTTGAGATGAACAATACTCAAGAAAATCATCGATATTTACCTGAAAATGGCTTTTGGCGTATATATTTCAACATCTCAGGATCCCTTTTGTAATGTCAAAATGACAAAGGAATATAATTTTGAAGACTTGCCTGAGGGAAAGTGCTTTGCTGCAAAAAAAATTGATAAAGCTACAGCTCGTTATAAACACTCCATGACAAAGAGTGTCATAAAACCGGACAATCGTAATAAGCCAGTAATTGGACGCTCGGTGTATCAAGTTATAGATCAACAAAATGGGGAAGTGGCATCCGAAACCGTTAGTTACCTTTTGGGTCGTACAGGTAATGGTGGGCCTTACCCATGTACATCATATAGTAAAGAAAAAGGGCCGATAAAAAACTTATTTAGAAATACATTTATTCAGAAATAAAGTTAGTCTATTGGCAATAAATTAATCGTTATTAAGGTAAAAGAACAAAGGTGATAACGAAAACTTCGCAAGCTCAGCATTATTTTGCATAACCTGTCATTGCGAGGATTTAAAAAAATCCGTGGCTATCCTTATGAAACATTAAGTTGTCTTTCTTTGAGAGAGCGCCGCGTTGAGCTTTGCTCTCTTTGCGATGACGATACTTTTATACCTCAAAAGCCTTTAAAATCGCGCAGGGTTTATGCGTTCCGCTTGTTTCACACTGATGAAATAGGGTTTTGAGCCGGTCGCGGGCTTGCTGCATTTCTTCGATCTTTGCGTCGAGTTCTTTAATTCTGGCGCTCGCGAGCTGTTGAGCTCGTTCATGGTCGTGGCTGGTGTCTAGTGCCAATAGTTCCTTGATTTCATTAAGTGTGAAGCCTGCTTTTTGGGCTTCTTTGATGAATTTCAGCCGTCGTAAGTCGTCTGCGCTGTATTTTCTAAAGCCTTCCGTTTTGTTGGGAACCTCGATTAAGCCTTTGCGCTGGTAATAGCGGACGGTTTCGACGCCGATATTCACTTCTTTGGCTAATTTGCCAATGGTTAACATGCTGTAGTCCTAAATTTTACTTTAGTTTAAACCTATAACCGAGTTAGGGTTTGATAAAGAATGCTTGACTCCGTACCATGGTACAGAGTTTATAGTGTGTTTATTGTTTGAATCAAGTTATATGCACAATTCTTTTGAATGAAGGAGTATTGATTGTATGAGCACTACCAATAAGAAGACGGCGCAGCTTTACCGCATGTCGACGGATAAACACACTTGTCCTTTTGGCTTAAAGTCTAAGGATTTGCTAAAGCGCGAGGGCTTCGAGGTTGAGGATCATATTTTAGCCAACCGTGAGGAAACGGATGCTTTTAAGGAAAAGCATGGCGTGGAAACAACGCCGCAGACCTTTATTGATGGTGAGCGTATTGGTGGTTATGAAGACTTAAGAAGACATCTTGGTAAGATAGTTAAGGATCCGGACAAGAAAACGTATCGTCCGGTAATTGTGTTGTTTGTGATGGCGGCGTTAACAGCGATTGCGGCGAGCTTTTCGAGCTCAGGCGATGCGTTTACGATTAAAACAGCCGAGTGGTTTGTGAGCTTTTCGATGGTGTTGTTGGCAATGCTCAAGCTACAGGATGTCGAAAAGTTCTCCACCATGTTCTTGAACTATGACTTATTAGCCAAGCGCTGGGTGCCTTATGGTTATGTTTATCCATTCGCTGAGGGGCTTGCTGGTGTACTGATGGTTTCGGGCACTTTGATCTGGCTTTCTGCGCCGATTGCTTTGTTTATCGGTACGGTGGGTGCCGTGTCAGTGTTTAAAGCGGTCTATATCGACAAGCGCGAATTGAAGTGTGCCTGTGTCGGCGGTGGTAATAATGTGCCGCTGGGTTTTATTTCCTTAACTGAGAACCTAATGATGGTTGGTATGGGGATTTATATGGGCAGTAAATTGTTCTAGAGCTACATATATCCCAAATTACCTAAAGCTATTCCCGCTGGCCACAATTTAGGTTTCTGTAAAAGTTTGTCATCCTGAGCTTGACTCAGGATCTTATTTGGATTGGGCAAGATTCCAAATTAAATTTGGAATGACAAACCTAGTAACCCACCTTATTTATAGTACTTATCAATAATCGGATTCATGACTTTTTTCCATAGCGGTGGCACTAAAGCCAATAATACCATCGTCGCGTAGCCTGCTGGTAACTGTGGGCTGTCCTCGTGATGACGTAAGACTTGGTAGCGACGCTTGGGAAAAGCATGATGATCCGAGTGGCGCTGCAAGTGAATCAACAGAATGTTAGTTAGGAAGAAATTAGAATTCCACGAGTGGTGGTGCGTGACGTATTCGTATTTGCCATTGTCGCGCTTCTTACGGCGTAATCCGTAATGTTCGACGTAGTTAATGATCTCGAGTAACACAAAGGCGACGATGCTTTGACCAAGAAAGAACGCTAAGCCCAACCAGCCAAAAGCGATAAATGACACAACTGCCCATAGCGCGCTGAGTCCGTACCAAGTGAACAACTCGTTATCCAAACTCCAGACTGATTTACCTTTGCGTTTTAACCGAGTCGCCTCAAGTTTCCAAGCATTAGTGATGTTGTGCCATATGGCTCTGGGCAAAAAGTGATACAAGGTTTGGTTATAGTCGGCGGAAGAAGGATCTTCGGGCGTTGAGACGTTAACGTGATGGCCGCGCACATGCTCGACTTTAAAGCCGCTATAACACACTAAACTCAACAACAATCCACCGCAAAAGCGCTCCAGCTTACTGTCTTTATGAATCAGTTCATGAGCAACATTAATCGCCAAAACACCACTGACCACGCCAACTCCCAACACCCAGCCCATTTGACCAGAGACCTGTATTTCCGAACTGGCGAACTGTAGTAGCCCCAGTGTTAGCACTGCAAACATGACAGGGACTGTTAGTAGCGTTAGTGATTTGTAGAACCATTCGTTAGAGATGTCTTTCGTCAATTCCTGTGGCGCATTGAGACTGTCGCGGCCTAATAGTGCATCAAGAACTGGAATAACTCCAAAGAAGAACAGCAGAATAAAGTAGGGTGCTTGATTTGGCGAGAGTAACTGTGATTCAGCCAGAGCGAAGGCAATAAAAGGCACAGCCCCAGAAATGAGAAACATGCCATAGGCGTACTTTTTGAGTGTAAAAGCCAGTGGTGGGCGGCTTAAAATGTTGGTTTCGCTCATGGTCTTACTGTTGTTAAGTGATCAGACCTCTATTAATAGCGCTATTTAAATGGTTTGTAAATTGTTTCTCTAATAATCAATCACTTGCGACACTGGTGAATTGAAATTAGGATGGGCAAAGTTTTGTCGTTTTGGGGATTAGTTATGAATTGGGGTGATATTGCTACGGCAGCGGTGACATTGTTTTTAATTATGGATCCACTAGGTAATGTACCAGTATTTAATGCGGTTCTATCAAATGTAGAGCCGAAAAGGCGCGTTAAGGTGATGGCGCGTGAGTTGATTATCGCCTTGTTGATTCTTTTAGGCTTTCTGTTCGCGGGTAACTCAATCCTCGCATTTTTAGGATTGACCCAGTCCTCGTTGAATATCGCAGGCGGTATTCTGTTATTTATTATTTCACTGCGCATGATCTTTCCGGGACGCCGCGAGCCGGGCGATGAAGTCGAGGAAGAAGAGCCTTTTATTGTGCCTTTAGCAATGCCGATGATTGCTGGACCTTCGACTATCGCCGTCCTGCTATTATTGAGCTCTAACCAACCGGGTCAAATCAACGAGTGGAGCATGGCTTTGTTGCTGTCTTGGCTGGTGACGACCATAATCCTGATCATGTCGCCTAAAGTGATGGCTTTAATCGGTAAGAAGGGTGCTAGGGCCCTTGAGCGTTTGATGGGGATGATTTTGATTATCCTTGCCACTCAAATGTTACTCAATGGTATTCGCGACTTTGTGGTTAGTTTAAGTTAATACTAAACGGATTGTACAAATAATCACCAGTTAAACTCAATCATCAATAGCTTACCGCTATTAGGGTGATTTTCTTAGCTTTGATCGGGAAATCACAGGTTACTTTTCGACGCTGTTTGTGGAATAATCAGTCTAATTTTCTCAATTCTTATAACATTTCAGTCAGTAGGTAATTTTGATGGATGACAACAAAAAGAAAGCGCTCGGTGCTGCTTTAGGTCAAATCGAGCGTCAATTCGGTAAAGGCTCGATCATGCGTCTTGGCGATGGCTCGGTAGCCAAGATCGGGGCGATTTCGACAGGCTCCCTTGGTCTGGATATTGCGTTAGGTATTGGTGGTTTGCCGAAAGGCCGTGTTGCTGAAATCTATGGTCCTGAATCATCGGGTAAAACAACGTTAGCACTACAGGCTATCGCAAGCTGTCAAGCAGAAGGCGGTACGGCTGCGTTTGTCGACGCGGAGCATGCGTTAGACCCTGTTTATGCAGAAAAATTAGGCGTTAATCTAGACGATTTGATTGTGTCTCAGCCAGATACGGGTGAGCAGGCGCTTGAGATTACTGATATGTTGGTTCGTTCTGGTGCGGTTGATATCCTTGTTGTGGACTCGGTTGCAGCCTTAACGCCGAAAGCAGAGATTGAAGGTGAGATGGGCGATTCGCACATGGGTCTTCAAGCTCGATTAATGTCACAGGCTTTGCGTAAGTTAACGGCAAACATCAAGCGTTCAAACACACTGTGTATTTTCATTAACCAAATTCGTATGAAAATTGGTGTGATGTTCGGTTCGCCAGAAACCACCACAGGTGGTAACGCATTAAAATTCTACGCTTCAGTTCGTTTGGACATTCGTCGAATTGGCCAAATCAAGCAGGGCGACGAGATTATCGGTAATGAAACTCGCGTCAAAGTGATTAAGAACAAAGTAGCGCCACCGTTTAAACAAGCGGAATTCCAAATCTTATACGGCGAAGGTACTTCGCTTGAAGGTGAGATTCTGGACTGGGGCGTGAAGCAAGAGTTGGTTGAGAAATCTGGTGCTTGGTATTCATATCAAGGCAACAAGATTGGTCAGGGTAAACAAAACGTTATTCAGTTCCTGAAAGATAATCCTGAGATCAAGAAAGAGATTGAAACGACTTTGCGTGACAAGTTACTTGTGACTGCCAAGCCTTCCGATGAAGAAGAAGCGCCTGAAGAGGCGTAATCCGGCTTTGGTCTTTCTTTAACGGATTCGTTTATGGGCTTTAAAAAGCCACCACGCGACTATAAAGTTATCGCGATGGATTTATTAGCACGCCGGGAACATTCCCGGCGTGAGCTTATTGATAAACTAAAACTCCGTGAGTTTGAAGGCGAAGAAGTTGAGGCTTACCTTGAACGACTGGCCGAGCGTGGCCTGCAAAGTGATGAGCGTTTTGCACAAAGTTTCATCCGACAGCGATCCCAAAACGGCTACGGACCCGTCAGAGTGCGCCAAGAGTTACGGCAAAAGGGCATTGAAGATTCAGCGATCAACCTCCATTTTGAAACTCTGGCTATCGATTGGTATAAAGTTGCTGTTATGGCGTGGCGCAAAAAGTACAATCAAGCGCCGGGTTCTGACATGAAGCTTAGAGCGAAGCAAACTCGGTTTTTACAATACCGTGGTTTCGATTTCGATATGATCAACCATGCACTATCTTCTGGGCCTGTCTCAGAGAATGAATCGAAAGATAATGACTTTGACTTGTTTTAGTTAAAAGTCATTGTTAAACAATTATTTAAGCGTGAATAGTAAAGTAAAAGGTTAATTTAAAGTGAGTACGACAGCTAAGACAATGACGACAAATGATATCCGCAAAGCCTTTTTAGCGTTTTTTGAAAAGAACGGTCACAAAGTCGTGGAGAGTGCGCCACTAATTCCGGCCAATGATCCGACTTTATTATTCACCAACGCCGGTATGGTGCCTTTCAAAGATTGCTTCCTAGGCACTGACAAGCGTTCTTACACCCGAGCGACAAGCTCCCAGCGTTGTGTGCGTGCTGGCGGCAAACATAATGATTTAGAAAACGTAGGATACACTGCACGTCACCATACGTTTTTTGAAATGCTCGGTAACTTTAGTTTTGGTGATTATTCCAAAAAAGAAGCTATCGGTTACTGTTGGGAGCTATTGACCGACGTCTTTAAATTGCCGAAAGAAAAGCTTTGGGTCACGGTCTACGCTGAAGACGATGAAGCTTATGATATTTGGGCAAAAGATATCGGTTTCCCTGAAGACCGTATCAGCCGTATTGGGGATAATAAAGGCGAGCGCTATGCCTCAGATAACTTCTGGGCCATGGGCGATACTGGGCCTTGTGGACCCTGTTCAGAAGTATTCTACGACCACGGCGAACATATCTGGGGCGGCCCTCCAGGAACACCGGAAGAAGATGGTGATCGCTATATTGAAATCTGGAACTTGGTATTCATGCAGTATAACCGTCATAAAGACGGCACTATGGAGCCACTACCTAAGCCATCAGTCGATACCGGCATGGGGCTAGAGCGTATTTCTGCGATTTTGCAGGGCGTTCACAGCAATTACGAAATTGATACTTTCCAGTACTTGATCAAGCAAACCGCAGACTTACTAAACGTTAAAGACTCAGACAATAAGTCGTTGCGTGTTATCGCGGATCATATTCGCTCATGCTGCTTCTTGATTCTTGACGGTATCGTGCCGAGCAATGAAGGGCGTGGTTATGTGCTTCGTCGTATTACTCGTCGCGCAATTCGCCATGGGCATCAACTTGGCGCTAAAGGCAACTTCTTCTCTAAGTTGGTGCAGGCGATGGTTGATATCATGGGCGAGGCTTACCCAGCGTTAAAAGAACAGCAGTCGATCATCGAAGGTGTTCTAGCCAAAGAGGAAGACGCTTTTGCTAAGACCTTAGATAAAGGCATGCAAATTCTTGAGGCGGACATCTCGGACATCAAGAATAAAACGATTTCAGGCGAGACGGTATTTAAGCTTTATGACACTTACGGTTTCCCACAAGATTTAACGGCTGATATTGCTCGCGAAAAAGGTCTTGAGATTGATTGGGACGGCTTTGAAAAAGCGATGGAGGAACAGCGTCAACGTGCTCGTGCTTCGAGTAACTTTGGTGTTGATTACAATGATTCGCTGACGTTAGAGGAAAAGTCTGAGTTCACGGGATACGACTATTTGAGCCAGCAGGTGAAAGTGGTCAAGCTTTTGAAAGACAGCGAACCTGTGGAGAGCCTGCGTGAAGGCGATAAAGGTATTGTCATTCTTGAGAAAACACCATTTTATGCTGAGTCAGGCGGTCAAGTTGGAGATAAAGGTTACTTGTATGGATGTGGCGCGAATTTTGTTGTCGAAGATACTCAAAATATTGGTGATGCCATTGCCCATATTGGCTATGTCGATAAAGGTGATATCACGAATGAGTCTGAATTAAACGCTAATGTTGATGGTGGCTTACGTCAAAGTACTATGCGTAATCACTCAGCGACCCACTTGTTGCATGCGGCACTGCGTGAGGTTTTAGGTAGCCATGTTCAACAGAAAGGCTCGCTAAATGATCCTGACCGTCTGCGTTTTGATTTCTCGAACCCTGAAGCGGTATCGCGTGAAGATTTAGCGATCGTAGAGCGCATGGTCAACGAAAAGATTTTTGAGAACCATTCCGTAGAAGCCGCGGTGATGTCGATGGACGAAGCCAAAGAGCAGGGTGCTATGGCTTTATTTGGTGAGAAGTATGGTGATGAGGTTCGAGTCTTAACCATGTCGCCGTTTTCAGTCGAACTTTGTGGTGGTACTCACGTCAAACGTACTGGTGATATTGGTCCGTTTAAAATCGTTTCTGAAACGGGTATTGCGGCAGGCGTTCGTCGTATTGAAGCGATTACAGGCGAAAGAGCGGTTGCTTGGATGCAACAATCTGAAAGTAAGTTTCATAGCCTAGGTAAACTGCTGAAAAGCGATCCTGCGCAATCCGTCGAAAAAGTTGAGCAATTACTCGACAAGTCAAAGCAACTAGAGAAGCAAATCCAACAATTGCAAAGCAAGTTAGCGTCGAACCAAGGTAGTGACTTGGCTTCGAATGCCGAAGAGATCAATGGTGTTAAATTGTTGGTGTCTAAACTTGAAGGTATTGAGCCAAAAGCGCTTCGAGATATGCAAGACCAACTGAAAAACAAACTTGGCTCTAGCATTGTTGTGTTAGGTATTGCTGGTGACGACAAAGTCAGTTTAATCGCTGGCGTCAGTAAGGATTTGACCTCTAAAGTAAAGGCGGGCGACTTAATTAAAATGGTTGCTGAGCAAGTTGGAGGCAAGGGTGGTGGACGTCCTGATATGGCACAAGCAGGTGGTAAAGACCCTGCAGCGCTACCAGCGGCTCTAGAATCTGTGAAACCGTGGGTATTAGAGAAACTTTCTTAAGAAGGCTCGATATACATTTGAATTTGAACAGGGTATTCTTGTAACAGAAAGTATTTTTGTGACTGGATGCGCAAAACTATAGTTTTGAAAGCGATTTATTGATAGAATTCGCGACTTCCGACGTTAGTGTCGGCTTTCTTTACATGAAATATTTTTTGAATTTGTAGATTTAAAATTTGTAGATAGTTGAGAGCGACTTGGATTTAGTCAGGAGTGCTCTCTAGGATAGAGGAGACTGGAATGTTAATTTTGACAAGACGCGTTGGCGAAACGCTGATGATTGGTGATGAGATCACTGTAACGGTACTTGGTGTTAAAGGAAATCAGGTTCGTATCGGTATTAATGCACCAAAAGAAGTCGCTGTTCACCGTGAAGAAATCTATTTGCGTATTCAACATGAAAAGCAAATGGAGAATTATCAACCAAATCAACCAGGTAATAATTCAGACGACGACTATAATTATTAAAAAAAGTTGGATTGGAGTGTTGCATTTTATCCTGAATAAGGTAACATTCCGTCCGCGTCAACGGTGAGGTGGCCGAGCGGCTGAAGGCGCTCCCCTGCTAAGGGAGTATACCCTAATCCGGTATCGAGGGTTCGAATCCCTCCCTCACCGCCATTATTTACTAACTCAGTAAATAGTGACGGAGAAACTAAAAAGCGACTGATTTTTAAACGCTTTTTTAGCTTCAAAAAGAAGTAAATAACTTTTAATAAATTATTTTAAAAGTTCGTTGACTTCTAAAAAACGGGTGGCATAATACGCCCCACAAAACGATGCGCGTGTAGCTCAGTTGGATAGAGTACCTGGCTACGAACCAGGCGGTCGGAGGTTCGAATCCTTCCACGCGCGCCATTATTTGAAAACCTCGCTACGGCGGGGTTTTTTATTGCCTGCACAAAAATCACACCCAAACTACTTCGGCCATAACAAAGTTATTATCTAAGGCCGTTCTGTCTCCTATATCCTTATAATCGTGCAATTCTGAGCTTCCAGCTCTTCATCGCACCATTATTTGAGAAAACTAGTAACTGCTTCAATCATCACTCTATTAATAGCCAGTAATTTCTATTTAGTAATTTTTCGATTAGTCTATTGGTAACGAAGAATATCACTCATGTCATAATGCGTTTTATTCCGCCTTATATAACGGAGTTTAAGCATGTCTAAATTCTCAAAACTAAAAGCGTTATTTATTAATACTTCACTAAAGAAAAAAGCGGACGAGAGTCATACGAGATTACTTCTTAACGCTTCCGCAGATATTATGAAGAAGAATGGTGTCTCGGTAGATTATCTGCATATGGCAGAGTATGTAGTCCCGCCTGGAGTGTATCCAGATATGACAGACCATGGGTGGGAGCGTGATGAATGGCCGATGTTGTGGGAAAAGGTGATTTCTGCTGATATTCTGATAGTCGGTACGCCTCTCTGGCTTGGTGAAGAAAGCTCACTATGCCGTATCTTAATCGAAAGGTTGTATGCCATGTCTGGGCAGCTTAATGATAAAGGTCAGTCTATTTATTATGGGAAAGTCGGAGGCTGCGTCATTACCGGAAATGAAGACGGTATTAAACATACTGCAATGAGCATAGGCTACGCTTTGAATCATCTAGGCTATACGACACCGCCACAAGCGGATTGTGGTTGGATTGGTGAGGCTGGCCCAGGTCCCTCGTATGGCGACGAGAAAGAAGGCGGCGAGCGTGTTGGCTTCGACAATGACTTTACGCAACGTAACACCACTATCATGACATGGAATTGCATGCACCTCGCGAAGATGCTTAAGGATTCAGGAGGGATACCCAATGAAGGAAATAATCGAAAGGCTTGGGAAGAGGGTGCGCGGTTCGGTTTTGAAAATCCAGAGGGTAATTAATTTATTCTTGTTAGGCTTATATAAAATGGCACGGTCGTTGCCGTGCCATTTAGTTCATGTGGTCAGTTATTGATTAAACAACTTTCAACCTGACATCAACACCGCCGCGGGTAGCGTTTGAGTAAGGGCAGACTTGATGAGCTTTCTCGACCAGTGACTCAGCTTCAGACTTGTCCATGCCTGGTATTGAAACTTGTAATTCGACGTCTATGGCGAAGCCACCATCGGTAGGGCCGATGCCAACTTCTCCGGTCACCGTAGTATCTTCGGGTAACTTTACCTTTTCTTGGCCAGCAACGTGTTGCATGGCGCCGATAAAGCAGGCTGAATAACCTGCCGCAAACAATTGCTCAGGGTTGGTGCCATTGCCGCCCGCGCCACCAAGTTCTTTGGGCGTTGATAAGGTGACTTCTAGTTTACCATCTTCAGATTTTGCTGTGCCTGAACGACCACCTGTGGCGGTCGCTTTCGTTTTATAGGCAATTTCATTGGGCTTTTTCATAAAAAAAACTCCTTATGATTTCAGGGATTTCATATCAATAACAAAGCGGTACTTGACGTCTGAGTCCATAACACGCTTGTACGCCGTGTTAATGTCCTGCATATCGATCATTTCAACGTCAGAGACAATGTCGTGTTCAGCGCAAAAGTCGAGCATTTCTTGAGTTTCAGCGATACCACCAATCAGTGAGCCCGCGATTCGTTTGCGCCCTAGAATTAAACCACCGCCGCTGAGTTCCGGTAGAGGCGTTAATGCGCCAACGATAACCATGGTAGCGTCGCGCTTGAGCAAATTAACGTAGGGGTTTAAGTCGTGAGATACTGGAACCGTGTTAAGGATAAAGTCAAATGAGCCTGCCTGTTGCTTCATCGCATCTTTATCTTTAGAGACAAGAACTTCGCTAGCGCCTAGACGTTTCGCATCAGAACCTTTCTCTGGAGAGGTTGTGATCATCACAACTTCAGCGCCCATGGCTTTTGCGATTTTTACGCCCATGTGGCCGAGGCCACCTAAGCCAACGACACCAACTTTATCGCCTGCTTTAACGTTCCACTGGCGAAGCGGAGAGTAGGTTGTGATGCCAGCGCACAAGAGCGGCGCAACGGCTTTTGTATCGAGCTTCTCAGAAACATTCAACACGAACTTTTGATCGACGACGATCTGATCCGAATAGCCACCGTGAGTGGGGCCTCCGAGAATAGGATCTTCGCTGCCATAAGTCATCACAGCACCGTTCTCACAGTATTGCTCTAGATCGTCATCACAAGCGCTACAAGTCTGGCAAGAATCCACCATACAGCCGACGCCGACTAATTGACCTTCTTTGAAGTTGGAAACTTTCGAGCCAACGGCTTTGACACGCCCAATGATTTCATGACCTGGAACGACCGGATAAACAGTTCCGCCCCAGTCATTATGAGCCGTGTGAATATCACTATGGCAAACACCACAGTATTCGATATCGATATGGACGTCGTTTTCACCCAGTTGACGTCGTTGGATCTCGATAGGGCCTAAGTCTGAGTCTGCGGATTGTGCTGCATATGCTGCTGTTTTCATTGTTTCTCCTAATCTTAGAGAGTGTGTAACGATTATAAGTGCTTAGGGTGAAAGTTTTGTTTAGACACTCCTCACCTTTGCATACTAATTACTTGGGGTTAAAGCTCATATCTCAAATATAGAGCCTATATTGGACGGTTAATTATTACTATAGGTTGATTTCTTCTCACTATATTAATTGAAGTTAATCTTCTTATTGTGAGTTTTCACAAAAAAATCACTCTTTAATAAATATAAATAATAAATGAAAACACACTGAGGGTTACATCATGAGTAGATTGATATACAAAATTCGGAGTTTTGAGACAGCAACAAACGCTTACTGCTATTTGTTAAAACATGGGCTTAGGCCTGACTGCTTACATATTGTTTCTAAAATGCAGTCTAAGTTCTTGAGAAGGGGCGTCAATACTGCAAATTTCTGGTACAAGACTAATATTATCAAAGGCAGCTTACTCGGGGCTTTTATTGGACTATTGTTATCGGTATTGATATATATAGTTTTCACGGAGTCTAATTTCATCAAAAGGGAGTTTGTATCAATGCTTTCAATTATTGCCACTCTGATTTCTATCGGCTTTTGTACATGGCTGGGTGGGCTTCTTGGTTTGGAGTCTAAAAACAGTTCACTGAGTAAGTATGAGCAATACATCAAAGATGGTGAGCATCTCCTGTTAGTCGATTTGAAAACCAATGAGTGTGTAGAAACGCTTAAGCTATTCTCAAAACAGTTTCATGATGCACAGTTATTGGATCACTTGGCGGATGAATTAATACCATTCGACTTTATGAGAACCGTCCATTAAGAATTGATTTGTTAGGAGAACACCATGAAAACTGTACTTTTTGTAATACTGTTAGCCTTATCCTTCTCTAGCCATGCGCTTATCGTTGTAGAGCCGGCCCCAGAGCAAGATACTGATGTCGTTTTGTTGCAAGCAACTACACCATTGGGTTTAACTCAAATTAGCCAAGCTGTTAGCTTTATTGAGCTGACACTAGGAGTAAGCCTAGTTGAGGAAAGCACTAGGTCGACAGCTTTTCGTTATAGAGCTGATAGATTTATTACGGTAGCTGAACAATCACTCTTGAGGTTAAATTTCCCCTCTATTGATGTAGCTATTACTTTTCCGATAGAGGCTTATGAAGCCAGACCAGGCAACGGAAATGGTGGGGGAGCTGGTTTACGTAAAGCCAAGAAAAGAGTGAGTTACGGTAATTCTTTAAAGTAAGCTCATTAAAAGTACTCTATAGTTAAGTTAGAAACGCTTGATGCCTCAGTACGATGAAATACGGATATTACTTGGTGACCAATTAAACGCCAAGCATAGCTGGTTTCAGGAAAAACAAGATGGCTGCTTATATGTGTTAGCAGAATTGCATCAGGAAGCGCAATACACTAAGCATCATGTACAAAAGATCTGTGCATTTTTTGATGCCATGAATCACTTTGCTCAAGCTTTACAGAAAGCTGGCCATGAATGTCTTTATCTTAACCTAGATGATACAGAACCCTATAAAAATCTCGTTCATTTGATAGAGAGCTTAATTGAAAAGTACAACGCAAAAGTTTTCTCATATCAGCTCCCTGATGAATATCGATTACGAGATCAGCTAGCAGATCTCCAAATAGAGGGGTGCAAAGTCTTAGCCTACAGCACAGAACACTTTTACCTAGATGAGTCTGAGTTTGGCCAGTACTTTCATAAAGACAAGCATAACCGTATGGAAAGCTTTTATCGCAAGATGCGTAAAAGATATTCGGTTTTGATGGATGGTGATACACCGCTGGGAGGTGACTGGAATTACGATAAAAAGAACCGTAATACACTAAAAAAGTCTGATCTTGAGGCTATTCCCGAGCCCTTAGTTTTTGCGAATGATGTCAGTGATATTTTGAAAAGGCTAGAACGGCATAATATTAAAACCTTTGGTAATGCCCATCAGTTGTTATTATGGCCAACCACAAGACAGCAGGCTCGTAAACTATTAAAGCACTTCTGTGAAAGCTGCTTGCCTCGTTTTGGTCAATTTCAGGATGCGATGACTAAAGCGTCTCAGCACAAATGGTCTTTGTATCACTCAAGACTGTCTTTCGCCCTTAATGCGAAAATTCTGTCGCCAAAAGAGGTCATATCTACAGCAATAAAAGCTTTTGAGCAAAACGATAATATCGACATTGCTCAGATCGAGGGATTCGTTAGGCAAATCATTGGCTGGCGAGAATTTGTCCGTGGTATCTACTGGACTCATGAAGATTATAGAGAGAAGAATTATTTTAATGCAAAGCGTGAACTTCCAAGTTACTTTTGGACGGGAGAGACAAAAATGCGTTGCCTGTCCGAGGCGATTACCCAATCGCTCGATTACGCTTATGCACACCACATTCAGCGACTCATGATCACGGGTAACTTTTGCTTGCTGACTGAAATTGACCCCGATCAAGTCGACGACTGGTATCTTGGTATTTATGTGGATGCCATAGAGTGGGTTGAAATGCCCAATACTCGTGGCATGAGCCAGTTCGCAGACGGTGGCATTATTGCTACCAAGCCTTACGCTGCCAGTGCTAACTATGTTCATAAAATGAGCGACTATTGTCAGGACTGTGAATACTCCCATAAAGAAAAGCACTCAGAAAACGCTTGTCCTCTCAATAGTTTGTACTGGCGCTTTATTGCTCATAATGAAGAAAAGTTAAGCCAGAATCATCGAATGAACATGATATACAGTGTTTGGAATAAAAAGGCTCAAGAGGAAAAAGAACTAATATTGAACAAGGCGGCCGGGGTTTTGAGAAATATTGAATCTTTATAGCTTCATATTCGGTGAAGCTACTCGTATCAAACACTACTTTTTTATGGTGATTTTGTTACACTGACTGAATAGTATTATTCATAGAACTTTGTAATGGATTTCAGCAGTTTTCTTACTAACAATTTACCACTTGCCTTGATCTTAGGCGTCATTATCGTATTGATTCTCGCTTTACTCGTGGCTGTCCTGCGACAGAATAAAGTGATTAAGGTCATTGCTGAGTCTCATGGCGGAGCGCATGAAGCGATCAAGGCTCTTGAACAGAAGCAAACCATGGCGTTTGATTACGCAAAAGCTGATTTGCATCGTATGGCTGAACAGAGCCAACGCTCGTCTGAAAACTTTATCGAAAAACTCCAAGGCAACCAGATAAAACTGGGCGAGTCATTCCAAGTCTTTCAAAATCAACTTCAAAAGGAGCTGGTTGGCTTTAAAGATAACCTTCAAAAAGACATTTTTAAGCTTAAAGAACAAATTGATACCAACCAAAAAGAATCTCAGGCTCAACTGCATGAACAGTTTAGGCGAGGCATTAAGGATGTTCGCGAAGAACTGACGCAAAGTCTCAAAAGTCATGGAGAAACTTTTGAAAAGAACATGAAAGGGCTGACTCAATCAACCGACGATCGTTTAAAAGAAATCAGTGGGCAGGTTGAGAAACGCCTAGCGGATGGTTTCGAGAAAACCACGAAAACCTTCCAAGACGTTTTAAAGCGCTTGGCGCTAATCGATGATGCACAGAAGAAAATTACTGAATTATCAAGCAATGTGGTCAGTTTGCAGGAAATCCTTTCTGACAAACGTTCACGCGGTGCCTTTGGAGAAGTGCAATTAGAATCATTGGTGTCTAATGTGATGCCAACGACTCACTACAAATTTCAGCATACCTTCACGAATGGCAAGATAGTTGACTGTGCTTTATTCCTACCGGAACCAACTGGTGTGATTGGTGTTGACGCCAAGTTCCCGCTGGAAAACTACCAGAAAATGGTGGACGTCGAATTATCGAAGCCTGAGCGTGATGCTTCTCATCGTGCTTTTGTGCAGGATATTAAGAAGCACGTTAAAGATATTGCCAGCAAGTATATTATTGATGGGGAAACAGCCACTGGAGCTGTGATGTTTATTCCTGCGGAGGCAGTCTTTGCAGAAATACATGCGCATCACCCTGAGTTAGTTGAGTTTGCGCAGCAAAATAAAGTCTGGATGGTGTCGCCGACAACTATGATGGCGTTGCTAACAACTGCCAGTGCTGTGCTTAAAGATGAGGCCACCCGTAAGCAGGTACATATTATCCAAGAGCACCTCGGCAAGCTTTCGGTTGAATTTGGTCGCTTCAAAGATCGCTGGGGCAAGTTGAACACTCATATTGATCGCTTAACGAAAAGTGCCAAAGATATTGATACGACTGCGGATAAAATCACCAAAAGGTTTGTCCAAATTGAACAAGTCGAATTACAAGACGAAGATGATGACGATGATCCAATCGGTATCGGTCATCAATCTTAGTCAAACCGTTGGTTAGTTAGGAATAGTATTTATGTTTAAAAACATCCTTCTCATTATAGTATTCAGTCTTTTTAGCTTTACGCTAAAAGCACAAGAACCATTGTTACTTTCTTTAAAAGGTGACTTTACTCAGGGTGGCTTAGTTATCGGGCAAGCCACTAAAGGCTCAAAGGTCACTTTCGAAGATACCGACCTAGAATTAACACCTGACGGTTATTTTGTTTTTGGTTTACATCGTGATATGCCCGACACCGCGACTCTAACCGTCACAAATGGTGACAGCAAAGAAGTACAAAAATTGTTCGTTCGTAAGCGTGATTATAATATTGAGCGAATTGATGGTTTACCGCCGTCAAAAGTAAACCCTATGAAGCCTGAAGTATTGAAGCGAATTCGTAAAGAAGGGGCTTTGGTGGCAGAGGCCCGTAAAAATACCAGCAAAGATGAATTTTTCATGCAAGACTTTATCTGGCCAGCAGAAGGGCGCTTGAGCGGTTTCTATGGCAGCCAGCGGGTATTGAATGGCGAACCCAAGCGTCCGCATTACGGCGTGGATGTTGCTGCACCTACAGGAACTGAAGTCGTAGCTCCCGCGGACGGTACTGTACGCTTGGCGTATGATGATATGTTTTATTCTGGGGGCACCTTGATCATCGATCATGGTTATGGCGTCTCTTCGACTTTTATTCACCTCAACTCTATCGATGTTGAGAATGGCCAAAAAGTGAAGCAGGGCGATAAGATCGCAACCATTGGTGAAACTGGGCGTGCAACAGGCCCTCATCTTGATTGGCGTATCAATTGGTACAGCTCAAGGCTAGATCCTCAGCTATTGGTACCACCTTTTCAACACGACAAATAAGACCGATAAAGCATGAATATCAGCGAGTTTTGTAAGACATTTAATTTATTAGATTTTGTACGAGAACACCTCGAGGGGCATAAGCCTTTTTCAATGGCATTAGAAGACTTTGAGGTGACTTTTCATGATGTGGGCATCATCGAATTTAAACCCAAGAAAGAGTCGCAACAGTATCTAGCGCTTTCTGCCGGTGTGCATGGTAATGAAACCGCCCCCATGGAAATTGTGTCAGACATGGTTCATGACCTCTTGAATGGCCAACTGGCTCTAAAGTGTCATTTACTGATTATGATCGGACATCCACAAGCGATGCTCAAAGAAGAACGGTTTATTGATTTTAACCTGAACCGTATGTTTAGCGGCGAGTGGAAACAATACTGGGAACAACGTGACGAGATTTGTGAGGTAGAGCGAGCCAAGAGACTGGAGCAAGCTGTGAGTGACTTTTTCGCTCAAAGCTGCGCCAACGATACTCGCTCACATTATGATCTACACACTGCTATTCGAGCCTCTAAATATCAAAAATTTGCTATTTATCCCTACTTGGATAGCCGTGAGCATAATCCTGCGGTGTTGAACCTTATGCAGGATTTTGGCGTCAATACCATCCTGCTTTACCACAAACCAAGTACGGTATTCTCGTATCATTCGAGCAGTAATTTTAAAGCAGACAGTATTACGGTTGAGTTAGGCAAAGTGAAACCATTCGGGGCCAATAACCGCGATGACTTTGCAGATGCCGAAAAAACGCTGCGGGCATTGGTCGACTCCAGCTATAGCTATGATCACAGTTCTCGCTATAAAACCAATGGCCAGAGGCTGTTTAAAGTAAAACGTGAGCTAGTAAGAATCAGTGATGATTCACACCTTAATGTGGATGATGATTTAGCAAACTTCAGTAGTTTTGATAAAGGTTTTGAGCTACTCAGCGACCCTGAGGAGCCGTATATTGTCGAAAACGATGGTGAAGCTATTGTGTTCCCAAATAATAATGTCCCTATTGGGCAAAGGATGGCACTGGTTGTAGAAGAGGTCTAAGCCTTAAAAAAAATCCCCGCATAAGTCGGGGATTTTTTAATTGGATAGTTGTCGTGCACTGATTAAGCCTACTTAGAAAATCCTTCTTTCTATTCCTGTATCATTCATGATCTTTACCGCAAGCTCTTCTACTGAGCGAGAAGTTGTATTGATAAACGGTAGTTTTTCACGTCGATAAAGAGCCTCGACTTCACGAGTTTCAAACATGCACTGTTGGAATGATGAATATTTACTGTCTGGGCGGCGGCCGGTACGAATTTCATGCAGGCGCATCGGATCAATGCTTAGACCGTAAAGCTTGTGGCGGTTTTTTGCTAAGCCATCTTTGAGTTTGATATTGGGCAAATCTTCATCGGTAAATGGATAGTTGGCGGCGAAAATTCCAAACTGCATGGCTAAATAGAGCGAGGTTGGCGTTTTACCGCACCGAGAAGGCCCCACTAGGATAATGTCTGCTTGGTCGTATTGCTTAGTGGTTGCGCCATCATCGTTATTAAGCGCGAAGTTAACGGCGCTCATACGAGTATCATAGGCCTGTAAGTCATCTGTAGAGTGTGATTTACCCACACTAAATGAACTTCTCACCCCTAACTCTTTTTCCAAAGGCCCAATGTAAGTGTGGAAGAAGTCGAGCAGAATCGCCTCTGACTTTAAAATGATTTCCCGTATCTCAGGACGAACAATGGTTTCGAACACTAAAGGAGGGACGCCATCACGCACGGCGGTTTGATTGATTCGTGCTACCGCTGCCAAAGCCTTATCTTCATCATCGACAAAAGGGATGGTGTGGTAGGTGAACTCAACATGATCTTCAAACTGGGCAGTGAGTGACTGGCCAAGCAATTCGGCGGTTATACCCGTTCGATCTGAAATAAAGAAGACTGTACGTTTCATATTTGTGCAATAACCAGTAAAATGGCGACCTTTAATGACCAATGAGTGTGTGAATTTAAGCATTTACGCCTGTTTTCAGCAAGTAGCCGCTGGGATAGAGGGCAATTTTCTTTAATTTACAGACCGCAACGGGAGAAATACTTTGGATAAGTACGTACTTTGGTATGAAGAGTTAGGCATGGGCGACGTCGAGCGCGTAGGTGGTAAAAACGCGTCTTTAGGCGAGATGATCAGTAATTTAAGCAACATGGGTGTTAGTGTACCTGGCGGTTTCGCCACTACAGCTGATGCTTTTAGAGCTTTCTTGGAGCAAAGTGGCCTAAACGAAAGAATTAATAACGAGCTGGATGGATTAGACGTTGATGACGTTGAAAAGTTGGTTGAAGTTGGTGCAAAAATCCGTGGCTGGGTTATGGAAACGCCTTTTATTCCAGAAATGGAAATGGCAATCACGGATGCTTATAACAAATTAAAAGGCGACTCTAATGAAGAGTTTGCTGTAGCTGTTCGTTCTTCTGCGACCGCTGAAGATTTACCAGATGCTTCTTTTGCAGGGCAACAAGAAACCTTCCTTAACGTTCGTGGTTTAGACAATGTGATGAAAGCGCTTAAAGAAGTGTTTGCGTCCTTGTTTAACGATCGCGCCATTGCTTACCGTGTTCACCAAGGTTTTGAGCACAAGTTAGTTGCTCTTTCTGCTGGCGTGCAAAAGATGGTTCGAAGTGATATCGCTGCCAGCGGCGTGATGTTCACTATGGATACTGAGTCTGGCTTTGAAGATGTGGTCTTTATTACCGGTGCTTATGGTCTTGGCGAAACAGTCGTTCAGGGCGCGGTAAACCCTGATGAATTCTATGTTTATAAGCCAACGCTTGAGCAAGGTCGTCAGGCCATCGTGCGTAAAACCCTTGGTGGTAAAGCCATTAAAATGGTTTATACGGATAATAACGAGCATGACAAAAGTATTGAGACCGTAAACGTAGAGCATAATGAGCGTATGAATTTCTGTATTAACAATGCAGAGGTTCAAGAGTTAGCGAAGCAAGCGATGATCATCGAAAAGCACTACAAGCGTCCGATGGACATTGAGTGGGCTAAAGATGGTGCTGACGGCAAGTTGTACATCGTTCAGGCTCGCCCTGAAACGGTAAAAAGCCGCTCAGACAAAAACGTCATCGAGCGATACCAGCTAAAGAACAAGTCTGAGCTAGTTGCGACAGGTCGTGCAATCGGTCAGCGTATCGGTAAAGGTAAGGCGCGTGTGATTAGCTCTATCGATCAAATGAAGGACGTTCAAAAAGGCGACGTCTTAGTGACTGACATGACAGACCCAGACTGGGAGCCTGTGATGAAGCGTGCCGCAGCTATCGTTACTAATCGCGGCGGGCGTACATGCCACGCGGCGATTATTGCTCGTGAGCTTGGTATTCCTGCGGTAGTGGGTTGTGGTGATGCTACGGATCGTATTAAAGACGGTGCCGAAGTTACGGTGAGTTGCTCGGAAGGCGATACGGGTAACATTTATCAAGGATTACTAGATTTCGAAATCAATAAAAGCTCAATTGATAATATGCCTGACCTGCCATTTAAAATCATGATGAATGTAGGTAACCCTGATCGTGCTTTTGATTTCGGTCAATATCCTAATGCTGGTGTCGGTCTAGCGCGCTTAGAGTTCATTATCAACCGCATGATCGGTGTACACCCGAAAGCACTTTTAAACTATGACAAGCTGGAAGATGATAATCTTAAAAAGACTATTGCTATGCAGATGTCTGGTTACGCCAACCCGAAAGAGTTTTATATCAGCAAATTGGTCGAGGGTATCTCAACCATTGCTTGTGCTTTTGCGCCAGAAAAAGTCATTGTTCGTATGTCAGACTTTAAGTCGAATGAGTATGCTAACTTAATCGGCGGCAGCCTTTATGAGCCACATGAAGAGAATCCTATGATAGGTTTCCGTGGTGCTTCTCGCTACATTTCTGAGGACTTCCGTGATTGCTTCGAGCTTGAGTGTGAAGCGATTAAGCGTGTTCGCAATAAGATGGGTTTCAACAATGTTGAAATTATGATCCCATTCGTTCGAACTTTGGGCGAAGCAAAGCGTGTGATGGAATTGCTTGAAGAGAATGGCTTGAAGCGCGGTGATAATGGTTTACGCGTCATTATGATGTGTGAGTTGCCATCGAACGCTGTGTTGGCTCAAGAGTTCTTAAAGTATTTTGATGGCTTCTCAATCGGCTCTAACGACTTAACTCAGTTATCGTTAGGCTTGGATCGTGACTCAGGTATTATTTCTCACTTGTTTGATGAACGTGATCCAACCGTTAAAGTACTACTGGCTAACGCTATTAAGGCGTGTAAGAAAGCTAACAAGTACATTGGTATCTGTGGTCAAGGTCCTTCAGACCACCCAGATTTCGCCAAGTGGCTGATGGAGCAAGGCATTGATAGCGTTTCCTTGAACCCAGACACAGTACTAGAAACTTGGTTGTTCTTAGCAAAACAGTAATTCACAGTTTAAAGAATTTTACTTTGCTAAACATAAAGCGCGTGGCATACTTAATTCGAGTTACAGGAATTTTCTAAATAAATGAGGAGGTTAGCTCGATGAAACGTTTAGCTATTGCGCTTTTGGCTTCAACTTTGGTGATCGCTTGTAGTGATGAAAAACAAGAGGAAGCTAAAGAAGAAAGTAAAGAAGCTATGGAAGCGATGAAAGACGCAGGCAGTGAAGCTTGGCAAGAAACGAAAGAAGCTACAGCTACTGCGGTCGATAAAACTCAAGAACTGGCTTCTGATGCCGCTGACGCAACTGCTGAAGCAGCGGAAGACGTTAAAGAAGCAACTGCTGATGCTTATAATGCTACAAAAGAAGAAGCTCAGGAGATGCTAGACGATGCAGAGCAAGCTTTAGAGGAAGCGAAAGCTGACTCGAAAGAGGCTTTAGCTGAAGCTGAAGAAGAGCTTGAAGAAGCTAAAGAAGAGTTAGAAGAGAAAGACAAAGGCGAGCACTAATTCGTTAAATGTTGTTCTCTGTTTTAATCGAAGCCATCTGAATTCTCAGGTGGCTTTTTTTATGGGCGTAAGCTATGAATATCAATATTAGTGTTGTTCCAGTCGAAAAAATCTACCCGCTAAGGCACCAAGTCCTCCGTACCGGTCAGCCTCTCGAAACCTGTTACTATCCAGAAGATTCCCGCGATGGTGTTTTTCACTTAGCAGCAATCAAAGATGATGAGGTTGTCGGTATTGCATCCTTTTACCCAGAAAATCATGATGCGTTCGGTGATGTCAATTGCTGGCGCCTAAGGGGGATGGCGACCTCGGAAACAGTTAGAGGGCAGGGGGTTGGACGCCAGTTGTTGCAGCATGGTTTAACCCATTGCTACCAAAAAGGTGCGGGCTTGCTCTGGTGTAACGCCCGAGTTAGCGCCAGTGAGTTCTACCGAAAACTTAATTTTGCAATACAGGGCGAAGCGTTTAATATAGAAGATATCGGACCACATCATCTGATGTATTATCAATATTAACCATAACAAGAGTCAGGAAAGAACGTATGAGTCAGTCTGGGGTTAGCCAACTAGAATTAGAAAATACCTTATCAGCATTTTATCGCTGGGAAAAAGTTAAGGCACACGAGCCATTTCTCCGTCAGCCTTTTGGTAATGATTGGAAGGAATATACCTGGCAAAATGCGGGCCAACAAATTCGTAAAATGGCGACCTATTTAAAACGCGAATTACCTGCTAATAGCAAAGTAGCCATATTGTCCTATAACTGCTCACACTGGATCATGGCTGATCTGGCGATTATGCTCGCTGGACATATTAGCGTGCCCATCTATCCAAGTGCCGGCTCTGACACCATCACAACAATTCTAGAGCATAGTGAATCGAAAATGGTGTTTGTTGGCAAGTTTCCTGAGTGGAGTAAAAAGTCGGACGCTATTCCTGAAGACCTTTCCATTATAGGGTGCCATGAAACCCATGAGGGCTTAAAAGATTGGGATGAAGTAATTGCCAATGAAGAGCCTTATGCGGACTCTCCTGTGCCCGACTTTGATGAATTAGCCACCATCATTTACACATCAGGAACTACGGGAATCCCGAAAGGTGTGTTAATTACTCATAAGATTCTTTCAAATGGCGCTGCTGCGGCCTCTGCTTTTATTGATTTTAAAGAGGAGCGCTGTTTTTCCTACTTACCATTAGCTCACTGTGCTGAGCGTGAATTGACTGAAATCATCAGTATCCATACTGGCAGTGTTATTTCATTCACCGAGTCACTTGAGCGCTTTCAGGCGAACATACAATCAGTCCGTCCGACTATTTTCTTTGGCGTCCCAAGGATTTGGCTAAAGTTCCAGCAAGGAATCGAGGAAAAAGCAGGCAAGACTAAACTTAAGATTTTACTTAAAATACCGTTTGTTAACTCATTGATTAAAAAGAAAGTTCTAAAGGGGCTTGGTCTTGATAAGGCCAAAATTTGTCTGTCTGGGGCGGCGGCGCTTCCTGAAGGAACCTCTAAGTTCTTTCAATCAATCGGTATTCGAATATGTGAGGCTTACGGTCTAACCGAAACGATGGCATTTTCTCATGCCTCGTCACCAGACACCTGGAAACAGGGTTCGGTCGGTATCGCTATGCCAACGGCTGAAGCTAAAATTGCTGAAAGCGGCGAGGTGTTGTTGCGGAGCCCTTGTGTGATGCAGGGTTACTATAAAGAACCGCTTAAAACCAAAGAAGCCATTGATGATGACGGTTTTTTCCATACTGGCGATTTAGGTGAGATCGATAAGGACGGGTTTTTAACGATTACTGGGCGTGTTAAGGATATTTTCAAAACTTCTAAAGGTAAATACGTCTCGCCAGTACCCATTGAAGCGACTTTAGAGCCTGAGCTTGGAGTTGAGCATTTATGTGTCATTGGCGATGGTTTGCCATCGCCGATTGCTATCGCATCAATTTATAATAAAGAGTTTCAGGATAAAGAGGCATACCACGAAGAAGCTGTGCAGTTGATTCAAAAAATCAATAACAACCTTGAAGGGCATGAGCGTTTGAGCAAGCTTGTTTTGGTTAATGAAGAATGGAGTCCTGAAAATGGTTTGATTACTCCAACCCTTAAAATCCGTCGTCAACGCATTGAACAGCATTATAAAGCCAAGCTTGATGGTTATATGAAATCAGAAGAGTCGGTTGTCTGGGACAAGTAAAGTGTGAGCTAAATAACGTTATTTTATCGATACTTAACGATATTTTACGTTCATTTCATTAACTCAGCTCATGATTATGGCATACTGGATAGTGTCAATAATCAACTTGATTAAGGAGAAAAGACATGGGTATTCTTACTTGGATTGTTGTAGGTTTAGTTGCAGGAGCATTGGCGAAGCTAATTATGCCAGGCCCAGATAAAGGCGGCTGGATCATGACCATTATACTCGGTATTGTTGGTGCATTCGTTGGTGGCTTTGTAGGTAACTTACTAGGATTAGGTGGTACACAAGCTACAGGCTTCAATATTCCTACCTTACTGACAGCAACTGGCGGTGCTATTATCATCTTGTTCTTATACAGAACCTTTAGCAAGCCATAATAACTATATAAGTACTCTCAAAATTGGTTCATCTGAGATTCAGTTGAACCTCAGTAAACTGTCTCCTGAAATAAGCCAGCTTTGTTGCTTGGTATCAGGAGACAGCTAATGAAACTCAAACATCCATTATTAATCACATCGTTAGCGCTTTCAGCGCTGATTCTTCCATTATCGGTACAAGCCGACCATCGGTACGATCGACATGCGCACTATGATAGTGGCTACGAGCGCAAACACTATACAAAAGGGAAGGTTGTCGATGTCACACCTATTTATGAGCAAGGTTACCGCTATGATGAGCCAGTTAGAACTTGTCATTCGGAACGAACTCGCTATGATGCAAGTGACCGTCGCGGTAAAGCGTTGGTCGGTGGAGTCGTTGGTGGTTTAATTGGTTACAAAATTGGCGATAAGCAACGACACAAAAACGTTGGTGCAGTTGCTGGCGCGTTAATTGGTGCTTCGATTGCAAAAAATAGCTCCGGTCAAAGGCAGACTCACTGTTCCACACATTATCAGTCACGTTATGCGCGAGGTGGGGTTGTCGGTTACGACGTGGTGTATAAATACCGCGGCCGTCATTACACAACGTTTTCAAAGTACCGCCCTGGTCGCTGGATTGAAATTGAGCGTCCTAGAAAACACTATCGTTAACATTGAATTCATGAAGTGAGATTGTGTAAGAGACTGAAATGATCAAGAAACTAACTCTTATAGCTTTGATGGTAGTGGCTGTTTTGTTTGCGCAGAATGTTCATAGTGCATCACAAAAGCTACTGCCAACTCCTGAGCTTCGAGAAAAGAAAACCTGCACCCCCATAGGCAAAGGTGCAGCCATGAGTGCTGCGGCGCGTAGGGTCAATGGCAAAGTATTATCTGCCAGTTTGAACATGCGTGCTCGGCCTCCAGTATATCGTGTTAAAATTTTGACTGATTCAGGCAGAGTGCGTCATGTGTACGTCAATGCTTGTAATGGTCGTTTAGCCTAACGGTGATCAACCGTTAGGTTTTGACATTACTTAGGGGTTAATAACAATGAAAATACTCTTGATGGAAGATGATGATGCCTTGCGTCAGCAATTGGTGACTGCTTTAGAAAAACAAAGCTATGTCGTTGAGCAAGCTCCTAATGGTGAAGAAGGACTTTATTTAGGACGTGAATTTTCTTTTGATTTGGGAATATTTGATCTTGGCTTACCGGATATCTCCGGTATCGAAGTCATCGAAACGTTGCGTAAAGAAGATATTGGCTTCCCAGTATTAATTCTAACGGCGCGAGGCCATTGGCAAGATAAAGTTGATGGACTAGCAGCTGGTGCTGATGACTATTTAGTGAAGCCATTTCAGATCGAAGAGCTATTGGCTCGGGTTAATGCGCTATTACGCAGAGCCTCGGGTTACGCTAAGCCAGAAATCGAAAAAGGTCCAATAAGCCTCAACAGCCTTAAACAAGAAGTTAAAGTTAACGGCGAGCCGATGGATTTAACCGCGTATGAGTACAAAGTTATTGAATACTTGATGCTTAACCCTGACAAAGTAGTGTCAAAAACAGAACTCACCGAACACCTTTACGCACAAGACTATGACCGTGACTCGAACGTTCTTGAAGTTTTCGTGGGCCGTTTGCGCAAAAAAATCGATCCTGACGGTACTTTAAAGCCTATTGAAACTTTACGAGGGCGAGGCTATCGTTTGAATAGTGATTTAGATAAGTAGTTTTGCTCAATCGCTCTAGGCTAGGACATACCCGTGCAGGAACAAGCTGAACATAAAGTCAAAAAGACAAAGCCAAAGTACTCGTTACAAAGACGATTATTATTAAATACCAGTGTTGTGCTGGTATTTTTTATTATCGCCATGAGTTTTGTGTTGCTGGATTCCTACAAGACGGGGATTCGCCAAGCGACTTATGAAAGGCTGTATGCTCAGTTTTATAGCCTGCTGTCTTATGCGGATGAACTCGAGCCTGGTGATTTATTTTTGCCGGAAGAAATCCCTTCGGATAAACGTTTTAATCAATACAACAGCGGCATGTCGGCGCTGGTTTATGATGAGACGGAAAGCTTGATTTGGAAGTCGCTATCAGCTCGTTACGACCAAGAGCAACATAAGGTACCACTGCCGTTAAGTTTACCCGGAGAAGGGACCTTAGCTGAAATTACTATGGATGAAACTGACTATTTTAGGTTTCATTACATTGCCGAGTGGGAGTCGCCCGAAGGCGCTATATCCCTCTATCATTTTGTCATCCTTGAGAATAAGCGTCCCTTCGACCAAGTGATTTCGGCGTATCGTAATCAACTGTGGTTTTGGTTATCGATTATGGCGCTGTCTTTGCTGGTGATCTTGTTTGTGGTCATGCGTTGGACACTTCGTCCAATCCGCCGTGCGGTGAAAGAGTTGCGTCACATTGAAAAAGGAATGCTCAGCACCTTATCGGATCAATACCCTCAAGAGCTACAGCGCTTAACTGAAAATATTAATCGGTTTATCCAAAGCGAGCGCCACCAAAGTAAGCGTTACAAAGAAACGCTGGGGAATTTGGCGCATAGTTTAAAAACACCTCTGGCGGTGATGAATACGGCTTTACAAAACAAAAGCAACGATGCCGAAGAGCTGGCGGTTATTTGCTCTGAACAAATAGGGCGCATGGATCAAATCGTCGCTTATCAACTGCAAAGAGCAACTAGTGGACCACAGGTCATGATGCGCTCGATGGAAGTTGAACCAGCACTAGACAAATTAGCCACCAGCTTAACCAAAGTGTATCAAGATAAGGGGGTCACGATAGAAGTCGAGGTCAGCCACGGCTTGATGATTGCGTTAAACGAAGGTGACTTTTATGAAGTATTTGGCAATGTGCTTGATAATGCCTGTAAGTGGACGAAATCAAAAGTCAGAGTCAAAGCGCAACGAATTGCCGGAAAAGTACAAGTTACCGTTGAAGATAATGGCCCAGGTATTCCAGAAAATGTTCGACTCGCCATACTTTCTCGCGGCAAGCGTCTTGATGAAACCGTTGAGGGGCAGGGTATTGGCATGTCCGTCGTTACTGAAATCGTTGCAGCTTATAACGGCCAGATAGACATCGACACCAGCGAGTTGGGTGGAGCCTTGATGAGGTTGAGTTTTTGAATTATGTAATTTATCCAGCCATGTCTGTACTCATATGCATTTTGTATGCTTTTTCAAATATTTCATTGGCAAAAGAAAGTTCTTATATTAATGATAGTGACCTCAGTGTTGTAGATGACTACATGTACCATGATTCTTTTTTTGAAAGTTCTCACTCTATGGGGTTAGAAATTGAGCTTTTTGTGTATGAAAATAAAATTCTTGTAAGAGCAGATTGCTCTTATACAGTGTCATATAAGAATAAGCTTTTAGCGTGTTTGAAGAATACTCAAGCCTCAGCCCTGAACTGGCTGGATATTTTGAATGAAGAAGGCTCTCTTCCGTCAGTGGAGGTTGAAACTAGCGAAGTAAAATGGAAGTTGTTGACTGATCATGAAACGATCTCTGTGCTACAAATGTACGATATTGATATATAGGGTGAACTATCATAACTTGCTTAGCCTTGAAGGAGCGAGTTTTACTGCGAGGTTTTCTTCAAATGCGTTTATGGCGATATTGACTGTATATATTTAGATCCAGCGTTACCTAAAACTATTTCTAAAAGTCACAACACGGAATGGTACGCTTTTTTGTTTCGTTCTGTCTTATTCCATCATAAAATAAGGCATGCCTGACGCCTTACCTGAAATACAAGCCAACCGAAAAATCATTCATGTGGATATGGACTGCTTCTACGCAGCCATTGAAATGCGGGATGATCCTTTATTGCGTAATTCGCCCGTGGCGGTTGGTGGCTCGCCGGACAAGCGTGGGGTGATTGCGACCTGCAACTACGAAGCTCGAACTTATGGCGTTCATTCTGCAATGGCATCGGCTCATGCCAAACGTTTATGTCCAAATCTCATTATTGTTCCACCAAACTTTGAAAAGTACCGTCATGACTCCAAGGTTATCCGATCGATTTTTGCGAAATACACACCGTTAATCGAACCTTTGTCGTTGGATGAGGCGTTTTTGGATGTATCAGAGTCTACTGAGTATAAGGGGAGTGCCACTTATATAGCACAGGCGATTCGGCATGATATTTATCAAGAATTAAAGCTCACGGCTTCGGCAGGAATTGCCCCTAATAAATTTTTGGCTAAGGTCGCTTCAGACTGGGAAAAGCCGAACGGACAATTTGTGATTCAACCTGACGCGGTAGCTGCTTTTATCGTAGAGTTACCAGTGAAGAAAATCCCTGGTGTTGGAAAGAAAACGTCCGAAAAACTGCATAATATGGGGGTCTATACCTGCGCTGATTTACAGCAATTAGAGCTACTTGAATTAACGCGTAAATTTGGCGCTTTTGGTCAAAGTTTATATTACTTATCTCGTGGCATCGATGATCGTCCTGTGATTACTCATTATCCTCGCAAGTCGCTAAGTGTCGAGAATACCTACGATAAAGACTTATACACTTTGGAAGACTGCTTAGCTGAAGTTCCTCAGTTATTAAGCACTTTAAAGCAACGCTTGGCGCGCTCTAAAGTGGATGCGCCAGTCAATAAAATGTTTGTAAAACTAAAGTTCAGCGACTTCTCAGCCACCACGGTTGAGCGAACCAGCTTTGGTGTGAATGATGATTTATTTTACGAATTAATGGACGAAGGGTTTCATCGTAGAAATAAGTCAATACGACTTTTAGGGCTAGGCGTTCGCTTTCAAAACGCTGAATCGGCCAGCTTTGTGCAGTTGCCTCTAGAGTACATAGACGGGGCTTTTGACGACGAAAGGTGATGAATAAAGTCACTAGCCAAGCTTTTCTCATAATGGTAAGGTTAGCCGATAATTTTAACTTATAAGTGTTATGGGGATCATTTCTTGGACATTATAGAAACAATTAAAAACGGACTGGATTTTCTAGATGGATTTCTAGGTTCTGCGGATTATTTTCCGTATCTATTAATTGGTGTGGGTTTATTTTTTACAATTTACTTAGGGCTGCCTCAAGTTCGTTACTTCGGACAAGCTGTTCGAATTGTAAAGGGTAAATACAGTAAGAAGGATGATCCAGGTGATACATCTCATTTCGCGGCCTTGTCTACAGCACTTTCGGGAACTGTCGGTACCGGTAATATAGGTGGCGTGGCCTTGGCTATCTTTATGGGTGGTCCTGCGGCAATCTTCTGGATGTGGGTGACGGCTTTCTTAGGTATGACCACGAAATTCGTGGAAGTTACCTTATCTCACAAATACCGTGAAAAAACAGAAGACGGCACCATGGCTGGTGGCCCCATGTATTACATGGAAAAGAAATTGAACATGAAGTGGTTAGCGGTAATCTTTGCACTAGCGACCATTATTTGTTCATTTGGTACCGGTAACATGCCTCAGGTCAATAATATTGCACAGGTCATGAACGATACCTTCTCTTTGCCTAATTGGATTACTGGTGTGACTCTTGCTGTTTTGTTAGCGTTGGTAATCATTGGTGGTATTAAGCGTATCGCTAAAGTGGCTGAACGAGTGGTGCCATTAATGGCGGTACTTTATGTCATCGGTGCTTTACTGGTTATCTCCTATAACTATGAAAACATCATCCCTTCGTTTTCAGCAATCTTCAGTAGCGTCTTCTCAGGTTCTGCTGCGATTGGCGGTTTCTTAGGTGCAAGTTTCGCCTATGCGATGCAACGTGGGGTGAATCGCGGTTTGTTCTCAAACGAAGCGGGTCAGGGTTCTGCGGCAATCGCACACTCGGCGGCAAAAGGTAAAGAACCTGCTTCAGAAGGTATGGTGTCATTATTAGAGCCTTTTATTGACACGCTTATCATCTGTACTTTAACCGCGCTAGTTATCCTTTCTTCAGGTGTTTGGAAAGATAAACACCATAATACCTTTGATCGAAACGACATGATTTTTGTAGCCGGTGAGTATTCAGATCAGTCTGGTAACGAAGAGGATATTAAGCAACTCCAAATATTCTTAGATAAGAAAACTGAAAAAGAGTCGACAGTTAAACGCTTTGATGGCAGCATTTCGATACAGGACGGTGTGGCAATCTCGGATGGTTATACATTGCTTAACGCTCGTTCGATTGCTGAAGATGTTGTGTACAAGCAACGTAATGAAGCAAGTTTAAACCTTGAGCCTATAACGGGTGTCGTAACGGTCAAAAACGGAAAGCTCGAAAACCTCGAAATCGTCGTCGAAGGTAAGTCTTTGATTCACTCGGCGAGTTTAACGGCAGAAGCATTCACCAAAGGCTTCTTGGGTGAAAACGGTAAATACATTGTATCGCTTGGTTTATTACTTTTCGCATTTACCACAGCAATTGCTTGGTCTTACTATGGTGATCGAGCGGTAACCTACCTATTTGGCTCTAAGGGTGTGCACGTTTATCGCGTTGTTTATGTGGTTATGTTCGCTGTGGCAGCAGTAGTCGATACTACTGTAGTCTGGGCACTTGCGAATGTTGCAATTGTGATGATGACCATACCAAACTTGATCGGTATTATGTTACTGCATAAGGATATGAAGAAGACCGTTAAAGATTATTGGGACGACTTCAGAAAGGGTGATGCCCACTAACAATCGTTAGAAACACCAAAAGCCCTGACTCAGTCGGGGCTTTTTTTTGCGTATATATTCTCCTGTTACAAAACTAGGCTAGACAAGGCTATTTTATTTTTCCTATACTAAGCTGGTCAGACCAATAAAATGAATTAGACCATTCGATTAATTTTAGGAGTAAATATGCAGTATCAAGCACCTGTTGATGACATGATGTTTCTTGTCAAAGATGTTTTTTCACTAACAGAACGTTTGGGGGATATTGCAGATTTCGCTGATTTTGATGAAGACCTTTATGCTGCGATTTTGGAAGAGGCGGGTAAATTCGCTACGGGTGTATTACAACCCATCAATCGAAGCGGTGATGAAGAAGGCTGTCAGTATAATGACGGAGTCGTGACGACGCCTAAAGGTTTCAAGGAAGCCTATCAGGCCTACGTTGAAGGTGGTTGGCAGTCAATAACCGCTGATCCAAACTATGGCGGGCAGGGCTTACCGAAAGCGCTGCATGTCTTGATCGAAGAAATGTTCTACTCGGCCAACACATCATTTTGTCTATATGGCAGTCTAACGGGCGGTGCGACCCAACTACTTCAAGCGCACGCTGATGAAGCAACCAAGCAAAAATATCTACCCAACTTAATCAGTGGTCAATGGTCTGGTTCAATGTGTTTGACGGAAGCCCATGCGGGATCTGACTTGGGATTGTTAAAGACGAAAGCAGAGCCGAATGACGATGGTAGTTATTCCTTAGAAGGTTCTAAAATATTCATCACCGGTGGTGAACATGACATGGCGGAGAATATTATCCATCTTGTATTAGCGCGTCTGCCGGATGCTCCTGCTGGGCCAAAGGGGATAAGCTTGTTCTTGGTACCTAAATTTATGGTGAATGACGATGGTTCACTGGGCGAACGTAATGGTATTGAATGTGGCTCAATTGAACACAAAATGGGAATTAAAGCCTCATCGACTTGTGTTATGAATATGGATGATGCCAAAGGCTGGTTAATTGGCCCTCCGCATCAAGGGCTACGCTGTATGTTTACTATGATGAACCTTGAGCGTTTATCAATTGGTATTCAAGGCATTGGCTTGGGCGAAATGGCCTTCCAGCAAGCCGATGCTTATGCTCGCGACCGCTTACAAGGGCGAGCGAATGATGGTGAGGCGCCTGCTGCGTTAATAAAACACGGCGATGTGCAACGTATGCTAAATACTATGGAGTCGTTCAACAAAGCAGGGCGCGCTCTAGGCGTATGGCTCGGCAGTTACTTAGACGAAACCTTCCATAGTAAAGATCAGTCAAAAGTTAAAACCGCAGACATCATGTCAGCTTGGTTAACGCCAATCGCTAAGGCTTATTTTACGGATGCCGGGTATGAAACCTGTACTATTGGGCAACAAGTATTTGGTGGGCACGGCTATGTTCGCGAGTGGGGCATGGAGCAGCATGTTCGTGATTGCCGAATCGCACAGATTTATGAAGGTACCAACGGTATTCAAGCTTTGGATTTGATTGGGCGTAAGCTAATCGGTTCTAAAGGTGAGTATTTAAAAGTGTTCCTGTCAGAGGTAAACTCGGACTTGGTGACTATGCCTGACTCGGCCCATAAAAACCAAGTAAGCGAATTATTAACTGAACTAGAACAGCTTTCAGAAACCATCATCAGCCGAAGTGCATCGAACAGTGAGATTCCGCAACTGGTTGCTTGTGATTATCTTCACTATGTGGCTCTCGTGACTTATTCTTATTTGTGGCTCAAGATGGAAGTTGCTGCTCAAGGTAAGCTTGATCAACAATCTGCCTTCTTCTTCAAGCGTATACTGACACGTACATTGGGCTTAAAAGCCAGTATAGAAAGTGAACTATAAGCACACCTTAAAAACTTAAGCTTCCTTTCAAAGCCTCGCTATCGCGGGGCTTTTTGTTAATGACCACTGAAATTTTGAACAAGAATTGAGCTAAGGAGTTGAAATCCGACAAAAATTAGCAGGATTTATCTCCCGATACTTGAGTGATTAGTCTAAATATGGTGTTATTAGCGGCTAGGATCAGGTCCTTCCTATTACAATAAACAATTAAACGGTAGAAATAATGGCAACAAATAGAGGTCAATTTAACTCTCGTCTAGGGTTTGTTCTGGCTGCGGCAGGTTCGGCTGTTGGTCTGGGTAATATCTGGAAATTCCCTTTTGAAGTAGGTGCTGGTGGCGGAGCTGCATTCGTGGTTATTTACTTAGCATTCTGTTTCTTACTATGCTTCCCGGTCATGATTTCTGAAATAGCAATCGGTCGTAAAACCCAGTTAAACGCTGTCGGTGCTTTTAAAAAGTTAGGGCATCACAATTGGGCTTGGATTGGCCTACTTGGGATTCTAGCTGGCGTTTTCATCCTTTCTTTTTATAACGTTGTCGCCGGTTGGGCGTTTGGTTACTTCCTACAGATGGTTCAGGGGAACTTTGAAATAGGGGAGAACTTCGGTAGTTATATCAGCGAGTGGGAATCGATTGGCCTTTATGGATTAGTATTCATGGGCGTAACAGCGTTGATCGTCTCTAAAGGCATTCAAGGCGGTATTGAGAAAGCAGCAAAGATTTTAATGCCAACCTTGTTCGCGATGATTATCGGTTTGATGATTTACGCTTTCACCCTAGAAAACGCAATGGCAGGTATCGAATATTACCTAGTGCCGGACTTTTCTGAAATCACTGGTGAAGTTATCTATTCTGCATTAGGTCAGGCTTTCTTCTCACTATCACTCGGTATGGGCGCGTTGATTACTTACGGTTCATACGTATCGCGTAAGCAAGATATTGTTCGCTCAGCAGCAATGATTACCCTGACGGATGTATCGGTGGCATTTTTAGCAGGTCTCATGATCTTCCCGCTGGTTGCTTTCTTGAACTCAGGTGACATGAGCAGTGTTTCAGGCGGACCAGGGTTGATTTTTGCAACCTTACCCGGTGTCTTTGAAGGATTAGGACCGACGCTGGGTATTGTCATAGGGGCTGCATTTTTCTTGCTACTATCCTTTGCCGCTTTGACCTCAACAGTTTCATTGCTTGAGGTTCCCGTTGCCTATCTTGTGGACGAGAAGAAAATTAAACGTCCAGTTGCAGTATGGGGTATGGCCACTTTAATCTTCTTATTGGGTATTCCATCATTATTAGGTAATGGTGCTGTAGAACAGCTAACCAGCTTTATGACACTTTATCGTGATGGCCAAGAGCAAATGATTTCCTTTATGGACTTTGTTGAGCTAATCGCCAGTGATACTTTCTTGCCTTTGGGCGGTACGGTTATTGCTATCTTCACTGCCTATATCTGGAAGAAACATAATTTAAACGCTGAGTTAATGGAAGGCCGTGAAACAGATTCGCAATGGATGATGAAATACATCAACTTTGCAGTGATGTTCTTCTGCCCGCTAATTCTTGGTGCAATTACCATTATTACAATTTTAGAACGATTCTTTGGTATTCAAGTATTTTAATTATTAACTCATTTTGGGGGCCTTTGAAATAAGGTATGTTTATGACGATAAAACAATTCTCAAAATCCTTCTTAGCAGCCTTTACTGGGGCTGCTTTTTTGGTTGGTTGTGGCGAAGATGAGCCTTCGGTTCATCCTAAGGACTCTGACAGCCAAGCTTTTGTTTCGCAATATAAAGCGCACAGTTATCACCCAGTTTTAATCAAGAATGCAACAATTTTAACCGCAACTGGTGAGCAAATAGAAAACGGTAGTGTGTTGTTGGCTGATGGTGAAATTGTGGAAGTCGGCACTGACATCGATGAGCCAAGTGACGATAACTTAGAAGTTATTGACGCGAAAGGTAAGTGGGTAACGCCTGGAATTATTGATGTGCACTCACATTTGGGTGTGTATCCTGCGCCAGGCGTTGAATCTAGCGCTGATGGCAATGAAATGACGGCGCCTGTTACCGCTGACGTGTGGGCTGAGCACTCTGTGTGGCCACAAGATCCACAGTTTCAACTAGCCTTAGCTGGCGGCGTAACCTCCATGCAAATTTTACCTGGTTCGGCGAATTTAGTTGGTGGACGCGGTGTAACGTTAAAAAATGTTGTTGGCCGTTCGGTTATGGACATGAAGTTTCCTGGCGCGCCTTATGGTCTGAAAATGGCCTGTGGTGAAAATCCAAAGCGTGTGTACGGCGGTAAAGGCCAAGCTCCGATGACCCGCATGGGGAATGTCGCTGGCTACCGTAAATCTTGGATTGATGCTAAGGAATACATGAAGTCTTGGGATGAGTATGAGGCTGGCATGGGTAACGGCAAACCACCCAAAAGAGACTTGCGTTTAGAGAGTTTGGCGGGTGTTTTACGTGGAGAAATCCTGATTCAAAACCATTGTTATCGTGCAGATGAAATGATGGTGATGATGGAAATTGCAAAAGAATTTGATTTTAAAGTGACCACTTTCCACCATGCGGTAGAGTCTTACAAAATTGCCGATAAGCTTGCCGAAAACGGTGTTTGCTCAGCCATGTGGTCTGATTGGTGGGGCTTTAAACAAGAAGCCTATGACATGGTTCCTTCTAACGTAGCTTTAGTGGATAAAGCGGGCGCCTGTGCGGTCGTACATTCCGACTCAGCGACGGTGATTCAACACCTTAATAAAGAGGCAGCCAAAGCAATGGCTTCGGGTAATCGCCTAGGCATGGATATTACTCCTGCGCATGCTATTAAGTGGATTACGATTAATGCCGCAAAAGCGATTGGTGTTGATGAGCAAACGGGCTCCCTCGAAGAGGGAAAAATGGCGGATGTTGTATTGTGGGATGGTAATCCATTCAGTGTTTACACTAAAGCTGAGAAAGTCTTTATTGATGGTGCTTTAATGTACGATCGTAATAATCAATTTAAGCAGCCTGTGAGTGATTTTGGGCTGACTAATATGAATCAACAGTAACCAAAGGAGAGCAGACAATGACATTATTATTGAAAAGTTTAGCCATTCTTTTGGTTGCAGCTACGCTATCTAGCGCAAATGCTGAAATGATTTTAATTAAAAACGCTAAGGTGTATACGCAAACATCAGCAGGTAATTTAGAGAACACTGACGTTTTGATTGAAGATGGGTTGATTCGTAATATTGGCGAAGATTTATCGGCAGACGACGCTCGTGTTATTAATGCAAAAGGCAAGGTGGTTACTCCGGGGATTTTTGCATTGATGAATCAAATAGGCTTGGTAGAGGTTAGTGCTGTTGAAGGTACTAACGATACGGCTACAGAAACAGAAGTACTTGGTGCATCTTTTAGTGTTGATGAAGTGTTCAACCCTGAGTCAACTTTAGTACCGATGAATCGTGCGGGTGGCGTCACTAGAACATTGATCAAACCTTATAACGGCAACTCTTTATTCGCTGGTTTAGGTTCGATTATGGACTTGGCGGGTGACTACGACCCATTAATCGTCAGTGATGTTGCAGTATTTGCGATATATGGTGAACATGCGGCATCAATGTCTGGTGGCTCTCGAGCTGCGGCACTGCAATACTTTAATCGTGCTTTTAGCCAAGCTAAAGAATTCTCAGAGAACTCTGATGCGATAAAGAGTGGTGACTACCGTGAGCTTGATTTAAGTATGGGTGATTTAGAAACCTTAAGCCGAGTACTTGATCAGGATATCCCACTTGTGGTGAACGTTAACCGCGCCAATGATATTTTGGCTGTGGTTGATATGGCAAAAAAGCACAACATCAAACTGGTTCTTGCGGGAGCTGCAGAAGCTTGGAAAGTTGCTGAACAGTTAGCTACGGCAGATGTCGCTGTGATTATTGATCCTATGGATAACATTCCTAGCTTTGAATCACTAGGCAAACGCTACGACAATGCTGCGCTATTAACTAAAGCAGGCGTTGACGTTATGTTTAGCAGCGAAACGCATAACGCACAAAATGTTCGATATGCGGCTGGCAATGCAGTGGCATATGGTATGCCTTATGATAAAGCGTTAGCTGCTATGACAAGTACTCCAGCCAAAGTTTTTGGCGGTGCAAGTAATTACGGTAAGTTAATGCCAGGCTTTAAAGCTGAGTTAGTGATCTGGAGTGGTGATCCACTTGAAGTAACGACTTACGCTGAGAGCGTCATTATTGATGGCAAGCTCACTGACTCAGACACTCGTGCTAAACGTCTTGAACGACGTTATAAAGACATCAGTAACGACCAAAATACATTTTACCGTAAGTAAATAAGAGGTTTTCATGGCAGATTCATCAGCTCGCCAACCCAGTATGTTACAAGCCCTATTACCGATAGGGCTTCTCGTCATTTTATTGGCGTTTTCTGTCTACTTATACGGTAGCGACTCGTCTTATGGCGCCAATCAAATTGCTTTGGTAATTTGTGCCGCGGTTGCTTTATTGGTCGGTTTACGCAACGGACAGACTTGGAAAGAGTTAGAGCAGGGCGTCGTCGATGGTATTAGCATAGCTCTAGGAGCGTTACTGATATTATTGATGGTTGGCTCGCTTATTGGTGCTTGGATTTTAGCTGGCACAGTGCCAACCATGATTTATTATGGTTTACAGATACTATCGCCGGAATATTTCTATGTGGCAACTTGTGCTATCTGTGCGCTGGTTGCGTTAAGTATTGGTAGCTCGTGGACTACTGCAGGAACTGTGGGTATTGGCTTAATAGGTGTCTCCCAAGGACTTGGTTTATCGATGGAGGTCACCGCTGGCGCGATCATCTCTGGCGCTTATTTTGGTGACAAGATGTCGCCTTTATCGGACACGACTAACTTAGCTCCTGCGGTGACTGGAACAGACCTATTTACTCACATCCGCCACATGGTCTGGACAACAACTCCCGCCTTAATTATTGCTCTGATTATCTTTACCTTTATGGGCTTTAATAGCGATACTGAGCAACAAGTGTTAGTTCTTGAGGATACCCTTAAGCTTCTTGATGACAATTTCAATATTTCACTGTGGACTTTAATTCCAATGGCTGTGGTGTTTGTCATGGCTTTTAGAAAAGTTCCTGCGGTTGCAACTATTCTCGTAGGTGCGTTACTTGGTTGTGTTATAGCTGTAACCTTTCAGGGTAATGTTATTGAGAAATTTATTGGTGGAGACAGGGTCAAGTGTGAGCGCTCAGCAGTCTATAGTTGTGAAATTATTAGCTATGAATCAGAAAGCGAAAATGCGAAGGTCACGTTAGGTATTTCATTTAACAATTCGGATCAAACGTTGACTGAAACGTTCGTGCTTGAGGAAGGCGGAGAAAAAAGCTTCGAAACCTCAGAAGGAACTGTGAACGTTTATAGTCATGGCGACTTTATGACATATTTATCAGCAACATGGAAATCGATGTTCAGTGGGTTTTCAGCATCTACTGGGAATGATGAGTTTGATGGTCTTTTGTCACGGGGTGGCATGATAAGTATGCTTAACACAATGTTTCTTATCATCACTGCCATGAGCTTCGGTGCAGCGATGGAAGTGACGGGCTTACTGCACAAGCTGATTAAAACCATTATCGGCATGGCTAAATCGACTGGCTCTTTGATCGGTTCGGTACTAGCGACCTGTATTGGTATGAATGTGATTACAGCAGATCAATATATTTCTATTGTGTTGCCGGGGCGGATGTATAAGGCTGAGTTTAAGCGTCGTGGTCTGGATGCGAAAAACTTATCTCGGACCTTGGAAGACTCTGCAACCATAACCTCACCATTAATTCCTTGGAATACCTGCGGTGCTTATATGGCGGGGACTTTAGGCGTTGCCACAGGGGCTTACTGGATATATTGCTTCTTCAATTTATTAACGCCACTTGTTTCTTTCATCTACGCGTTATTCAATTTCAAGATTAGCCCGATAGAAGGCGATGAAGTCGACGGCTAAATTAACAGTTTATACGCTGCTGAAACTCAGCTTTTTGGCAGCGTGTTTATTAGTATTCTCTTCGTTTCAACCTTTCAAAAGATTGTGGCAAGTTAATGATTTAGAGCCGTTCACGGAGTGGTTTCAAATTAACTGGCAAGGCCAAGTGGTCGGCTGGGCGCAAAAAGAGCTACGAATTGAAAACGACTTTTATCAGGTGCTTGAGAGTGAGCATTTTGAAGGGCGTGTCAGAGGTAAGCGCCTTAAGTTTATTTATCAACAACAATTTAACTTCTCTACGAAACCACCTTTTCAAATGATTGAAGGGTCGGCAACGTTAATTGAGCCTAACTTGGTGATGGAAACAAGCTTTAGCAATGACGAGCAGCTGTTAATTCAACAAAGTCGTAACGACAATGTTTCTATGTTTACTGAGTCTCCACTAGATTACACCTTGAATGATTACTTGGCGTGGCGCCAGTTTATTGAAGGCAGTCCTGAGCTAGGAAGTTCCGTAAGTATTAAGGAACTCGACAGCCACTCGCTAGAAGTTCAGCAGAAAAAATACCACGTCACCAAACTCCCTCAAGGACGCCATCAACGGTATCAGTTAGTTGATCCTGATGGAGCGCTTTATGACTTTAACCTCAAAGGCCATTTGCTTTCAGAGCGAAGAGGGCGAGGGATCAAGCTAGTGGCCAACAAGCAAAAGCCAAGCTTTAATCCAGAGATGCAAACGGATCTGTATACTAATGTCGGCTTAGCGAGCCAGAAGCCTTTAGGTCAGATATCAAAGCTTGAGTCTTTAGAGGTCAGCGTTAGTAAGGATAATTTGAAATGGCTGACTATTCATCCTAGCGTGAAGGTGTCAGAGAATACATTAGTCATCCGTAAGGGTGCTAGGCATAAAGCGACGCCTAACGAGTTTACCAATTGGCACTTTGATCCGGTTAGTCCGAGTATTAAATCGCTAGACGTGCCATTAACGCCTGCCAAGAGTCGAACTGATAAGGTTTATGACTTGGTCACATTTGTCCATGACTACCTTTATTACGAACCAACACCGACCAGTTTTACTACCGATGAAATTATTCGTAATGGTTATGGCGACTGTACCGAATATACACAGTTGCTACTGGCTTTACTGAACGCTGAAAAAATCCCAGCGCGCGAAGTAGGGGGGTATATCTATTTAGGGGATGATGAACAACGTTTTGGTGGTCATGCGTGGGTTGAGGTGTTGATTGATGATCAATGGGTTGGCGTTGACCCTACGTGGAATTTAACTCAAGTCACAGCAGCCCATCTGCCAATAACCATCCCCCAAGAAAAGTCAGTCTCAGACTTGGATTTTGTCGTCGAACAGATACACTATCAGTAATTCATTCAAAGACAGGTCTTTTATGTCTCACACTCCAAGTTCCAAATCGTTTTACTCAATCAATGGCAACAGCCAGAAGCTCGATGGCGGCGCCATGTTCGGAAACGCCCCAAAAGCACTGTGGCAACGCTGGACCGATGTGGATGAGTTAAACCGTATACCTTTAGTGTGCCGAGCCATGCTGGTCCAAGATGGCGATAAAACCATACTTTTTGAAACAGGCATAGGTGCCTTTTTTGAACCGAAATACCGTGATCGATATGGTGTCCAAGAGTCGCATCATGTGTTACTCGATTCACTCAAAGAAGCTGGGTTTAGCCATGAGGATATCGACATTGTGGTTTTGTCGCACATGCACTTTGATCATGCAGGCGGCCTGCTGACCCAATGGTCTGAAGATAAAGATCCTGAACTTTTATTCCCCAACGCAGAATTCGTGATAGGGCAGGAAGCGTGGAATAGGTCGGTCAATCCACACCCAAGAGATCGGGCTTCTTTTATTCCTGGTTTAACGGATATGCTAGAAGCAACGGGTAGACTGCACTTGGTTGAGGGGGAAACATCGGATTTACTCGGTGAAGACTACCAGTTTCATGTTTCAAATGGACATACGCCTGGTATGCTGATTACGGAAGTTGCTACCCAGAGCGGGCCTGTAGTTTTTGCTGCCGATTTAATACCGGGAGCGCCGTGGATGCACCTTCCCATTACGATGGGCTATGATCGTTTTCCGGAGAATTTAATTGATGAAAAGCGTCGTCTTCTCAATGATTTGCTAGAAAAAGAGGGTAAGGTGTTCTTTACACATGATCCAGAAGTGGCTTTAGGGCAAGTTGCTAAGAACGAAAAAGGTAAGTTCTTTGCCGATCTACCATTAAAGAAAATTATTAATTTTACGCTTTAATCTATTGATAAATATATTGTTCACTATTTTCAGGTTCTGTTGAGATTGGTATCTATAAAAATATCTGTATTCAAGGGAACTAATTCAACAAAGAGTGCTCAAAGATTATACAAGTAGCAATTAGAGTAACATTAGCTCAATCGCTATTTTGCTCAAAAGCTTACTTGGTTGTCATTGTCACTTCTCTTTGATGAGTTTATTTTCTCATACCGGGTCATGTAAATGGCCCGTTTTTTATGTGCTATCATATCTTCATAAAGTTTCTGACATAATCAAGAGCAAACATTCTGATGCACTTTAAGTTTGATCGTGAATACCAAATACAAATAAACCGTAACAAAATCAACGTTATCGAATGGGGAAGCCCTGAAGGTGAGCCAGTCCTTTGCTTGCACGGATGGCTCGATAATGCGGCCACATTTCACTACCTCGCACCGTTACTGACTCAGTCAGGCCACTACAGATTAATTGCAATCGAGTTTCCTGGTCATGGTCAGTCTGAGCATCTTCATCCCGCTGCTGATTATCAGTTTATTTCAGGCATTTCTATCATTGATGGTTTGCTTGATGTATTGAAATTAGAGAAACCTAAATTCCTTGCTCATTCCATGGGTGCCGCTTTATCGTCTATTTATGCAGGGGTATTCCCAGACAAAGTAGACAGTATTGTATCGATAGATGCATTAGGCGCTCTGGTGTCTTCTCCGGAAGGGACTGTTAGGCAGTTACGAAAAGCTTTGGAACAACGCAAAACTAAGCGCGGTAATAAGCGTTACTTTAAAGATTTAGAGTCGGCGGCAATCGCTAGAGCACAAGTCAGTGAATTACCCGTTGATGTGTTACTACCTTTGATTGAACGTGGCGTTACTTTATGTGAAGAAGGTTATCAGTGGTCGAGTGATGCAAGGCTGAAACATTTATCTTGGTTACGGATGACTGAGCCACAAATGGAGGCGGTTATGCGGGAGATTATCTGCCCCATGCTGGTCATCATGGCAACTGATGGTTTATACAAAGATTATCCAGAAATAGAGCAGCGATTTGACTACCTCAAGAATGCAGAGCGTGTAGAACTTGAAGGTGGGCATCATTTACACATGCAGTTTGCGGATGCTGTTGCTGAAAAAATCAACGATTTCTGGTCCAAAAATGAACAGAACAGCGTAAACTAGGCTTAAGTGGTCGGAATAGTTGCGCTATGTTGTCGAATAATGTAATTTTCTTGTCTTACATTTAATAACAGATTCGTATTTCTAATAGGTTTATTCATGGAAAAAGTTTGGCTAAAAAATTATCCAGAAAAAGTACAACAAACTATTGATATTGAGCAATATGCCAATCTTGCAGAGATTTTAGCTGAAACCGTTGAAAAGTACGGTGATAAACCTGCGGTAACGAATCTAGGATTAACGTTAACTTACCAAGAGCTTGCGCAAAAGGTTGATGACTTCGCAGCTTACTTGCAGAACGATTTAGGGCTCGAGAAAGGCGATAAGTTGGCTTTAATGATGCCTAATTTATTGCAATATCCGATTGCGTTATTTGGTGCTCTGAAAGCTGGCTTAGCTGTCGTCAATGTTAACCCGCTTTATACGCCACGCGAACTTGCTCACCAGCTTAATGATAGCGGCGCAAAATCGATTGTCATTCTGGCTAACTTTTCTAACACTCTGGCAGAAGCTTTAGACAAGGTGGAACTGGATAATATTATCGTTACTCAAGTGGGGGATATTTGTCCTCAGCCTAAGCGTTTTATCGTTAACTTTGTTGTTAAATATATAAAGAAGATGGTTCCTAAAGCGGACTTGCCTGAAACCATTAGCTTTGTTGATGCCTTGGGTAAGGGCTCCCAGCAAACCTTCAAGCCGGTTGAAATAGGGCACGATGATGTGGCTTTTCTCCAGTACACAGGCGGTACTACGGGTGTTGCTAAAGGCGCGGTACTAAGCCATAAAAATATGGTGGCTAATGTTCTGCAAACTTATGCTTGGATGGGGCCGTTTTTGAATGAAGGTGATGAAACCATTATTACGGCATTACCGCTTTACCACATTTTTTCACTGTGCGTGAATTGTTTGTTATTTACTAAAGCGGCGGGGCACAACATCTACATCACAAATCCGCGCGACATGAAGGATTTCTGTAAAACACTGCGCGCGCATCCGTTCACAACCTTGACCGGCGTGAATACTTTATTTAATGGTTTATTGAATCAAGAAAGCTTCCGCCAACTGGACTTTTCCAAATTAAAACTTACCGTTGGTGGCGGTATGGCTGTTCAGAAATCTGTTGCTGAAGAGTGGCAAAAGTTAACCAATACACCGTTATTAGAGGGTTATGGTTTAACGGAAACATCTCCAGTAGTTAGCATGAACCCTCTAGATTTAAAGGCTTACAATGGCACTATTGGTTTGCCGATTCCGTCGACTGATGTTCAGATTCGTGACGAAGAGGGCAATGAACTGGGTTTTGACGAGCCTGGTGAGCTTTGGGTTAAAGGCCCGCAAATTATGGTTCAGTACTTGGGGCGTCCGAAAGAAACGGATGAAGTGCTGCAAGATGGCTGGTTAGCGACAGGCGATATGGCCACGATTGACGAAGACGGGTATCTAAGAATTGTTGACCGTAAGAAAGACATGATTTTAGTATCGGGCTTTAATGTTTACCCCAATGAAATTGAAGACATTGTTGCTTTGCATCCTGGTGTGTTAGAAGTAGCGGCCATTGGTGAGCCAGACGATGTGAAAGGCGAGGTTGTGAAGATCGTTGTTGTTAAAAAAGACCCGGCAGTGGATAAGGATACTTTAATTGCACATTGCCGTGAGCATTTAACCGGCTACAAAATTCCAAAAGTGGTAGAGTTCAGAGACGAACTACCGAAGTCTAATGTAGGAAAAATTTTACGCAAGGAACTGCGGAAGTAGGTCATATATTGAGTCGATTTGAATTAGATCACCATTCCGAGTTAGTTGCTGTTGAGAAGGTCACTTCTGAGCAGCGACTTGAAGAGTTGTGCCAATCTTGGTTAGAACAAGACGTATTAGCGATTGATACTGAGTTTGACCGCACCAATACCTTTTTTCATAAATTAGCGTTAATTCAAGTTTATGATGGCGATGAAATCTACTTGATTGATCCGCTGGTCATTGACGATTTGAGCGCTTTTGGTGAAGTGCTAAAAAAAGAAAGCATCCTTAAAGTCCTGCACAGCTGTAGCGAAGACTTAGAAGCGCTACACAACAGTTATGGCTTCCCCATGAGCTCCGTGTTTGATACGCAAATTGCTGCCGCTTTATGCGACTTTGGCCAGATGCTTGGTTACGGCAATATGGTGGAACTTTTGTTAGGCTTAACTCTCGACAAAGAGCACACCAAAACAGATTGGTTAGCCCGGCCTTTAAGCGAAGAGCAAAAAATATATGCGGCACAAGACGTACAATTTTTACTGCCATGCTTTTATCGGTTGCGCGAAAAGTTGCTGGAAAAGGGGCATTATGGATTTGTGCTAGAAGATACTCAGTCGATTTATCAAGCTATTGCCCACCAAGGTGATTTTGAGCATGCTTACTTAAAAATAAAAGGGGCCTACCGTTTACAGCCTAAGCATTTATTGCGCCTTAAGAAAACCGTGGCGTGGCGTGAACAACTCGCTCGTGACAAAGACATCCCAAAAACCTTTATTTTTCGCGACCACCATCTGCTAGAAATTTGTCAACACCCTAAACCATCCACTGGGCTCTTGCTCCAGCTAGGTTGTAATCGAGGCAGTATTCGTAAATATGGTTCGGAGTTATTGAGTATAATCGCTCAAGCTGACAAGAGTGACTCATCTGAATGGCCAGATCCAGTATTAGCATTTCATAAGCTACCGTCCGCTAAGCAAAAGCTTAAGGCGTTAAAACAAGAAGCTCAGCAAATTGCTGAGGCTAATGATATACCTGAGCAAGCATTAACCAGCAAACGTCTGTTAGAATATGTCATACAGACTGATTTAGGGGTAATGTCACGCCCAAACCAGTTCTGGAATGGTTGGCGTAAAGAATTGCTACAGAAGCGATTTGAACAACGCCTGACAGAATTTTCTTAATCTAATCGACAAGAGATATTGACCGCTATGATGTGCAGTGTATTTAAAAGCGCAAAGAAGCCTGATACCTATTTATATGTTCCTTACGAAGCTGACTTTGGTGAATTACCGGAAGGCCTCACTAGCGTTTGGGGCGAACCTGAGCTAGTCATGCATATTGATTTAGATAAGCGTGACAAGTTGGCGTTAATTGATATCAATGAGTTAAAGATAAAGCTAGAAGAAGATGGTTACTACCTTCAAATGCCTCCGACACAAGAAGAGTTAGCTGGTTTGGTAGAAAGTAACTCAAAAGCTCCTATCACTCGATAGTTGATTGAATTGTCTAAGCCTATTAACAAATTTTGGTTAACCACACCTTTGCATGAAATGTCCCATGAACAGTGGGAGTCTTTATGTGACGGTTGCGGCAAATGTTGTCGTATCCAATTTTTAGATGATGACGATACGATGCTGATGCAAACAGATGTGGCGTGCGGCTTGCTAGACACTGAATCACTCCGTTGCACCGATTATGATAATAGGCTGAGTAAAGTCCCAGATTGTGTCCAAATAACGCCTGAAACCTTAAAAGACTATTACTGGCTGCCGAGCAGTTGTTCATACAAAGTTGTCGAGCGAGGAGAGGATTTACCCGAGTGGCATCATTTAATCTCAGGTGAGCGTAATACCATCCATCAGCGAGGTCATAGTTTACAAGGAAAGCTGGTTAGTGAAAGAGACGTTCCAGAACAAGAAGTTGAAGAGCGGATTATCGAGTGGATTGCTATAACTGATTGATATTTAGCCTTTTTGTATGTGTTTTAAACGTTTTTGAAAAAAATTAAATAAAATTGAAAAAAAGAGTTGACGAGATCCAAGAACGCCAGTAATATGCGCCTCGTTGACCGATGAGGTCACCCAGCAAACACTCTAACAAAGCACTTTAAGTACTAAGTTAGACATCGCGGAGCGGTAGTTCAGCTGGTTAGAATACCGGCCTGTCACGCCGGGGGTCGCGGGTTCGAGTCCCGTCCGCTCCGCCACTATTTAAAAAAGCAGCCCTATGGCTGCTTTTTTTGTATGTGCGTTTATGAAACGAGAAACCGCGACTGTAAGGAAGCTGTGTTCGACAAAATTGTTAGCAAAATTTTTTGCATTGAACTTTGCGAGGGTGGTCACGAAGTGGTCATTAATAGGTGACTATCAGAAACCCTCTTTGCGTGACGTTATTAATGATTCCACTGCGGTATTTATATTCACTATTTATTGGTAGCTCATTGAGTCTTGAGATCTAATTATTTTGACTCGTCTTGTTCATAGTCATATATCTTACTTAGCGGATTTTTTCAAAATCCCACTGCTTTTAATTAGTATAACTAATTCTTTTTAAAGGAAATTTCCTTAAAATCTAATATGTGAAATTCATCTGAGTGATATTCAATTATTTTGTTGACCAACCAATTCCTTTTAACTAGAATTCGCGCCACTTATCAACACACCTACACACATGGAGATTTTTAAGGTGAAATTTAAATTACTTACAGCAGCTGCAATTCTTTCGACTTCAATGTCAGTTTCATCAAACGAGTACCAGTGGTTCTCAGAGCTAGCTTACAGCAATATTGACGCTGGTGGCGGTTTGGTTGACGCATTATCGCTAGAAGGTCAGTACTTCTTCGATAACAAGAAAGCTTTAGGTCCATACAACGAATTTGAATACATCAATAAAGTTAGCAACATCGATGCTTCATACAGCAACATCGGTTTAGGCGATTACTATGTGACTCAAGCCTCTGGTGAGTTTTTCGTCAATAACTTTTTATTGGGACTTGGTTTGTCTGACGACAAGTTCGGAAACAATCCAAAAGACTTCACTTTAGGCTACTTGTTCAGCGATAACTTCTTAGTTCGTGTTGACGCTGTAGATCCAGAAGAAGGCGATACGGTTTACAACATCTCTGCAGCTTATAATCACCAAATCAACGCTACTGATTACATTGGTTTCACTTTAGCGACTGATGATGATACTGACATGGTTTCTTTGTCTTCTAAGTACTTCACGCACCTAGGCGATGATAACTACTTAGCAGCTGAGTTCTCGATTGTAGATACAGACGTAGACAACTACTGGTCTTTAGGTGCTAGCTACTACTTCAATAAAGCAACTTCAGTATTTGCGTCTCTAGACGATAACGACTTGTATGAAATTGGAGCTAGACACTTCTTTGATGAGAATATTTCGCTTTATGGCGCTTACTCATCACAAGATGACAGCGGTTTTGATATCGATATTTACACTATCGGTCTTACTGCTCAATTCTAGATTTAGTTCGAACTGTTAGTTAGTCATTTAGCCGAGGATTTATCCTCGGCTTTTTTGTGTCTTAGAAAAAATTTGCCTAAAGGCGTTTGAAAAAAATAAAAAGGGTAGAGAACGGTTAAAGGGATAGTGCTAATTCTTTGAATATGACCTTAAATGAAACACTGTGCAGAGGTTTATTACAGAATTGGGCAACAAAAAAGGCAGCCGAGGCTGCCTTATGTTTTTTGTTTCTAGGATTAACTATTTAACTTCACACATGCAGTGTAAGTACGCATGGTTAGGGTCATTGTAGTCTGTTACTAGTTTATACGCATCACGAACTTGTGAGCTGATAGCATTGACCAGTGGGTTAGACTGCGCTGTTAACGCTTGAACTTTGGCCGTATCACCTGACGCTTTTGCGTTTTGCAGGATGTCACGAAGCATTTGTTCAGTTGGGTCTATCTCACGTTTCACAAAACGGACTTCATAGTCGCTGACATTGGCTAGTTTCGCGGCTGACTCAATGGCATCATCCAAGTCACCTAGCTTATCAACAAGACCTAAACGATGTGCATCTTCGCCCGACCAAACACGACCTTGTGCAATTTCATCAACTTCTGCTTTAGTCATGTCACGGCCATTAGCGACAAGCGTTAAGAAGTCGTCGTAGCCTTTTTCAATATTAAGTTGAATGACTTCTTTTAAGTCGTCAGAAATACCCGACATGACATCGAAGGAGCGAGCCCATTTGGTAGTACCGACACCATCGCGATAAACACCGAGTTCATTCAGCGGTTGCTCAAACGTTGGAACCATACCGAAAATACCAATTGAGCCGGTAATCGTAGTAGGGTGAGCCCAAATTTCGTCTGAAGTTGCAGAGATCCAGTAACCACCAGAAGCCGCCATACCAGCCATAGAGGTCACGACAATTTTACCTTCTTTCTGCGCTTGAACGATTTCACTGCGGATAACCTCGGATGCGAATGCGCTGCCTCCTGGGCTGTCTACGCGCATAACGATTGCTTTAACTGAATCGTCTAGGCGAGCCTTGCGGATCAATTTCGCAGTGCTGTCGCCACCGATAGTGCCTTCTTTGCGGCTACCGTCAACGATTTCGCCTTTTGCAACAATCACAGCAATTTTGTCTTTACCGCTTGGCATATCGACTAAAGGACGGCGTGCTTTTAAATAGCTTTTGAAGCCGATAGCTTGATAAGAGTCTTCATCATCGTTAAAGCCAACTAAGTTGATCATGTAATCACGGAATTCAGCTCGTGAAATTAATTTATCAATAAAGCCATGTTCAACTGCAGCTAGTGCGCCATTACCGTCATTTTCTTTAATGATGCTTAAGTAGTTTTCGATAAAGCTGTCCATTTCGTCAGCCGACTTGCCACGCGAAGCAGCGATATCATCACGCATGTGCTTCCATAAATCGCCTAACCATTCGATGTTAGCTTCTTTAGCCGCCTCAGACATGCTGTCGCGAATAAATGGCTCTACCGCAGATTTAAAAGTACCAACGCGGAAAACGTGGACGTTTACACCTAGCTTATCTAACGCTGATTTGTAGTAAGTGCCTGTTCGCGCCATACCTTCAAACATCAGGCTACCTTTAGGGTTCATGTAAACCTCATCGGCAGCAGAAGCTAAGTAGTACTGGCCTTGCGAGTACCAGTCGCCAATAGCGATGACTTTTTTGCCTGACTCTTTAAAAGAATCGATAGCTTCGCGCAAATCTTGATATTTGCTAATGCCGCCATAAGCACCCATTAAGTTGTTGGTTTGTAGTACCAAAACGCTGATGTTGTCATCATTTTTAGCGTATTCGATAGCATCCAAAAGGTCATACATGGATGTCTCAGGGTTCTTTGTACCTTGTGCATCAGCAATAATTTCCTCAATCGGGTCCATATAAGTCGTTTGTTCGACTAGGGTGCCCGTTGGGTTTAATATCAATGCTGAACCTTCATTTACTTTCGGCAGGTCAGGGCCACTAACGCAGCTTCTTACCATGAAGACAAAAATTGTGATGGCTATTAGGCCGATTAACAAGCGACCGGCTACATCGACAGTTTTCCAAATGCGGTAAAAAAATCTACCAATCATTGAGTTGGGTTTTGACACGTCTATTCCTTCTCTTACAAGTTAAAATTACTAAACTGCGCCAATTCTAACCAAATTGCTCATTTTATGACTAGTATATAAATGTAACGAAATAATAACTCATTGTTTTATAAGGGATAAATATATGATTGTTTTGTAATGAAATATGTTCGTAAACATTGCAAGATACTGGTTATACCAGTAGACTTAAGCTCAAGACCCGTGATACTGCTAGATAGAATACATCGTGAAATATCAAAAACTATTAGAACCACTCGATCTTGGCTTTACTCAACTTAAAAACCGCGTGCTGATGGGCTCGATGCATACAGGCCTTGAAGAAGAAAAGGGCGGCTTTGAGAAAATGGCTGAATTTTATGCTGCCCGTGCCAGAGGCGGCGTTGGTTTAATGGTGACTGGTGGTATTTCGCCTAACTTTAGAGGACGATTAGCGCCACATTCCTCTCAGTTGAGTAGTAAGCGTCATGTTAAAAAGCACAAGATTATTACTCATGCGGTACATAACGCGGGCGGTAAAATCGCTTTGCAAATTCTACATGCCGGTCGCTATGCCTATCATCCATTGTCAGTATCGGCTTCAAAAATAAAGTCGCCGATAACTCCGTTTACACCAAAAGCGATGACGGAACGTATGATTCAGAAAACCATCAAGCATTACGCGCGCTGCGCGCGATTAGCCAAAGAAGCGGGCTATGATGGTGTGGAAATCATGGGATCAGAGGGTTATTTAATTAACCAGTTTATCGTCACGCGCACTAACAAGCGCGATGACAAGTGGGGTGGCAGTTATGAAAATCGGATCCGCTTCCCGTTAGAAATCATTAAGGCTGTTAAGAAAGCAGTCGGAGATGACTTTATTACGATTTATCGTCTTTCTATGATTGATTTAGTGAAAGGCGGCAGCAATTGGCCTGAAGTGGTTCAGCTGGCTAAAGAAGTTGAAAAAGCAGGCGCCACTATCATTAACACTGGCATCGGTTGGCACGAAGCCCGTGTACCAACGATTACGACTTCAGTACCACGCCGAGCCTTTACCTGGGTAACGAAAAAACTTCGTGAAGAAGTGAGCGTACCTCTAATTACTTCTAACCGAATTAATACGCCGGAAGTGGCGGAAGAAGTGCTGGCGGATGATTGTGCGGACATGGTTTCCATGGCGCGACCTTTACTGGCCGATCCTGACTTTGTTCTTAAAGCTGAGAGAGAACAAAGCCAATTAATCAATACCTGTATTGCCTGTAACCAGGCGTGTCTTGATCATGTATTTAAGCAACAACGTGCTACCTGCTTAGTTAATCCGAAAGCCTGTTATGAAACTGAGTTAGTCGCGCAGCCGCTGAATTTTAAAAAGAAACTTGCTGTCGTTGGTTCTGGCCCAGCAGGCTTAGCGTTTGCTACTGAAGCCGCGAAGCGTGGTCACGAGGTTCACCTTTTCGATCGTGCAAAGAAAATTGGTGGCCAGTTGAATATCGCTAACCAGATTCCTGGTAAAGAAGAATTCTATGAAACGATTCGATACTTTACTCATTTGCTTGAAGAAACGGGGGTTAACCTCCATTTAGAGACCGAAGCAACGGTTGAAAGCTTACAAGACAAGTTTGATGAAGTGATTGTGGCGGCTGGTGTTAAGCCGAGAACTCCTGCTATTCCTGGTATTGAGCATGAAAAGGTCTTGTCTTACATTGACGTTTTGCTACATAAAAAACCTGTGGGTGACAAGGTAGCAGTAATAGGCGCGGGTGGTATCGGTTTCGATGTATCGGAATACTTGGTGCATAAAGGCGAATCTCCGACCTTAAACCTTGACGAGTGGCTAAAAGAGTGGGGCATTGATCGCCTGTATCAAGACGAAGGCGGTTTGCTTGATGAAGCAGAAGTGACGCCTCCGGCACGCCAAGTAACTATGCTTCAGCGTAAAGAAACCAAGATGGGTAAAGGCCTTGGAAAAACCACTGGCTGGATTCATCGGACTAGCTTAAAGCATAAAAAAGTTACTATGGTTTCTGGGGTTGATTACAAAGAAATTAATGATGAAGGCCTAGTGATTGAGCATAAGTCTTCAGGCAAAACGGAAACGCTTGAAGTGGATAACGTGGTTATCTGTGCAGGCCAGTTGCCAAACAAAGAATTAGCAGAGCAGCTTGAAAGTAAAGGCTGTAAAGTACACTTAATCGGTGGCGCAGACGTTGCCGCTGAATTAGATGCTAAAAGAGCCATTAAACAGGGCACTGAATTAGCATTAAGCATTTAGAGAACATAATGAATCAAGTAGAAGACAATCAAATAGATAGTCAAGTAGAGAACCAATCAAGGGATCACTCGGAACACGCAAGAGCACATCTTGACGTCGAATTAACCGAACATACCTATAGTATCGGCGAAGAAATCGCCAATGCCATGAGCCATGCAATTGGCGCATTGTTAAGCGTTGCCGCCATGACCATGATGATCATGAGTTCGCTCGAACCATTTAATGGTTGGAAGTTAGCCAGTGGTATCGTGTATGGACTTAGCCTCGTGGTTTTATTCACGACATCGACGCTATACCACAGCTTCCAACCTGAAAACCTGAAAAAGACGTTTCAAACCTTAGATCACTGTGCCATATACTTTTTGATTGCTGGAACCTACACGCCGTTTGTACTCGTCAGCCTTAATGGCTTGTGGGGCTGGTCGTTATTCGGTGTTATTTGGGGGCTCGCGATATTCGGCGTGACCTTTAAAGTGAAATTTAAACAACGATTCCCAAGAGTATCCCTCATTACCTACATCCTCATGGGCTGGGTCATTGTCGTCGCAGCACCCGAAATGCTGGATAAAGTAGCCCCAGGCGCATTATGGCTATTATTAGCGGGCGGTTTGTCCTACACCCTCGGAACCATATTCTACGCAGCCGATCGCAAAATCCCCTACAACCATGCCATCTGGCACCTCTTTGTCCTTGGCGGCGCGGTTTGTCACTTCTTGGGGATTTATTTGTTTGTGTATTAGGTCATGAATAAGTAGACTAATTCGAAACAAATCAATCAACTTCGGCTGAGCATAAACTTAGCCATTCTTATCACATGGAAAATTATAACAAAATTATAACAAAGCTCCTTTTTCTCGTTTGCTTATTGCTTTGCTCCGCTACATACGCTTTCGACGCAAGCTCTGATGGCTGGTTACCTATAAATAGCGAGAACGGAACGTTAGTTTTAAATGTGAAAATTAACGGGCAACCCGCAAACATATTACTAGACACTGGTGCCTCCATTCACACGCTTAGCTCAAATATTGCAGAAAAAACAGGTATAAAAGGCAACTCTGCAAGAGCAATAACTCTGATAGGAGTAAACGGGAAAGTTAAAGCGCCTTTGTCTGCACCATTTGATATTGTTGCTGATGGACAAAAGTTCACGCTCCGAGATATCCCCATCATAGATGGGAACAGTTCTTATGACATGATTTTAGGTCGAGACTTTTTCGAACAATCTGTGGTTCAAATTGATTACCCTAACAATCGAATTCGTTTTCTAAGCCCTGAAATAGTAAATTTTGACAGCAATATTGATGTCCGTTATGAGTATGGAGGCGGGTTGTTAGTCGAAGCCTATATTGCCGGCGAAAAAGCTTGGATGCTTTTAGATACGGGAAGCAATACCCTCGCACTATTAAAAAGGAAGTTTATTTTCAAAAATGATCTTGACCAGTATGTACTAGAAGGCATTACTCACGAAGTGTCAGGAATTGCCGAAAGCGCTCAGTTTAATGTTATTAAAGTAGAAGAGTTTAGACTAGGGACCTACGATTTCAATTCTTTTCTTGCTTTATATAATAAGGACTATAAAAATTCTTTTGATGAGAAGAAGAAATACCTATTTAGCAGGATTCCTGAAGAAAGCTCAATTCAAGATGGTATTCTCGGTTACGATATTTTGCGCAACTTTATTGTTACCATTGATTACAAAAGAAAGAAAGTACACCTATACTTTCCATCAGCGAGCTAACTGCTCAGTAAGTGGGACAGTTATCGTAGGGTGCGTCTAGATGCGCCATTGAAATTAAGGGCGGCAAGGATTGCCAAATTATCGAAGGGGTCGAGTAAAGGTAGAACCTATTTCTTTACGGTTAATACGTTAAATCGTCAGAGATGGCTTTTAATTCGACAGTATCGATTATTTTTACATAAATCATGTTAAACATGGACGTGTTAAAAAGTTATCGATTGGCCTTATTCTATAATAAATGTACTCTGACCCCATTTATTCGAGAATACTCGCTCTCTTAGTCTCTACGTTATTTTTCTTAATCGAATTATGTGAGGGAAAAATGTTATATCACTTTATATTTTTGGGCATTATATCTATTTGTGGTTTAATCTTCTATGCGTTACTAAGTCATTTGATGGGTATTGTAAGTGTGAAGTACCCAACTGTTTATAAAGAGTACACTAAAAAAGCTGCCTTTATATCTCAGGATAGTAAATTCTTTGCGGAGTTTGTTTTAGGTGGTATGTATAAACACGAAATAGGTGAGGAAGACTTTAAGTACGCTAAAAGAGTTATAGTAATATTTGTAGTTGAACTACTACTCTTTATTTCATTTTTAATCTTCACCTTTAACTATAGTTTTGATTAAAAATGAGCTAGCGTAGAAATGGAAATTAATTGTGCCCCAGCTCACTATTAACCATAATTAATTATCAAACCTGATATAGAGCTAAAGTAATACCAAAAAGGAGATATTATTTTGCTGCATCATATTATTTTTTTGAGCTTAATAGGCATTAGTGGTGTAGTTTGTTATGCCTTGTTAAGTCAACTCATGAGTGTAGTAAGCCTAAAATACCCAGATGTTTATCGAGAATATACAAAAGAGTCTCACTTTATTTCTTCATCGGGCACTTTTTTTGCTGAATTTGCTTTAGGCGGTATGTATAAACATGAAATAAAACCAGAAGACTTTAAATATGCTAAAAGAGTCATCGTGGCTTTTATCATTACAATATTAATTATTGTCTCAAAAATACTTTATTCCGTATTTTTTTAAATTAATGATAGGGTCAGAGTACAATTTTGATATTTCTTACAATAAAAAGGCGCCAATCGGCGCCTTTTCTTTTACGGTATGACTAAAGCTAAAACTTACCAGCCGCAGTTGCGGCCTTCATTTTGCTCGTCTAACCATGTTTTCAATGGCGCGTAGTACTCAAGTACTGCTGTCGCGTCCATTTCACGGCTACCAGTCATGGCTTCAAGTGCGTCAGGCCATGGACGTGAAGAGCCCATTTCTAGCATCTTGATTAACTTGTCGCCAACTTCTTTGTTGCCGTAGAACGAACAACGGTGAAGTGGACCTTCGTTGCCAGCCATGTCACACATTTCACGGTAGAATTGGAACTGTAGGATGTGTGCTAGGAAGTAGCGCGAGTAAGGTGTGTTGCCTGGAATGTGGTATTTCGCACCTGGGTCGAAGTGGTCTTCAGTACGAGCTACTGGCGCTTCAATACCTTGGTATTGTTCACGCAGTTCCCACCAGCCTTGGTTGTATTCTTCAGGTGAGATTTCACCGTTGAATACTTTCCAGCGCCATTGGTCAACCATCAAACCAAACGGTAAGAAAGCAACTTTATCTAGCGCTGAACGCATTAGTAGCGCAATATCAGCGCTCGCGTCTGGTTCTTCGTCGATTAAGCCAATCTGCTTCAAGTATTTTGGTGTAATCGATAGTGAGATAGTGTCACCGATTGCTTCGTGGAAACCGTCGTTAGCACTGCCTTTGTAGAAGATCGATTGATCTTTGTAAGCGCGCTGATAGTAGTTGTGACCGAGTTCATGGTGTACAGTCTGGAAGTCTTCGCCATTGATTTCGGTACACATTTTAATACGAATATCTTCTTCGTTGTCGATATCCCAAGCGCTAGCGTGACATTGAACATCGCGATCACGTGGCTTGACGAATAACGAACGCTCCCAGAAGGTTTCTGGAAGAGGGGCGAAGCCTAAAGAAGAGAAGAAGTTTTCAGCAGTTTTGACCATCTTCTTAACCGCTACTTCTTTTTCTTCATGGCTGACGTTTTCTTTGTCTACGCCATAATGCTGACGCAAGATAGGGTCGATATCGATACCTTTGCCTGCATTCTTAGGGCCGGCGATATCATAGATGTTGCCCCATTGTTGTGCCCACATATTGCCTAATAGATGTGCGGGGATTGGTTTATCCATCGCAACAACCTCGTCACCATACTGGTCATTCAACTCAGCGCGGACGTGGCAGTGTAAAGCTTTATACAAAGGCTGTACTTGGCCCCATAAGCGATCCATTTCAGTGGCGAAGCCATCAGCAGGCATGTCGTATTTAGAACGCCACATAGTGCCTGTGTCAGCGTAACCAAGTTCTTTTGAACCTTCGTTAGCGATATCAACCATTTGCTTATATAAAGGGCGCATTTCTTTCGAAATTTCACGCCAGCCAGTCCAAGCTTTTAGTTGCTCGTTAGCATCACGAGACTCGCGTAACACTTGGCTTAACTCGCCAAGACTACGACCGTCTGGGCTTTTACCTTTAGCGTAAATGCTATCCAGCTTCGACGTGATTTGAGCAAGCTGCTTCGTTTTCTCTGCATCAGCTGGTGCTGGAAGCGTAAGGCCTAGCTTAATCATTTCAATCTTACGGTTAACGTCATAAGGTAGGTCCAAGCCATTGAACTTTTTCGCTTCGTTAGCAAGCTCAACGCCTAGCTTGGTGTATTCTTCACCAACCTGAGCGTTTAGCGCGGTAGTGTCATGAGTTACGAAATTTGCATTCACCCATGCAATGCGTGCGGCATATTCTGCAATTTCTGTTAGTCGCTTTTCCGCATCAGCAACAAAAGCAGCCGCGTCTTCCGCAGTGACTTTTTGTTTATGATCGTCAGCGATAACAGGCTGTCCTAATAAAGCACCAACCAATACAGCAGTACTGACGGCTTTTTTAAGCGTTATCATAGAGTTACCCTTTATTGTTTAAGTTGATAATAATCATTATCGTTTCATAGTCGCGCTCCATTATAGCGACATAAGTTGAATTGAGAAATGGAATTCATCATGGTCGTTATTTCGATGATCGGTTATCATACGCCTTTTGGTAAGTCCTCAGGAATAACTATGCCCATTGGCCCTTTAATGCTGGACCTCGAAGGTTTAAAGATTAATTCCGCTGAAAAAGATATGTTACAAAATCCGCTGTTAGGCGGAATTATCTTTTTTAGCCGTAATTATGCCAGTCCTCAACAGATTGCGGAGCTATCACAGGCTGTGCGAGAAACTGCTGGTCGCGACATTCTTATTGCCGTGGATCATGAAGGAGGGCGAGTACAACGTTTCCGAGATGGGTTTACCAGCGTCCCTGCGATGGCAAGTATTTTGCAGAATGCCAAAGATTTATCAGAAGCTAAAGCATCTGCATACCGTTGGGGAAGCCTTATTGCGATTGAGGTTCAAGCCGTAGGTATCGACTTCAGTTTTGCTCCTGTATTGGATTTGGGCGATGAAATCAGCCGTGTTATTGGCGATCGAGCTTTCTCGACCCAGGTTGATGAAGTTATTGAGCTTGGTCGCGAGTTTATTAAAGGCATGAACGATTTCGGCATGGCGACCACGGCCAAACATTTCCCTGGCCATGGTTCAGTTGAAGCGGACTCACACGTCGATATTCCGGTTGATGATCGTCCTCGCGAGCAAATTATTAGCCAAGATATGCGGGTATTCGCGGAATTGGCTCAACACTACCAAGCGGTTATGCCTGCGCACGTGATTTATCCAAGCGTAGATTCTCAGCCAGCAGGCTTTTCAGAACTATGGTTACAAGACATCCTGCGCAATCAACTAAGCTTCGATGGTGTTATTTTCAGCGATGATTTAAGCATGAAGGGCGCTGAAGTGGTCGGTGGCTATTACGAACGCGCAAAAGCCGCTGTTACTGCGGGCTGCGACATGGTGCTTGTCTGTAATCATCCGAAAGAAGGTCGTGAGTTACTTGAATCATTCGACTTTGAGCCTGACGCGAAATCAGCTGATCGATTAGCCACCATGAAAGGGCAGTCGCTTAATTATTCGCTGACACAGGTTCGACAAAGCGATAACTGGTTACAGTTACAGCAGGATTTAGAACTTGATAAGCTTGTTTGAGATTAATAATTAAAGCATTGTTTTTATTGATTTAATTGGATTTTATAGATATGTCTAACGATAAAAAACTTGAAGAGTTAGCGGAGCAGAAAACTGATAGCTTCACACAGTTAACGCCACGAGAAGAGTTGGTAGCGAAACTGAATGGTGAGACTGCTATTGTCGCGTGGAAAGAAATCGAGCGCTTTTTCGCTAAAGGCAATTTACTGTTGATAGATCAGGACGTTGACCTGATTAACTGTGCGGCAGACTTGTCGCTGGATAATGCGGAAGAAATCAAGCCGCTGATCGACTCTGAAAAGATACAGCGTATGCCGATGGAGTTTGTTAAAGAGAACTGCAAGCCTGAAACCGAGTTTTGGACGGTTGTGGTCGCGCCTTATATTTTATCGCAACTCAAAAAATAATAGTCAGCCATTAAAAAAGCGGCTTTTGAGCCGCTTTTTATTGGACAGTTACTTTTCACTTTTAACCGTGATGAACTACAGAGTGAATCACGTGGTCATACTCGAAGTAAACCGTGTAACCATTGTAAACCCACTTTGTAATAGGAGGATCGCCAACAGGGCCTTCTACATTGCTTGGCGTCCCAAACTTTTGCTCAACGTAAGCTTTACTAACGCCACGCTTAGGAACCTGAATATTTTTCTGACCTTGCTTCGCTACCGGCACCTTAACTTCTTCAGCTTTGGCCGTATTTAAGCCAATCCCCATGCCGAAGCTCAAAGATAGAGCGCAAACAGCGGCTGTTATTGTTTTCATGATGTTGACTCCTCAAACATTATTTTCTCTAGAATATCAAAAAATTAGCGTAATATCCTAATCATAATTAACATTAATTCTACTCCATAACTTGACTACAAATTGTGAACCATTCAATATGACGCCAATTTAAATTATTCAGAAAGCACTATGAGGCTTCCTTTTTCGCTATTCGTCGGCCTGCGATACACCAGAGCAAAGCGCCGCGATCACTTTATTTCCTTTATTTCTCTGATATCCATGATCGGAATTGCCCTTGGCGTGATGGTCTTAATCACTGTGATGTCTGTGATGAACGGCTTTGAGCGTGAGTTACGCGACCGAATTTTGGGTATGGCTCCGCATGTCTTGGTAAGTGGCGTTGGTAGCAATATAGAAGATTGGCAAGCGTTAGAAGAGGTTGTGCTGCAGAATCCAAACGTTATTGGTGCCTCTCCTTATATTCAATCTGAAACCATGTTCCAGCACCTTGGCTCGGATCAATTCGGCGTGGTGCAGGGCGTTTTGCCAGAAAAAATTGGCGAAGTTACGATTGTTAAAGATCACATGCGTAACGGTTCTTTTGACTCGTTAGCCGATGGTAGCTTTAACATTATACTAGGTGCGTCGTTGGCCAGAAGTCTCGGCGCCAATGTTGGTGATAAAGTCACGTCGTTGTTTCTCAAAGAAACACGAATGTCGATAGCCGGTATTCAACCTCGTGCAAAACGCTTTACGGTCGCAGGCATTTTCGAAACAAAGTCTGAAGCTGATAAAGGCATGGCGTTTGTTCACCTGAATGACCTCGCCAAAATATTACGTGTTACTGATGGCGTATCAGCGTTACAGCTTAAAACACAAGACGTGATGAGGGTCCATGAGGTCAGTACGTCGCTCACTGAGCAGTTGGACTACAACTATTTTGTGACTAACTGGACGCGTCAACATCAAACCTTATTTAACGCCATTGAGATGGAAAAGAAGATTATGTTCATTCTTCTGACCTTTATCATAGCGGTGGCGGCTTTTAATATCGTAACCTCCTTAGTGATGCTGGTGAACGAGAAGCAGGCTGATATCGCTATTCTGCGTACTTTAGGAGCGAGTCCTGGCTCGATTCTCAGAATATTTATGACCAGCGGTATTATTAATGGCCTCATAGGTACTGGTGCGGGTGTTATTTTAGGGATTTTGCTCGCTCTGAACTTACCCGATATTATTAACTGGATCGAAATGACCTTCGAAATGAGCGTGTTCCCAAAGAATGTTTACTTTGTGAATTTCTTACCGACTGAGTTGATCTGGGATGATGTCTATAAAATTGCTTTATCAGCCTTTGGTATCAGCGTGCTAGCGACTCTTTATCCATCGTGGAAGGCTTCACGTACTCAACCGGCGGAGGCACTTCGTTATGAATAATTCAGTAAAGAGCAGCCCAATTATTCAGATCGACTCTTTAAACCGCACTTATAATGATGGCGCTAATAAGGTTCAAGTGTTAACGAATTTAAGCTTAGAAGTGGTGAAGGGGGAGCAGTTGGCCATCGTCGGCTCTTCGGGTTCTGGTAAAAGCACTTTACTGCATTTAATCGGTGGTTTAGACAAGCCGACAACAGGAACTGTCCAGCTTAATGGCACAGATATCCATAAATTGTCACCGAAGGCACAAGGAAACTTCCGTAACCGTCATATTGGTTTTGTGTATCAATTTCATCACTTACTGCCAGAGTTTGAAGCACAAGATAACGTCGCGATGCCATTAATTATTCGTGGAATGAAACGACAAGAAGCTCATGCTATCGCAAGCGACTTAATCGATAAAGTAGGGCTTGGGCATCGTAAGACGCATAAACCGTCTGAGTTATCGGGTGGCGAACGTCAGCGAATCGCTTTTGCGCGAGCTTTAGTGACTGAGCCAGACTGTGTTTTGGCCGATGAGCCTACTGGCAACTTGGATCACGGCACTGCCAATCAGGTTTATGAGCTTATGTGTGAGCTTAATCGTGAAATGGGGACGACCTTTATTACGGTTACCCATGATTTGGAGCTTGCTGGAAAAATGCAGCGACAGTTGCATTTAGAGGACGGCACCTTAAAGCCGCTAAACCTTTAAGTAAGAATTATTGTTTATCAGAAGACTCAGGCTTGTCCTGAGTTTTTTTGTTTTGAGAGGACTCTTCATTATCTCCGTCTAAGTGCAGCTTGTGTAAAAGTTTCTCCTTCCAGCGCTGTTGGCGCGCTTTCCACGCCATCACTACATGGTAACGCCAAGATAAACTAATGGTGTAATAACCGATAATAGCAGCGACCGAGCCACAGATTAAACAACCCAATAAGAACGGCTGCCAAATATGAACAAGCTCGTTGCCTAGCCACTCAAAACTAAGCTCAAATTCAAACTCGCTCGGCGGCCATGAAAGTACCCAAGTACCGACCAAGTATGCGAAGTAGAACATTGGTGGAATGGTTAAGGGGTTGGTTATCCAGCATAATAAGATGGATAAAGGCAAGTTCACTCGAAACCAAATAGCAAGACCAGCGGCCATCACCATTTGAAACGGAATTGGCATAAAACACATAAAAAGGCCGATCGCAAATGCGCCTGAGGCACTGTAGCGGTTCAGGTGCCATAAACCAGGATCGTGAATCAATTTACCGAATATCTTTAAAAAGCGATTATCAGTAACTTTTTTCGGGTCTGGCGTAATTTTTCTTAGTAACTTGCGCGGCATAGAGTTTCACGGTTACACTTGCGTTTGTTCATCGTACAACACTTTTATTAAAGCTTGGATAAGGATTATCCTAGAATGTTCAAATGGATTTTGGGTCTGTTGCTTGGTTGTTGCACTCTTACAACACTAGCAACCACACTTTCAACACCGTGCGCAGTAGCGTTGATTACTGCCACACTGCCTACATTATACCTACAAAAGCATTCAAAACATCCCTTACTATCAGTGGGTATTGTTTTGTTAAGCGGCTTTTTTATGGGGTTAGGCTGGTCGTCTATTCACGCATCATGGCGATTATCACAGCAGATCCCATCGCCGGAAAATCAAAGCGTGCACATTATAGAAGCAGAGCTTAAGTCATTACCAGCTATTTATCCCGAATATTGTCAGTTTAAAGTTAAGGTAACCAAGGCTAACAGCCTTCAGTTACTGGGGAAACGTTTGCAGCTGAAAGACTACCATAACAACTGCCACTATCAGTTAGGCGAAACTTGGTCGATGACCGTGAAACTGAAGCCGATACAAGGCCCGGTTAACAACGCAGGCTTCGATTATGAGTTATACATGTTCCAGCAGCGACTCGATGGCAAAGGCTATGTAAAAAGTTCACAAAGACTCAAGCCCGCGAAGAACTATAGTATTGCTAATCTGCGGCAAACTATTTTCTTCGAGCTTAGTCATTATTCAAATGCAGGGTTATTACAAGCCTTGCTCATTGGTGAGAAGAGCGCTATTTCACAGCAGGATAAAGCCACCCTGCAACATTTAGGTTTAAGCCACCTCATCGCTATTTCTGGCTTACACATATCCATAGTGGCAGGTGTTGGATTGTTCTTTTCTTTTAAGCTTTTAGGGTGGATTAACCGCGCCTGCCGACGGAATATCATTGAACCTCTGCGGCCAGCTGTGGTAGTCGGTTGTCTTGTGGCTTTGTTTTATGCGTCTTTAGCCGATTTCTCACTACCCACAGTTCGTGCCCTGATAATGTGGTGTTGCGTTTCTGTTTCAATGCTTGCGCAGCGACAGGCTGCTTTGTTTAGTGGCATAAAGATTTCTTTAGGAATCATACTGCTTATCGATCCATTGAGTGTGATGTCAGCCAGTTTCTGGATGTCTTATCTCGCAGTAGCGGTAATTAGTCTTGTGTTAGCAGGGCGGGTCATGATGCAGTCAGGAATACTGGCTGCCCTGAAACGTTTGTGCAGCATTCAAATAGCGATCTCAACGACCTTAGTCCTTCCAAGCCTTTTCTTTTTTCAACAAGCAACGCTGTTGGGACTAGTAATTAATGTCGTTATCATCCCTTTGTTTAGTTTGCTTGTGTTGCCCCTTATTATTATCGCTGCTATTGCTGACTTTACAGGCTTAACGGCTCAGTTAATGGTCTTGATAGACTCTTCAATCAGTCACTTTTTAGCGTTTGGAAGCATAGTAGAGCAATCACTCAGTAGCTTGAGCTTTAGCGTTTATCTACCGCCTTGGTTGCTGATTGTTTTGTTAATCGCGGCTATTCTTGTGTGGTTGCCTCTTGGTAGGATTCGCTATGCGTTTGCGCTCTTTGTGATAATAGTTATCGGCAGTTACGGTATACAAATATCCTTGTCGACAAATCGGCCGTTACTGATCGTTTTTGATGTGGGCCACGGCTTAGCAGTATTACTCACTGATGGACGACACCATATTCTGTACGACACAGGTTATGGCGCTGAAGGTAGTAGCGCCTACCAAAGTTATATTGCGCCAACCCTGAATACGCTGAAAATTTCACACCTAGATGCTTTGATACTGAGCCATCAGGATAATGATCACTCGGGTGGGTTACATGATATTCAAGCTGATATACCAGTAGGAATTACAATCGCGGGCCAATGGGCGCGACAAAAGTATCAACGCGAAGATATGGAGTTTTGTGAGACAGGTTTTAATCGGACCATTGGAAGTTTTATGATTGAAGCCTTACATCCGCAAGACTCATCTGTTGGCAGTAACAATGATTCTTGTGTGATTAAAGTCCGTAGTTCGCTGCCCGACTATCAGTTTTCAATACTGTTGACGGGGGATATTGAGAAAGACGTCGAGTATTCATTAGCCGAACACAGGGGAGATGAACTCGAAGCCGATATATTATTGGTGCCGCATCACGGCAGTAATAGTTCATCGACTTACCCCTTCATAAAAAAAGTAAATCCTGGTTTGGCAATATACTCAACAGAACGCTTTAGCCGATACAAGCTACCCAACGACAAGGTCGTCGCTCGCTACCAAGACTTTAAGATTCCACAAATAAACACAGGTTGTTATGGTCAAATCACCTATTTTCTGGACCAAGGTAGTTATGAAGTTGAACGTGAAAACCTTAAGTTTTGGCGCTCAAAACCTTGTGAAGTGGTTGAAAAATAATCGTATTTGATAAAAGCGGTGGATTTGTTCACACTTGTCAGTAATCAACACTTGCTCTTAACCGAGCGCTACTGCACAATATTTTGATTAAATTAATAATAAATGATTAATATTTATACAGTTTTCGGGCGTATAGCCTAATCTGTGTAGATTCACGCATTGAGGTAATGGGGCTCATGGTCATATCTTTCGCAATCACATCAACAACAGTACTCGCTACGGCTGGGGCATCGTCGACGGGAACGCTTTTTGATCTATTCAAAGCTGGTGGCTGGACGATGGTACCAATCGCTATCTGTTCATTAATCGCCATGGGAATTATTGTTGAACGCATTTGGGCATTAAAAAGAGAACGAATTCTGCCAAAGCACTTAGTTGCTCAGGTATGGACTTGGATTAAAAATGGCCAGTTCGATAAAAGCAAAATGCGCGATCTGAAAAACAGCTCAGAACTCGGTGAGGTGTTAACCGCAGGCTTGTTGAATCATCAATACGGTCGCGAGTCGATGAAAGCCAGTATTAATGAGGCGGGAAGAGCCGTTATAGTACGCTTAGAACGTTATCTTAATACACTGGGTTCTATTGCACTTGTTGCACCTTTGTTGGGCCTATTAGGAACTGTTATCGGCATGATCAAAGTCTTTACCGTGATGAGAGTGGAAGGGGTCGGAAATGCTGATGCCTTGGCTGGCGGTATCTCGGAGGCTTTAATCACTACAGCGGCAGGCATGGCCGTCGCCATTCCAACCCTAGTGTTACATCGTCATTTTATCCGTCGTGTCGAAGAGTTAGTGACGGACATGGAGCAAGAAGCCCTGAAAATGGTGGATGTTTTGCATGGCGAGCGCGAAATCTTTACCTCTAGTCAAGATTAATTAGGCACAGCTTATGTGGTTAAAAAAGAAAAAAGAAGATGTGCAGATAAATTTAACCCCCTTAATTGATGTGGTCTTCCTGCTGCTGATCTTTTTTATGGTGTCGACCAGTTTCAAGAAAGAAACCAAGGTGAGCCTAACGTTACCTGAAGCAAATGGAGAAGCTCTAGAATCACCTAGCGATTCAATCGAAGTAACTGTGTCTAAAACCGGAGAGGTTTTTGTTAACGGAAATGGACTGGTCAATCGCGATGTGGGTACGATAAAAGAAGCACTAAAACAATCGTCCACAGACCATCAAACACCTGTTATAATCAGCGCAGATGCGGCTGCTCCCTATCAAGCCGTGATTACGGTTATGGATGCTGCGGGGCAAGCGGGTTTTAATAACTTAACGCTACCGACGCAGAAGCCTAGCTCTGAAAATAACTAGTGTTTAAAAATAGTGCATGTCAGAACTGAATTCAGATAAAAGCTCAATAATTTATAAGCGATTGCTTGGTTATACCAAGCGTTACAAGTGGATATTCTTAATAGGTATATTCGCGAATATAGGCTTCGCTTTGATCGAGGCTTCTTTTGTGAATGCCATACAATACCTCATTGATGATGGCCTCAAAGAACGTGACAAGTTCTTCTTATTAGTACAAACCCCTTTATTTATCATCGGCGCAATATTTCTGCGCGGTATCTGCAACTTTGTGTCGACCTATTGCATGGGCTGGGTTGGGCGTAAAGTTGTCCAAGACTTCCGCGAAAGCTTGTATGAAAAATATATACGCCAGCCAGCACGCTTTTTCTCTGAAAGAGCCCCCGGAAACTTGTTATCAACCATGACTTTCAATACGGAGCAGGTTGCTGTTGCAAGTTCTGATGCGATTACCTTATTAATCCGTACGGGTGGCACCATTCTTTTTGTCTTGGTTTATTTAACGCTGATAAGCTGGCGTTTAACGCTGTTCTTATTTATCGTCGTCCCCGTGATTGCTTGGATCATTAACGTTAGTGCTAAGCGTTTGAAAAAAGTCAGTGGCAATATCCAAAACGTGGTCGGTGACGTTACGAAAACCGCTGAAGAAACGATCAAAGGCAATCAGGTCATTAAAATTTTCGGTGGCGCTAAGCGTGAAATTAAGAACTTCAAAGATAAAGCGAATCGAAACCGTCAGCAAGACATGAAGCTTATCGCGACAAAAGGCATTGCTTCGCCAGTGATCCAAATTGTTGCAGGGTTTGGTTTCGCCGCGATTATGTATTTTGGTAGTTTAGAGTTATTAGCTGGCCGTATGACCGATGGCGAGCTGGTGACATTTATTACCATGATGGGTGTTATCCTTAAGCCGATGCGCGATATCAGCAATGTTAATACCCATTTGCAGCGTGGTATTGCCGGTGCGCAAAGTGTCTTTGAGATCCTCGATCTTCCTGACGAACCGGATCATGGCACGACCGTAATCAAGAGAGCCAAAGGGAAAATTGAATTCAATAACGTTGGTTTTGCTTATGAGGCGGATAAAACTATCTTGCAAGACGTCTCGTTTATCGCTGAACCAGGGCAAACGATCGCGCTGGTTGGTCGTTCAGGAAGCGGCAAAAGTACCATAGCTAGCTTGATTCAACGCCTGTATAACCCTGATTCGGGTACAATCTTAGTCGATGACATGGATATCGACAGTTTAACCTTATCTTCATTAAGACAGCAGATGGCGACCGTTTCGCAAAATGTTGTGCTCTTTAACAACACTATACGCCACAATATCGCTTACGGGCGATTAGAAGATGCAACGGATGAAGAGATTATTAAAGCTGCTAAAGATGCTTACGCATGGGAGTTTATTGAACAGTTACCCCAGCAACTCGACACTCAAGTTGGCGACAATGGCTTATTACTGTCTGGCGGTCAGCGTCAACGTCTAGCCATTGCTCGCGCGATGCTTAAAGATGCGCCAATTTTAATTCTTGATGAAGCAACGTCTGCGCTCGACACCGAGTCTGAGCGTCATATTCAAAAAGCACTAGAAGCTTTAATGGTCGGGCGAACCACTATTGTCGTCGCACATAGACTGTCGACTATCGAAAGTGCCGACAAGATACTTGTGGTCAAAGAGGGCCGTATCATTGAGGCGGGCTCTCATGATGAGTTGATGAAGCGAGAAGGTGAGTATACCAGGCTTCAACAAATGCAGTTTAGTGAGTAACGATAATGGCGATTTCTAAAAGCCAGAGTTTTCTTGAGGGCTTATGGTATCGTCAGACACCGTTGTGGTTATGGCTCTTTTTGCCGCTGCAATTGTTGTTGCGGTTATTTGTTTTTTCGCGTCGCGCTTTGTATAGCATTGGCTGGTTTAAGTCGACCAAGTTATCCAAACCAGTGGTTGTTATCGGCAACGTCACTGTTGGCGGCACAGGAAAAACACCTTTATCTATCTATATTCTTCAATGGCTCAAGGAGCAAGGCTACCAGCCTGGCTTGGTAACTCGAGGTTATGGTGGGGCAGCTGAAAACCACCCACTGGTGGTTGATGAGGATACCTCGGCCGATATTTCTGGCGATGAACCCTATTTAATCTTTCACCAAACTAAAGTACCGGTTGTAGTCGATCCTATTAGAAGCCGCGGTGGACAGAAACTGATCGATTTAGGCTGTGATATCGTTATTTGTGACGATGGTCTTCAACATTATGCCTTGCAAAGAGATTTAGAAGTGGTGGTTATAGACTCGGCAAGAGGTTTGGGAAATGGTTGGTTGATGCCAATGGGGCCACTAAGAGAACCGCCTTCGCGATTGAAAACGGTCGATATCCAAATTATTAACGGTCAATCAATGCGTTTAGAGCCACTGGGTTATCAAGGGGTAGGGCATGACAAGCCATTAGACGCCACGGCTGTGGATGCAGTCGCCGCGATTGGCAACCCACAGCGTTTTTTTGATACGCTTAAAACATTAGGTTTAGAGGCTACCCCTCACGTATTCCCTGACCATCATCAGTATCAAACCGATGACTTTAAGGGAATGAACGGGCCGATACTGATGACTGAGAAAGATGCGGTAAAATGTCACCACTTGGCCGATGATAGAATGTATTATTTACCCGTTAAGACACAGTTAACGGAAGAGCTTGATAAAGAATTAAAGCAACTGCTAACACAGTTATTAAACTAGTTATTTCTGAGCATAGATATGGACCATAAATTAATAGACATCTTAGTTTGCCCTTTATGCAAAGGCGAACTTCAGTACAGCAAAAAAGCACAAGAGTTAATCTGTCGCTTTGATAAGTTGGCTTACCCAATAAAAGACGATATTCCAGTCATGTTAGAAGAGCAGGCACGGAAAGTATCTGCTGAGGAACTGGATTAATGTCCGTGGTGGATACAGTCAACTTCGTGGTTGTCATTCCAGCTCGTTATGCGTCTACGAGGCTGCCTGGTAAGCCTTTAGCGATGATTGGTGATAAGCCCATGATTCAGCATGTTTATGAGCGTGCAATGCTCTCCGGCGCTTCAAAAGTTGTAATTGCAACCGATGACCAGCGTATCGAACAAGCCGTGAATGAGTTTGGCGGCGATGTCTGTATGACTCGTGAGGATCATGTTTCTGGTAGCGATAGATTGGCAGAAGTTTGCGAGTCATTAGGCTTTGCCGACAGTGACATTGTGGTGAATGTGCAAGGTGATGAACCCTTTATTTCGCCTGAAAATATCAGCCAAGTCGCGTTGAATTTAGCGGAACACGCTGACTGCGTCATGTCGACCTTGAGCACTCCTATTCTGGACGATGAGGAAGTGTTTAATTCAAACGTTGTGAAAGTGGTTTCGTCGGTAGAGGGCAAGGCGCTCTATTTCTCACGAGCGCCCATACCTTGGCAGCGGGGGCGTTTTGAGGAAAAGCAGGTTGCTCGTTCTGAGCTCTGTCAACGCCATATTGGTATTTATGGCTACCGAGCTGGTTTCTTAGCTCAGTACGTCAAACTATCGCCTGCTGCAATAGAGAAGTTAGAGTCGCTTGAGCAGTTAAGAGTGCTGGCTAATGGTTATCATATCCACGTAGAAGAAGCGCAAGAAGTGCCAGGACTTGGTGTTGATACTGAAGAAGATTTAGACGCGGCGAACCTTTATTATCGCCAACATCAGCTTTAAAACTGAGTTACAGTCAACAGGGGAGAGGGTTCGTGAGCCAATATTCAGTGTTATTTGTTTGTTTAGGCAATATTTGTCGCTCTCCGACAGCTGAAGGCGTCTTTCAACATAAAGTTAACGAAGCTGGTTTAACCGACAAAATCCGCGTTGATTCGGCTGGCACAAGTGCTTTTCATGTTGGCGAGCCACCAGATAAACGCTCTCAACAAGAAGCTCAAAAGGTCGGTTATGACTTATCCTACATTCGCTCTAGAAAAGCTGAAGCTAAAGACTTTGTGGATTTTGATCTTGTTATAGCAATGGATCTTGAGAATTACCACAATTTATCGCTTTTAAAAACAAATGGTTATGATAATAAGTTAAAGCTATTTATTCGTGACTATGCACCTCAGTTAGAGATCGAGGAAGTACCCGATCCCTATTATGGCGGGCCAGAAGGTTTTACTAAGGTTCTGCAAATGATCGAAGTCGCCAGCGACAATTTGTTGTCTGAGATAAAGGAGCAGCTTAATGAAGGCTGATGATATTATCCAATTTTGGTTCCATGAGCTCGAGCCTAAAGACTGGTGGCGTAAAAGTAATGAATTTGATCGGTCTATCCAGAGTCGATTTGGTCAATATCATCAAGCATCCGTACTCGGCGAATTGTTTGAGTGGCGAGATACGGCTAAAGGCTTGTTAGCCGAAGTGATCATTCTTGACCAGTTTTCGAGAAACATATTCCGCGATTCCGCTAAAGCATTTTCTCAAGACGCGCAAGCTTTGACCTTGGCTCAATTTGCCGTTGCACAAGGGTTAGACAAAGAACTTAGTCTTGTCGAACGTCAGTTTTTATACATGCCTTATATGCATAGCGAATCGAAGCCAATTCATGAACTGGCCGTAGACCTGTTTAAGTCATTAGGCCCTGAGCACGGCTATGATTTTGAATTAAAACACAAAGCCATCATTGACCGTTTTGGACGCTACCCGCATCGCAACTCAATACTTGGTAGACCTTCTACAGCTGAAGAAGAGGCTTTTTTGAAGCAACCTGGTTCGTCTTTTTAGATTAATAAGCAGCAAACAGCAAGATAACCCTTTGCTGGCATAGCATTTTTAACGAAAACTTTAGTATAATGCCGGCAGTTTTTCGTACACAATTCTATTCATTAACTAAGATTTAATACCATGCTAACCACCATTGAACAGGATCTAAGCCAATTATTTGGTCAAGCTTTCGAAGCAAACGACTTATCATTCGACTTCGGCGCAACAGTGCGTTGTACACGACCAGAGTTAGGTGATTTTCAATGCAATGGTGCCATGGCTGCGGCAAAGCAGGGCGCTGGTAATCCTTTCGTTACTGCTGAGAAGGTGGCTGCGAGCCTGGCTGACAATGATCTCATTAAAAACATTGAAGTGGTTCGCCCGGGCTTTATTAATATTTTTGTTAATGAAGACTACCTTTCAAAAAAGCTGAGCCGTTTTTCTGAAGATACCTCTTTTGGTGCTGCTGAGGACTTATCGAAAACTAAAGTTATGATCGACTTTGGTGGTCCAAATGTTGCTAAGTCAATGCACGTGGGGCATTTGCGTACAGCGATAATCGGTGATTCGTTACAACGTATCTTCCGATTTAAGGGATATGACGTAGTGTCAGACGCACACCTAGGTGACTGGGGAACCCAAATGGGGATGTTGATTGAAGGACTGAAAAAGCGTCAACCGGACCTCCCTTATTTTGATAAAGACTTTACTGGGCCTTATCCAGAAGAATCTCCAGTTACGATTCAGGATCTGGAAACCATTTATCCAGAGGAGTCGGGTCTTTGTAAAACTGATGATGAGGCTGCGGAAAAAGCGCGCAAAGCGACGTTAGAGTTACAGAATGGTCGAGAGGGCTATATTGCACTCTGGAAGCACTTTGTCGCTGTGTCTATTGCCACTTTAAAGCGTGATTACGGCGAGCTTGGTGTGAGTTTTGACTTATGGAAAGGCGAGAGCGATGCGGATCCATTTATTCCGGTTATCCTTAAAGAGTTAGAAGAGAAAAATATTTCGGTCAAAGATCAGGGCGCTTTAATTGTTCCTATCGTTGATGATGAGGGTGAGAAAATCATGCCTCCGCTTATTCTTCGTAAGTCCGACGGTGCCGTCATGTACGGAACAACGGATCTTGCGACTTTGTACGAACGTGTCTATGAAGATAATGCGGATATCGTTTTGTACGTGGTTGACGGCCGCCAGCAGCAACACTTCAAGCAAGTTTTTGCAGCCGCTGATCTCATGGAGATGAATAAGCGCACGACCTATGAACACACTTATTTTGGTACGGTGAACGGCAAGGATGGCAAGCCTTTCAAAACTCGTACTGGTGGCGTGATGAAGTTACACGACTTAATTCAAATGGCCAAAGAAGAAGCTCGTAAAAAACTCGCTGCCTCTAATTTCGGTACTGATTTTGATGACGAAGAAAAAGAAGAAATTGCCCATAAAGTGGCTATTTCTACGCTTAAATTCGCCGATCTTCGTAACTACCGTATAAAAGACTACATTTTCGATCTTGAAAAATTCAGTGAGTTTGAAGGCAAAACTGGACCTTACTTGTTGATGCAGGTTGCTCGAATTAAGTCAATTTTGCGTAAGGCAGGAGAAGTTAACGCAGTGCCAGGTACTCTCCAGGCAACCTCTGATAACGAGCGTGCATTAACCTTTAAACTACTCGAGTTTGTGACTGCTTTAGATAAAACTATCGATAAGAGAGCGCCACACTTTTTGTGTGAACACTTGTACAATCTTGCACAAGAGTTTAGCTCTTTCTATCAAAAACAACACATCTTAAAAGAGGCCGATGAAGCGAAGCGTGCTAGCTTACTGAAGCTGTCGTCTATCTGCTTGAATCAATTAGAGGTTGGCTTAGAGCTTCTTGGGATTGAAACTTTAGAACGTATGTAAATGTTAAATATACAATTATTACCAACTGTTCTTTTGAAATAATACAGAGGTTAGTTAAGATGGCTCTACTATAGAGCCATTTTTTTTGGTAACGGAAAACTTATGAATAAACAATTATTGAAAGAGCAAGCTTATATCAACGGACAATGGATTTCTGCCGATAATACGTTTGAAGTGGATAACCCTTTCGATAACGGTGTCATTGCTACAGTGGCGGACTGCACTGCTGAACATGCTAACCAAGCGATTGAGGCGGCATCAAAAGCTTTCGCGTCATGGTCTAGAACAACTGCCAAAGAGCGCTCTAATCTGCTCTTGTCGTGGCACTCATTGATTATCGATCATGCCGATGATTTAGCTGAAGTATTAACCATAGAGCAGGGCAAGCCGTTACAAGAAGCTAAGAATGAAATTTTGTATGGCGCGTCATATATTAAATGGTTTGCCGAAGAAGCCTTACGAATCAATGGAGACTTGTTGCCGTCTCCTGATGGAAAAAAACAGATACAAATTCATAAGCAACCCGTTGGTGTTGTTGGGATTATTACTCCGTGGAACTTCCCACAGGCAATGATTGCGCGAAAAGTTGCACCAGCTTTTGCTGCTGGCTGCACCGTAGTGATTAAGCCTGCTTCTGAAACACCACTTTCAGCCTTGGCTATGGCAGAATTAGCTGAGCAAGCTGGATTCCCCAAGGGTGTCATTAATGTTGTCCCAAGCACAGCTTCTAGCGATATTGGTAAAGCATTAACATCTCATCCCGCAGTGAGAAAGATTTCGTTCACGGGGTCGACTGCCGTTGGTAAAAAATTGATTGCACAATCTGCGGAGAATGTTCAAAAGGTCACCATGGAGCTTGGTGGTAATGCACCATTTATTGTCTTTGATGATGCTGACCTTGATGAAGCTGTTGATGGCTTAATGGCCAGTAAATTCAGGAACTCTGGGCAAACTTGCGTTTGCGCAAACCGAATATTCGTTCATGAGACTTTGTACGATGAATTTATTAAGCGTCTTGGTAACAAAGTTTCAGATCTTAAACTCGGGAATGGCCTTACCGACGGTGTCCAAATCACACCGCTGATAAACCAAAAGGGCATCGACAAAGTCTTCCGGTTAATTAAACAGGCCACTGAGTCGGGTGCTGAAATTTTGGCTGGTGGCAATATCAGTAGTGAGTTTAAGAATATTTTTGAGCCGACGGTTTTATCAAAAGTAGACAAGGATATGGAAATTGCCTGTGAAGAAATCTTTGGTCCCGTAGTGGCACTGATCCCGTTCAGCGATGATAATGAAGTTATTTCTGCTGCCAATAATACCAGTGCTGGATTAGCTTCTTACGCCTATACCGAAAATAGGCATCGCATTAACAGATTGGTTGCAGAGTTGCAGTACGGCATGGTCGGCATTAATACTGGGATGCTTTCTAACGAAATGGCGCCGTTTGGTGGCGTTAAAGAATCGGGCATGGGCAGAGAGGGCTCTAAATACGGCATTAGTGATTATTTAGACATAAAGTACGCCTGCATTAACTAATACGCCAACAGTTCAACTCAATTAAACCATTTAATTAAGCAATAGTAAAAAGCCCCTAAACTAGGGGCTTTTTTTATCTTCCACACAAGCGCTATTTCTTGTAGTTCAGTTTATAAGCGGCTCTTAACCCCATAAATAAACTCACGCACATCAATAGTAAGACGATTGTGAAGGGCAGGCCGACAGTGACTGCCGCGGCTTGTAATGCACCAAGCGCTTCTTTACCACCGCCATATAACAACACTGCAGCAATAACACCTTCCATTGTTGCCCAGAAAACACGCTGGGTTACGGGGGCATCTAACTTACCGCCAGCGGTAATGCTGTCGATGACAAGTGAGCCAGAGTCCGATGAGGTAATAAAGAACACTAGTACCAGAATAATCGCTATCGTAGAGGTGATTGTGGTTAGTGGTAGGTTATCTAGCATCTGGAACAAGGCTAAAGAACTTTCACCAATGCCATCCGCTAATTTCCCTACTTCATTTTTCACCTGCTCGATACCGGATCGCCCGAAGACTGTCATCCACACCGCGGTTAAGAGAGTAGGGATGATTAAGACTGCCGAGATAAACTGTCGAACCGTTCGACCTTTCGACACGCGCGCAATAAACATACCAACAAAAGGAGACCATGATATCCACCATGCCCAATAGAATATCGTCCAACCTTTATAAAAACCTTGGTCTTCACGACCAATCCAATTACTTAAGGGTATGACATTCTCTGCATAGCTCATCAGCGTTTTTCCAACGCCACTGAGCAACATGACAGTAGAGCCAGCAATAAATACAAATATCATAAGAATTGCTGCTAGTGACATATTGATATTACTCAATACTTTGACACCGCCTTCTAATCCTCTAACCACAGAGAATATAGCAATCACTGTTACACCAAAAATAATGGCCAGCTGGGTTGTAATAGTGTTTGGAATCCCTTCATACAAGAAGTGCAAGCCACTGGCAGCTTGGCTCGCGCCAAAGCCTAATGAGGTTGCTAAACCAAATATAGTGGCTAAAACTGCTACCGTATCAATAATATTACCGGTTGCGCCCCATACGCGATCCCCAAAAATAGGGTAGAAGGTGGAGCGGATGGTTAATGGTAAGTTGCAGTTATAAGCGAAGAAGGCCAGAGATAACCCCACCACAGCGTAAATCCCCCAAGGATGTAATCCCCAGTGAAACATGGTGGCGCCCATAGCCGCTTCTTCTGACTCCGGAGCTCCTGGCGGAACATTAAATGGCGTAGCGCCATCACTGGTAAAATATCCCACAGGTTCGGCCACGCTGAAAAACATCAAGCCGATTCCCATGCCTGCTGCAAATAACATGGCAAACCAAGAGACTAGTGAAAACTCTGGCTTTGCTTGTTTACCACCAATACGGACGCGTCCTAATGGTGACAGCAGCAAAAATAGACAGAACAACACAAAAATATTACCTGCGATCATAAAGAGCCAATCAAAGTTGTTAATTGACCAGCCCTTCGCCGCTTCATAATAGTCGCTCGATTGTTGTGGAAAGAGTAGGGTAAGGATGACGAAAAGAACCACAAAGAATGCAGAGGCAAAGAACACTGGGTTGTGAAGATCCATCCCAAGGACTTCTACATTATTTTCCCCGACTTCATGGTCTGCGTCGTACTTTTCATGTAATGGATTGTTGGTTGAATTGTGCTCTTTTAAAGAGTCACTCATGAATCCCCCTTAGAAGTAGTAACCAATATTAATATTTAAACGAGAATGCCATTTTTCTGGTCCATTATAGACGCCTATACCTGGGCCACCTGCAAACCACATGTTCTTACCAGCAATCCAGTCGATATAGGTATAAAGTCCGTCTTTAATCAGAGTGCAGCCAGTAACATTTTGAATAGAGTCTGTTAAACCCGGCTTATCTTCAGTCGCTGTATAAGTGTAGTCGTTGTAACAGACTACTTTATCAAGGAAGTCATTCCCCACCTTGAAGGTTTTAGCAACATTAAAACTAGTAACGTTTGCCTCAGCAGCTATCTCAAAAGGAAAGTCAAAAGCAGACATCGCGATGCGATTATTTTGAGTTTGTAGCTCTGGAGAAGCTTCGAAATCATAATAAATATGCTGAAGTTGGATATTCCAACTATCGAAGTGTCCATCGAAATGAACTGCCGCGGCGACATGATCACCTTTTTCACCAGTAGTACGATTGCGGAATTTACCGGCTTGAACAGAGGCACCAACGGTGTGGTCTCCCCATTGATACTGGGCACGGAAGTTACCATGACCATCTTCTTTGTTATCACTTCCATCAATGCTGGCTACATCAAATGAATACCGACCATAACGAGCTGAATCATCATATTCGCTATTGAAGAAGTAAGCCGTATCAAATGTCCAGTCACCGGTAGACTTAGTCCATTTAACGCCCGTATCGTAATCATCTTCAAAGCCTAGATAATAGGTACCACCAAACCAGAAGCCATGAGAGGCATAAGGGCTAATCCCAAATGGAACCTGAGACACGCCAACAGCCAAACGATTGGAGTCGTCAAAGTTATAACCAATTTCAGCATGATGTATCGCATTGAATGTTTGATAAAATCTAAACTGAGAATCGACAAACCATTTTCCTTTAGTGATATCGACATCCACAGCGAATAGCTCAAAATCGAAAGCACCGTCGCTATCATCATCGTAATCTTTCCAGCCGTAATTTAGCCGGACAGCGCCACCAATGTTTACGTCAGTTTCATCACTATAAGAAAAGGCAGTATTTGGAATAAATACAACAGAGAGAAGTGTTGCAGAGAGTACAGTCGTTTTAGAAAACATAAATCCCCATATATAAACGTAGTCTATTAACTATACTGGTAAGAGCACCAAATTTAAACCTAATGTAATATCTGCTATCACATTATACGCATAACTTATATTATGTTAAATTAATAATATTCAAATTTACGTATGTCTTTTCTATTGCAGCGCTTAGATATGCTCCACCCTAGTAATAAGTTTGCTCTACTCTTCTATACGAAACTTCAACAGGTTAGCTAATTGATAACCACATGCTTCTACAATAACATTAAGGACAGAGCTAAGCCCTGTCCTTTTGTTTAGGCAAGACAATCAGTCAAAATGATTCACGGGAGACCATTCTGGTAAAGCTTTGTCTTGTGAGATGTGAAACTCTGGAAATGACTCCTCATCAGTAAAACGGATTTTTCCGTCCACAACTGTCAGTATAGACTGAGTCTTAAGCAAGTACTTTTCATTAACATTTAAAATGTCGTGGTTTAGGATTGAAAAGTCTGCATACATCCCTTCCTTTATTTGTCCTTTAACAAGCTCTTCTCCAGAGAAATATGCACTGCGAGACGTGAATAACTTCAATGCAGTTATTCTGTCTAAAATATTCTCCTTATTATATAGCTGTGTATCACCAACCGTTTTACCTGAAACCGCCCAGTAATAAGTTGCCCAAGGATTAAAACTTGAGACACGAGTACCGTCAGTACCAAGTCCCACAGGTATACCCATTTCAATCATTTTCTTAATAGGAGGTGTTCTTTCGGTTTGCGTTTTACCATATCGAGCAAGGAAGTCTTCGCCAGCAAAAGCCATTCTCCCTTGAACTGCAATAGCTCCACCTAAAGATTTAACTCTCGTTAAGTTTTTATCAGAAATCGTTTCGGCATGATCCAAAACCCAACGGACGGAGTTTAAAGGTTGTGTTTTGTGGATTTTCTCAAAAAGGTCAAGCATTCGGTCTATTGATTCATTGTAAGTCGCATGTAATCTAAAAGGCCATTTTTGCAGTAAATGTAAACGTACTACTTGCTCAAGCTCTTTTTCCGCATCCACATGCAGTTCTGGTCGGCTTGACGTGAAGTTTTCATAATCGGAGGCTTTCCAAGCAAGGAGTTCTCCCCCGCCCTCAATAACGTAACCGTCATTCATATGGAGGTGCAGGTTTTGATTGCTACGATAATTACTCATCCAATCCATAAAGCTTTTCATCTCCTGCTCAGGCTTTTGCGGGAATAAATAGTTAGACACTCTAATCGGCAATTCACCTGTTGCGGCAAGCGCTGTTGATGCTTGGTAGTTTTCAGGAAAGACATGCCCTCCGCCACCTGCATCGATGACACTGGTAACGCCCAGGCTCAGAAGTTTTCGGTAATACTGACGACTAGAATTCATTTGTTCCTGTTGCGTCATGTGTGGCAGTGCTGCAATCGTCTTATACAGAATCATTGGATTAGGATCTGCAATTAAGCGCCCAGTGGGGTTGCCCTCAGAATCTCTTTCATAACGACTGCCTTTGGGGGCAACAGTATCTTTAGTGATATTTAAAACGTCTAAAGCTTTTTTATTTAGCACGCCGCCCGAGTAAAGGTGTAAAACAAAAACTGGTGTGTCAGGTGCAGCTTTAGTCAACTCATTAGGAGTCGGCATACGCTTTTCTTTAAATTGGTATGGACTCCAACCACCAATGACACGTACCCACTGTCCCTTTGGTGTTCGCTCTGCCTGTTGTCTGATCATATCAATACCTTGTGCCAGCGAGTCAATTCCTTCCCACCTTGTTTCAAGGTTATAAAACCTACCACCGCGTACGACATGCAAGTGTGAGTCATTAATTCCTGGAATAACGCGTTTTTGCTGCGCATTAATAATGATGGTGTCTTTTGTTGCTTTGCCGAGTAACTCTTGACTGCTCGTGCTTAAGTTTTTAAATCGACCATCTTCGACAGAAAATGCTGTGTACTCTTTACCATCATATGTGGTTATTTTTGCGTTGTGAACGATCATATCAGCAGCTGAAGCAGCGAATGTCGTACCATATAAAATCAGTGTACCTAGAATTCCTTTGACAATATTCATTTTTATCAGCTCCTATTTAAATATTTATGAATTATTAAAGCTGGAAAGCCGCTAACGCGACCTTCCAGTTTTAATATTAAGTAATGCTTACTTACCCTCTTTTGCATTAAACATTTCTTTAGCGTAGATGATTCCTAGACCGTAGCCGCCGCCGTGTTCTTTTGCGATATCAGTAACGGCTTTATAGGTTTCTCCTCTAGCCCAATCGCGTTGAAGTTCTAGCAAATATTGAATCCAAGTTATTGGTCGTGCTCCTGCTTGAATCATTCTTTGAACTGCCATATCGTGCGCTTCTTTACTTACACCGCCTGACGCATCAGTGACAAAATAAACTTCATACCCATCTTCAATAGCAGAAAGTACAGGGCCCACACCACAAACCTCAGTCCAAAGTGCAGCTATAACGAGCTTGTCTTTCTTGTAGCTTTTAAACTTCTTAGTTACACGGTCATCTTCCCAAGTATTCATCGTTGTACGATCAATGGGTGTTTGTTTTGGAAAAACCGCTTTAAGTTCTGGGAAAAGAGGTCCGCTAAAAGATTTTTCTGCAACGGTCGTTAAAATCGTTGGTACATTAAAAGCCTTAGCAGATTTTGCGAGCCCCGTTACGTTGTTTCTTAGCTCAACAATGTCATGTGACTTGGTTGCAAATGCCATTTGTGGTTGGTGATCAATCAAAATTAGCGCATGGTTATCAGGCGTTAATAAACTTTTAGCTGGAGAACC